>CANIIA010000001.1 GCA_947467435.1 Betaproteobacteria bacterium
AAACCCGCATTTGCTTGAGTCGATAACGGAATTTTACAACAACCCAAAGAAAAAACCCCAACCTAAACCCAGCTATCTACCCAGATTATGGTGCTTTGCAGCAAACTTAGCCGGGCGTCGCGACAATCAAACTAAAAAAGCTTTCAATGGCTGTGCAAGCTCGCGGCCTATAATTCAGTGTTTCTTGTTTACAAGTTTTCACACTCATACGTGGCCTAACGCGCATGCAGCAGGCCACGCTTCAAGCGGGGGTTGCGATGGCATCGATCAGAATTGGCGAATGTATTTCGGCAGGCATTGCTGGACTTAAAAAAGATCCACTCGCGCACATTGCCGCGACATTGATTGTGGGTACCGCAGGCAGCGTGAGCTTTGGCATTCTCAGCGGTCCGTTGATGGTGGGTTACATGCGCATGATCGATAAAGCCGCCGACGGTGAGAAAGCGCAAATCGGGGAGGTGTTTAAAGGGTTTGATTACTTCATTCCTTCGCTGATCGCCTTTTTGATTGGCACCACGTTGATGTCGATTGGCTACTTGCTCTGCGTGATTCCCGGACTGCTGCTGATGGCACTCACACCGATGGCACTGTACTTAATTGCACAAGGCGAAACCGACGGCGTGAACGCAATTAAACGGGGCTGGGCCATGCTCAAACCCAATATTTTTGGCGCCTTCTTTTGTTTGATCGTACTTTCGCTGGTGAGCTCACTTGGTATGGTGGCGTGTTTGATTGGTTATTTGGTGACCTTACCGATTGCGTTTATCGGCATGCATCACATGTCCAAGCAAATGGCCGAAGGCGTGAGCACAACCTAAACCGACACCTTGCCGCAGAGGGGCTGGGATTTCCCACCCCTCGGTCATTTTGATGAACGCCGCGCTGACGACACTTCACTCACCACTCCCACCCAGCGAACGCGCTTGGCGATTGGGGAGTGTTGCGTTTTGGCCCATTGCAAAATACGGTGCACCCGCACTGATCGGGTTGGGCAACGTGCCCTTATGTGCATTTCGGTACATCTCCGGAAAACCGTGTCCGTTTTGCGGCGGTACGCATGCATGTGCCGCGCTGTTTAATGGCGATTGGCTGGGTGCGTGGCAAGCCAATCCAGCAGCCGTGCCACTGTTGATGTTGATCTCTGCACACACACTCATTTGGATTGCCGAAGGGGTGCGTGGTCAATCATTTGCCGCACATACAACGATACATCGCGCGATGATTTGGGCGTGGGGTAGCGTCTTAAGTTTTATATTAGTGTCTTGGGTGTGGCGCTTATTGAATGGCGCTTATTAAATGGCGCTTATTGAATAGCGCTTAACGCATAATCATTGCGTTTGGCACGTTCAGTTGCCGTGGTTGGTTTAAAGATCCGCAGACGAACGTAAAACAACGCGTACAAAAAAGGGGACCCATGGGTCCCCTTTTTTTACGCACACACCATTTGCGGCGTGTGCTATTCAAATCAATGCGTTTACTTGGCGCTGCGTTTGGCCGATACAAAAGCCCAAATCAACGCACCCCACCAGCCGATCACTGTCCAAGACAGAAATATATTAATCAACAAAATCGGAATACGTTTTTCACTGCCACGCATAAACGCAATGATGGTTGGCAAGAAAGAAATCACGAACGAAACCACCAACAACACTAAGCAAAGAATCACCACCAACACAATCGTGCCAGTCGATGCGTCATCTGAGACAACAGGCGCACCAGGAATGTGTTCTAGCATGCGACCCGCTAAACCTAATGCACCGCTCGCCTCTTCATGCATCACTGGTGGCGCTTCTACCACTGGCGCGGGTGGCGCTTCGGGGGCCGCAGCCGCAGGCGCTTCGGCAGGCGCGGCAGCAGGTGCCGCCTCCGGTGCAGCCGGCGCTGCCGCGGGGGCCGCAGCCGCAGGGGGTGCGATACCAAAACCCAGGGCCATCAAACGGGTTTGATACGCCTGCATCATGCAAGGCTCATTCGTACAGGCACGCGCTTCCTTGAGCCATTGCATCTGTTCTTGCTTGAGCGCTTCAGCATTGGGCGATTCACGACGTGCCTTACCGTAGGCCGCGGCCATTTGCTCATCAAGCGTCGACAACAAAGGCGAGGCACAGATCATTTTTTCTGAAGGGTGCGAGGCCTTTGCGCAATCAAAGCTAGCTGCTTGGGCTGTGCCCAATCCCAACAGCGCAATCGTTAAAACGACAGCGCGCAAAATTTCCGACCGAAGTCCTAGCATCCGATTCATTTTTATCTCCCTTAAAAACGACGTACGACTCACACAACAAACCGATGTTGTCTCTTAAGCACCCCAGCGTTTTGGCAGCCAAGGCAGCTTCTGCGCTGATTCTAACAAACCATGACAAAGACCTCGCCCCACAGCTGGCATAGGGCTTGCTGAATCCGCTTGTCAGTCTGGCCAGTACGCCAGCCAATCAATGGAGAGACATCATGGAAAAACATAACTTAGCCGTCTGGTTTGGCCAGTTGTATGCCTATTCGGAACAGCTTTTCCCAAAAATCATGCTCTACAGCTGCGTGGTTCTGATGATTTCGGCGATTTTCGCCAAAGTCGGCGCTTGATGGACAACAGTCACGCAACTTAAAGGGCAACACCGATTGGGCTAAACCGACGAATGCGACAGGGATGCAAGCTTAGGCAAGTTGTTGCCATCCGTGGCAATCACTTGCCGCTGCGTTTTTTGATCGCTCCCAACCCCACTTCAGCACAGCAACCCACTTTTCTTCTCTTATAAATCAACAGATCGAATCCAAGCGTCCACCATGCCAATTAACGGCGTCAGCAATAGCGGTAATTTAGCGGGGCTGAGTAACCCTGCGGGCGGCGCTCGCTCGGTGCGTATGGCTTTATCTGATCTTGCCGGTGGTCGAAGCGGCGTCGTGATTGCCGATTCGCCTAGCAACGTCCTTGCTGCACTGGGTGACCTACAAGCGTACAGCGATCGCGTCGGTAGTCTCACCATTACAGGTGCGGTACCGAACTTAAATATCAGTCTGCGCCAACTCAACGCCAACACCGATATCCTGAGCAAACTCACCACCGGCGCCAAGGTCACCGTCACCGGCGTCCTTGCTGCGGCTGCAAACACCGTCGCAAGCAACCCCAAGGTGACCAACTTAGTGGTGTTAGATACAGCAGAGAACATCTCGAAAAATCTCGGGCAGCTACAAAACGCCAGCAACAAACTCAACAGCATCACGCAACTTGGTCAGCCACAACCGCTGATCTTGAGTGCCTCAAATGTGCAGGCCAACGTATCGGCGCTGAATAAAATTTCTGGCTTCGGTGTCCGCGTAGCGGATACGGGTGCAAATATTTCGAGCAACATCGCAGCGCTCAATGCACTCGGTAAACGCCTCGATGTCATTGGCTTTACGGACAAAAATACAAGCATCTCATTGAGCTCGAGGGCGCTACTGAGCGACCCAACGTTTGCCAGAAAATTGCCTCAAACAGCTAACTTAACTGTCACCGCACCGATCGCAGATATCGCAAAAACGGTTGCTGATCCACGCGTTAAATCGATCAACGTAGTGGATAGCTTTTATAACATCACCACCAATTTGAATACGCTTGCAAAGTATCGCAACAAAGTCACGATGGTGACGCAACAAGAAACGACGCGTAACACCAGCACCGCGAGCGAGGCGGCTTCCTACGCAAGTACTTATTTCTCGGCACAGCAAAAAGGCAAATTACCCTCCTTGAATATCAGCATCGCAGATAGCGCGAGCAATATCAAAACCAATATTCGAAACCTGATCCCACTCGGCAGTAGCTTACGTAGCATTACGCAAACCGACTCTACGCAAAGTATTATTGATTTAGCCGCTAGCAATGCCAGTGATTGCGCCGATGTGCTCAAAACGATTGTTGGCTTTACGACGTCGATCACTGATACCACGACAGCTATTGGCACCAAACTAGATACCCTACAAGCACTTGGAAGTACGCTCAGTAGAATCACGCTTTCCGATCCAGACACCACGTTGACGTTAAGCGCGCGGCAAGTGGTTCAAGATGCAGCGACGATTAAAAAAATTATTCCCGCCAAAGCGATCGCTATTACCGATACCGCGACAAATATTGCGAGCAATTTAGATAAGCTGCGTCTGTCGGGAATCACCATCGAAAGCGTCACCGTCAGCGATCCAAGTACCCCGATGACTATCACGGCGCAGCAGTTAGAGGACAATAGCGCGATCCTTGATTTAATTGCCTCCCCTAAATTTTCGCTCATCGCTGCAGACTACAATCTCCTAGCAACTTATCAATCAGACTCCCGAATCGATAGTATCCAATCAATTAAAAATATCAGCATCACTGAAGCAGCTAATTTTATCGCTACCGATCCGCATGACTACAAATTTGATCCTGATAGCGCAAGCGCTAAATTTATTGTGGCCGATACATCCGAGAATATTCTCAACCAACTGGATGATCTGCGCAGATTAATCGCATGGCCTAGCGGGCATGATCGAATAGAACACTTACAAGCACTGACCGTTGCAGCACCAGACACAACTGTCGATTTTTCAGCAAGCATCGCCTTACAGTATCCAGACGTACTCGCAAAAATTCCGACCGCGCAGCAACGTATTGTCGACACGGTTGCAAATCTCACTAACAATCAAACCGCATTGCTCAACTTAGTCAACAAACCCGCACTCATCGCCAGCGATACCGCCACCAATTTGCAGTCCAATTTGCGTCAGCTGCAACCACTCAACGAGCGCATCACGCGCCTAGAACAAACCACGCAACCTGCAACAAACATGGTTTTTTCATTTGCCAGCATCAATGGCAATGAATCGTTACTCTCCAAAATTAATGGATTTACGGTGTCGATCAAAGACACCACGGCAAATCTGAATAACAACTTAGATCGTTTAACAAGCATTGCGAGCGTATTGGATGACAAGCTCACCTTGATCTTGCCAACCAACCAAGTCACTGTGCCGCCAATTACGGCGGCACGTTACGTCGCCACAAGTAAAGCTGAACAGCGTTTAGCGATGCCCATTGCTAATATTGTTGATAGTGGCGCCAATATTTCTCGATACCTGGATCAATTGCAATCTGCACAGACCAAAATTGGCAGCATCACTTTGATGGGAAACGCCAACGTCCTCAGCCTCACACCGCAACAGTTACGCGATAACACGGGCGTGCTCAGTAAGATTAGCGGGACATTTAAACTCGTCATTCAAGATGCGCTGATCTCTGATTTGCCTACGCTCACTGCAAACAGCCAAGTGTCCGGTATTTCGGTGCGCGACACTGCGAGCAATGTTGCCGCAAGTTTGCAAGCACTGAACGTGTTGGGAAATACGCTCACTGCGATCCGTCCGATGGATAGCGACACTGTGCTGAACTTATCGGCGTCTCAAGTCACGCAGTTTAGTCGCACGATCGACCTTGCCTCGCGCATTGACGCATCTGGCATTGACGGATTTCAAGTATCGGTAAAAGATTCCGCGGCTGCGATTACGCAAAATCTAGCTGGCCTGCGCAATCTTGGCGCGCGTTTAGTAAGCTTTGAGGCCATCGGTGGCAATACCGCACCCACCAAAATCAAGGCGGATGATGCCCTGTTGTTTACACGCTCGATTGGCCTGGCCGTTGCAGTCGAAGACACCGCCGATAGCATCAGCAAAAACTTCGATGCACTCTCGCGCTTGGGTCAAACGTTAGGGCCACGCGTGACTAGCATTATCCAAACGCAACCGGCCGATCTTGTGTTAAACGCGCGTCAGCTACAAATGGATTTCAATGCGGCGTTGATTGATCCGACAACGGGCATTCTTTCAAAACTGATCGTCAATAGCGCGATTGTTACTGACCCCATCACCAAAGTGACAACCCAGTACACCACCCCATATCGCATCGCGCTGCAAGACACCAGCGCCAATATTTCGCGCTATGTGGACGTCTTGCCTGAGGTAAACGCGCACCTCGCCTCGATCAAGCAACTTGGGTTCGCGACCCCGCTCAATATTTCGCGCGAACAAGCCAAGGCTGCAGAACCTGCATTGTCTAAAATTATTTCGGCTTACAGCGTACAATCGCCTTATATTCCGGCAACCTATTGATGGGTTGTAGCGAGCACTGATGCGATTCTTTCTACTCGTTGCTTTTCTACAGATGATTTCTACGCCGCCACCTGCGCTGGCTGTAGACAAGTCCGCCATTGACATCACTTGCCGTGACAAAAGTGATTCTGTCCAGCGCGACAACTGCTGCGAGCAACAAAAAGCCTTAGGGCAGCGCTCGCATTGCATCGGCGCGATCCGCGGTCGCTTAACCTATTGCGATCAGATTCACGAGACCGACGCGCGGCTTCTGTGTTTTGCGCGGGTGACACACAAAGATAACTATTGCCCGCGCATTAAAAAACCGGAGATGCGCGCTGAGTGCGAAGGTTTTTTTAAGACCCCTTAGCCTGCGTCGCGGCTGCTGTGCGGCTTATTTGGCCGACACCGACCGCACCCAAAATTTTAGTTGGTAGTACGCGCGCCCCAAAGTTTCGCGGATCGCGGTATCGGTTTGGCCCAGTGCATTTGGGTGAGGGAAGAAATCCATCAAAGTGACCGATCGTGCATTCACCTTAAAGTCGACGGGATACGGATGCACTTGTAGCCCTGCGTTCTCAAAGATTTTTTTTGCACGTTGCATATGAAACGCCGACGTGACCAACAACACTTTAGGTTGCGCTTGCGGCAACACTTGTTTGACCGCTTGGGCTTCTTGCTCGGTATTTTGTACCTCAGCGGTGACACGAATATTTTTTTCTGCAATTCCAATCTGTTGCGCCCAACGCTTTAAGACCACGCCTTCGGGTTGCGCATTGGCTAACCAAGGAAACACGCCTGCAGTAAAAATCAGTAGGGGGGCGCGCCCTGCTTGCATCAACTCTATACCGCCAAAAAATCGATCGGCATCTCCCCACTCGGATATCACTCCCTCTGCAGTTTGCACTGTTGTGAGCATGCCACTCAGCACCACCACCGCATCAGCTACGGGTGCTTGAGCGGCTGCGCTGCGAACCTGCCCAGCTTCGACAAACGCAAACAAGCGATCGCCAACCAAGGGCAGACTGGCCACATACAAACCTAACAGCGCGATCCACATGAATCGACGACGCTTCTTGATGACGCCATACAATCCCAAAAGCAGCACCAGCACTAATGGCGACACCAGCAAAGGGAGGAGCTTGTGCAAATAAATCATCTCTAGCCTAAGGGTCGGCTGCTTCACAGCAGCAAGATGCAGCGTTACACTGAAAACCATTCATTGTACGCATCCTCCGGAGATGATCCATGTTCTGTGCTCAATGCGGCGCCCAAAATTTATCCGAAGCCAAGTTTTGCGTTGGTTGTGGTCAGGCGGTTGGCATTGCAGCGACGCCGGTGGCCGCAACCACGCCGAATACGACAACCGCACAAACTCTCAGTAACGACTCTTCGCCAACGACACTCAATTACGCAGGGTTTTGGATTCGCGTCGTTGCTGCGCTGATTGATTTTGTACCGTACGTCGTCGTGATGGGTGTATTGGCTGTGCCGTATTTTCTTGTGGTGGCGGCGTTTGAGGACAGTGATAGCGCAATACCGACGCTACTGATGGTGGTGTTATGTCTTGCCTTCGCAGTGTTTTGTGCGCTTTGGGAAGCTTTTTTTACTTCGTCCGCATGGCAAGGCACGCCTGGCAAAAAAATTCTAGGCTTGAAGGTGACCAACTTAGATGGCGAACGGATCAGCTTTGTACGCGCCTGCAGTCGCTACTTTGCCAAAGCGTTTGTTTCTTCGCAGTGTCTCAACATTGGATTTTTGTTTGTGCCCTTTACGGCAAAAAAACAAGGTCTTCATGACATGATCTGCAGCACGGTCGTGGTCAAAAGCAAAGACGAATAGTGATTGAACCGTACGCTGTACGGGTGAGTAAAACGCGACGCTAACCTGCTCCTCGCTTTTGTGAAAACATTTCGCGTTTTTCCCACAGCAAGTATTGGCCTCTACGCGTACGGACTTCAACTTCAGATTTAATCGGGAAGCCCCAGTCTGGTAGCAGCCAGTAGATGTTTACAACGTGAATACCGTCTTCACGAAACGCTTCGTTTTCAACCTTAAACGCCTTAAACGTACCAGCCGCAATCGTTATGTCTTCGAGCGCGGTAATTTTGTACACATCATCGCGCTTGTACTTGCCTGATGGTGTGGTTTCTACAGTACGTCCAACCCATTTTTTTCCAACCTGCAGTTCTCCACTTGGGAAAATCACTAACGGTGGATCGTAGGTAATTCGACCGCTAGCCCCCACGCCTTCGTACAGATCTCCATTCAGCGAGCGAATGATCGGGTTGCGTCCGGATTGATTAATGATGGCACGATCATTACTGATTGCGTCGACACGTTGTGTGCCTTTACGTAACTCGACATCGTTAAAGCCATTCCGTACCAACGTGACATGCATATCACCTATACGAAATCGTGATTGACCCGGTTGTTGCACGATGCCATTTTTATCCGCTTGCATCACGATTTGCGGCTTGGCTAATTTTTCTAGCGCAGCGTGTGCCTGCTCAGAAATTAATCCCGTTGGATACTTTTGTAGGTAGGCATAAATGTCATTGGCATCGCGCGTATTTTTAATCCGATCCCAATCTGCTTTTTCGCGTGTAAATGCTGCCTCACGTGCCGCTTCAATCGACAGTCGCTTTTGTTCGGCTTGCGCTTGCACCAGGGCTAATTGTTGGGTTTCGGTTTGCGTTGGCTTTAATGTGTATTTGATACCGTCATTGAAGTAAAAATCTTCTTCCAAACTACTCGAATCCCAAGGGATTTGCTTACCTTGACTTTGTTTTCTGACATGCAAACGCACGCGTTTAAAGACATCTTCAATGCGCGCGGGTTGCTGCAATTCTTGCAAAAGAAAGCGGGTGTAGAGCCCGTGTGCACCGCCCGCATCTGCGTCTGCAGCAACGTTGCCTGGAGAGGTCGCAAACGCAAGATAAGTGCCTGGTGGCGCATCAAGTTGTGAAAGACCTCGCCCAGTTGATTGTTCGGTAAACGGGTTATCGCGACAGGCATCCAACACCAAAATATTCATCCGCGTACCCGCATTTTTAAACGCACTCAGCACTTGATCGATATCAACCGCTTGGCGTGGAATATCTGCAGATTTTTCGAGTCGCGCATCGATCGGGACCATGTAATTGCGCCAATCTAATTGCACGCCATGGCCAGCGTAATACAGTAGCGCCACCCCTTGCTTACCCTGTAACGCCGCTTGCGTTTGCACAATGGCTTGGTTCATTTGTTCGCGACGTGCATCGCGTACCTCGATGACTTTAAATCCGAGCCGTCGAAGAATATCGCTCATCGCTGTCGCGTCATTGACTGGGTTAGTTAATGCTGCGCGCCCAGGATAGGCGGCGTTACCAATCACCAGCGCCACGCGTACCTCTAGCGGTGCTTGCGCAACCGCGCTGAACGATAACAGTAGAGCGCACAAACCAAGTCGTAGGTATCGGCCTTGATGTTGTGTCGCGGCTCGCATATGCCGGAATGTTACTGAGCGCAAAGGTGTTGGGCTTTCATATAAATTTCTTTGATTGACGGAAATAAATCAATCCACAGCCACTTCAGATCTTGCGGTGCAGCGGCATCCCAACCGAGGGTTTTTCCTGCTGCAAATGGTAATGACTTAAAACGGTGATCCACCGTTGTAAATAGTTGGTTTGTACAATCAAATAAGCCTAACGCAGTCATTGATTGATAGTCCTGATCCTGCGTTTCTGGCCCATGCATCGGCACATCGAAACTTGCCATTAGTGGGATATAAATCGTACGCAGCGATGCGTCGTAATCTGCTTGCTCTATTTTTGCAAACACACGCGCCCGCGCAAAGACCGCCGAATCAAACGATGATGATGTCAGGCTGATCGACGGCTGCGCTTGTACGATCCCGCTGCAAACCAGCAGCCAGAACCAACCGCTACGCATCAACGGTACGTGATTGCTCGACGAGGTCTTTCGCTAAGAAATACTCTCCGATCAGATTAATTGGGTATGTGATAAAGACGCCCAACCCACATAGTCCAATGCCAAAACCGCCAAACAAACTCAAGCAGATCGAGATAACCAAGACATTCAAAAAGTTGACTTTATAAAGATCCCAAGCCTTTTGAAATGCAACTAAGGCGTCGTTTTCACCCTTAGCAACGATGTAAGTGGCAATACTCAGGAGCGGCTCTAACATCACCACAAGGACAAATAACACCCCGGTAAATGTTGGTACGGTGACCACCACATAAGCGGCGCTAATAATCAAACATGGGACGACCTGATTAAAGCCAGAAAATAAGGTAGACAAAGAGACATTCCCTGTGTCTTCGAGTTCGGCCACCATCCGAGCAAACCCCACCAAGGCTGGGCCAAGCAAAATGCACAGGGTAAACGGTTCCGTTAAAAAGGTGAGTAACCCTGCCATCGCAAAGGGTAAGGGTGCGGTTTTAAAAGCCTGAAATGCACGTGAAAACACGCTGCCGAGGGACAAAGAACCCATTTTTTTCCTCCCGTCTGGTTTTATATCCCTATTTTAACAAGCCAAAAGATCACTTGCCCTCGACATAGAAATTTGCAGGATTTCTCTCAAGCCTCGCGTCCAGCTACGTATCCATGTTGCGATTGTTGTTTTTTAAGGGCCGCTTAACCATAAGCCCTATAAGGGCTCTCATCCTTTCGATACACCCAATCTGTATACATAATTTAAATATTATGTTTTACTGAATTACTAATTACTTATATGTTTTGGATAAAACAATGACGTTATTCGATAAATATGGCGGCGTGAACACCGTAATTACTCTAATTAATAATTTTTACTCTCGCGTCTTTGTGCATCCAAATTTAAGGCGTTATTTTTCTGATGTTGATCAAGAACAACTTAAGTATCACCAAATTCAATATGTTGCCTACTTACTTGGTAAGCCGCTCAAGGTTTTTCCGGATGGCTATGTCAAAAATGCCCATCACCGCGTTGAAATTACCGCGCATTCCTTTGATCAAGTAGCCACGATATTTCGTGAAGAACTTATGAGCATGGGCGTAGAAATGCCAGATGTAGATACGGTGATGGGCTTGATCGAATCGCATCGCAAACACGTGGTCACCCGAGCTTGATCAGCACCACCCATGAGGGCGCAACTTCAGGGGATTCTTACATGAGAAATGACACAGGGAAATGCAATGCGATTCGCCATCTTATGGTTATGGCTGCATATTCTCTTTACCCCTGCGTATGCTTTAGATAGCACAGCCGTTGATATTGAATGCAGCAAACGCAAAGACTCGATTGAACGAGACAATTGCTGCAAGAAAGCCACGCAAGGCAGCGGGCGATCTCAGTGCATGGCGCACGTTCGGGGACGCGCAGCCTACTGCGACCAAATGCATGATCTAGGAGCGCGGCACTTTTGCTTTGCCACCGTCACTCGAAAAGCCAATTACTGCCCGAGGATTGAGTCAGCCTCGCTGCGCGCCGAGTGCTTTGCTTTGTTCATCAATTAGCATCACTTCAAAGCGAGCGCGCAGGGACCGCTTAAAGATTAACTGCCACACCAACCTGCAACAAGATTTGCACCGTCTTGTCGGCCGATAATTTCTATCTTGGCGAATGCCAAGTGCATCGCCCATCGGCATAGCTGCCAGATTACTGCCAACCGTTGCGTCCCTGACACCAATAGCCGGAGGGATCGCAGACAACCACCTTGGTTGGGCTACCCTGTGCAACGGCTTGTGGAATTGCATCGACCAACGCAATTTTTGCGAGGCACACAGCAATCACGGTCAGAACAATTTTGGTATAGAGATCTATTTTCATTTATCACCTCTTGTTAGATATAAGAATAAAACATGCCATACACGACTTCAGTTCTGCTTACGCCGTATGGGTGCTGCGGTAATCGCCAAGCAAATAATGCGAACAACCTAAGCACATTCTACGAAAGCTGAATGAATGTCGTAGTTATAGCGGCGGATACATGTTTGGCTAACGCGATTGTTGTCTCTTGCCTTCTAATGGATCAGTTTGGCAATCGATGTATAAAGCGGAATCCCTAGAATAATATTTAAGGGAAACGTCACCCCCAATGACATACCCATATACAGCGCGGGATTCACTTCCGGAAGAGCGTGCCGCAGCACGGCAGGTACGGCGATGTAAGACGCACTGGCCGCAAGCACCATGAATAAAATGGTATCGCCTAGAGGCAACCCCACTACCTTACATAACCCCAGCGCAATCGTTGCGTGCACGAGCGGGGCGATGATCGCGTAGAACACCGTGATCGGCGGCTTACCTTTTAATCCTGCAAAATTTTTGGCTACCATTAACCCCATATCGAGCAAGAAAAAAGCCAGCATTCCCTTAAATAGATCGATTGAAAATGGCGCCATAATTTTTTGTCCCATATCGCCGCTGAGCATGCCAACCAGCATTGATCCTAGTAACAGTAGCTGCGCACCGTCGGTCAATGATTCGTGAAGAATCGAGGTCACGCCCATTGGGTGTTTTATTGTTGTCGATGCGGCTCTTGCCCGATTTGCCAACAAGACCGCCAAGATAATGGCCGGGGACTCCATCAAGGCCATTGCGGCAGCCATATGTCCGCCAAAACCGATTCCATACTGATCGAGCGCCTGGGTTGCAGTAATAAAAGTGACCGCACTCACTGAACCATACGTCGCGGCGATCGCTGCGGCATCGAAGTGATTCAGCCGGGCTCTTAAAACGGTATAACCTAGCAACGGGATGAGCAGTGCCAAAAAAATTGCCAGCCCTAGCGCCAAACCAATTTCTAAAGTAAAGCCTGACTGTTGTAGCGCAAAGCCACCCTTTAAGCCCAACGCCATCAAAAGGTACAAAGACAAGAACCTAGCGATAGGCTGCGGAATCTCTAGATTGGACTTTACCGCACCCGCAAACGCACCAAAGATAAAAAACAGAATGGCTGGATCTAAGAAATTATTCATTCCAACACGTCATTTAAGTTTTCTTTAGTCAGCGTAGCGGTAAATCACTACCGTCCAACCGCGATGGCCAAGCTTGTAGCAGCAGCCAGCTACCTTTTTGTTCCCACAACGAATCTGTAAACAAGATCAGCCGCTTCATCCAAAGAACCTGCATACATGTGCCGACCGCTAGTGGCGGGATTACCTTCGTCAAAGCCACCATGCACGTAAGCAAATTCAACGGGAGCGATATTGTTCGATTTGATTTTCTCGTAAAGCGCAACCGAACTGGCTGGCGTTGTCCAAGTGTTGGTGTCTTTTTCATGCGCCATCACCGCCTGGCAACCAAATTAGAACAGCGCTCGAGTTAGGCTGCGGCCAATATGCCGTCTGAATTTCTTCATGCTTGGTAGTAACAACAATGATTTCGGCAATCGAGCTATTGCAAGCACAAAACAGGAGAAAGGCGAGCGCTGATTGGACAAATTTCATCGCCATTCTTGTTCCGTTTTTATTTATTTGTACAGCACTGCAGGATGACTGACGGACGGCGCAATGCCTACACATCAATCTGGGGGCTGAGTATCTCTTGGCGCGGCGATTAGCTCGCTAATACAAAAATCACACCGACCAATACCGCAATCAAGAAGATGGTGATGACGATAGAGCCCGTGCGGTCTTTTCTTTTTGATACTTCGTCACCCGCTTGCAGCTGGTCTTGAGGATAAGGTAACTGCGCACCGGGGATACGCATTTTGCGAATACGCTGAATTGCGCTCTGCACAATCACTGGGATCATCTTTATTTCCTCACTGGTTGTTCAAGCTGACAAAAGCTCCCATGTAAATTAACACAATCATCCATAGGGCGTTAGCGTGCTTTCAATGGATGGCTGTTACGCGTTACCAAGATTGCGGCCCGTACTCTTTAGTGTTTCATTCAAACAAGAAAGTTCTCATCACTGGCTTGGAAGACACAATAAAAAAGCCTCGCATCGCTGCGAGACACGCGCAAAAAAAAAGCCTCGCATCGCTGCGAGACACGCGAAAAAAAAGGCCTCGCATCGCTGCGAGACTCGCGAAAAAAAAGGCCTCGCATCGCTGCGAGGCCTTGTGCGTATTTGGTAGGTCGTGGCGGGATCGAACCGCCGACCAACGGATTAAAAGTCCGCTGCTCTACCGGCTGAGCTAACGACCCAAAAAAACGAAAGTGAATTTTACAGTTTCATTGTGTGCTTCGTCAACGTGGAGGCTCTTTAAGAAGCGTTTTAGCGCGTCCACTGCCAGTTTTGATATCTCAACGCAGCAATGCTACCGATGATGATTGCGGCGGTTGTCACGATCGAACCCAAGGCCAAGGTCGATATCCCAGATAACCCCTGACCCACGGTGCATCCCAACGCAGTGACTCCGCCAAAACCCATCAACGCTGCGCCAATCAAATGGTGTGCAGTATCGCTGGCATCACGAAATCCTTCCCAACGAAATTTACCGCTGAAGCGTGCGTACACGGTAGCGCCCAACACAATGCCGGCAGCTGAAGCAATACCAAACGTAATGACGCGTGATTTGTCTGTCCAAAGCATCAGGTATTCAAGTATCCATGCCATTGGTGCAACAAAACTTAATCCCTCCATGCGCCCACTATTGGTGGCGATAAATGCCTCTTGTAAGGTATCCGGATGCTCAGCTAAATAGCCCAGATGGCCCGTGACATACCAAGCAGCGGCCACCAAACTACCCAACACGCACGCACCAACGGCATACATTGGTTCGCGACGAAAATCGCGATGCGTGACTGCCCAACTCACGAGCACGGCAGCCACAATCATCGCGACATTAAGCCGACTCAACATCACTGCGCGATCAGTCCAATACGCCAACACTGCAGGCAGATCCTGCGTGACTGGGAGTTGTATGACAACCGGCTCAATCACATGAACCCGCAGCGACGCGAACAAGCCGCGTAAGGTCATGTAAGCCGTCATGCCCATGACCATAAATACGATGGCTGATTTTAAATTGCCGCTCCCCATACGCATCAACGTCTTGACGCCACAACCCGAGGCAAGCGTCATTCCAAAACCAAAACATCCACCACCCACGACGTACGCCAACCAAGTGAATTGTCGGCTCACGTAAATTGTTTTACCTAAATCGATCCATCCAAGTGCATGCAAGCCATTCGCACCGAGGATGGCCACCGCCATCGTCATCACCCACATGCGCATGCGGCCACTGTCGCCCATGTTGTACCAATCTGCCACCGCGCCCATGGTGCAGAAGTTGGTGTGGCTCGCCACCAATGCAAAAATAAACCCCAGCACAAAAGCACTCGTGGTCACCCAAAGTGCGATTTGATCCGGTGTCGCTATGTCATTCATGTGCTTGCATTGATGTAGCGGGTTGGATCCGCACGACCGGCACTGACAAATCCGGCTTGTCGAATGCGACAGGCATCACATCGACCACAGGCTTGACCTAGTGCATCGGGCTGATAACAAGACACGGTCTCGCGTAAAGGTACGTTCAATGACGCTGCAAGTCGAATGATGTCGGCCTTCGACAAATCGACCAATGGCGCACGGATCGATAATTTTTTTCCTTCAACCGCTGCTTTGGTGGCGAGGTTGGCCATCACTTCAAATGCGTGCAAGTACGCGGGGCGACAATCTGGGTAACCTGAATAGTCGACTGCATTTGCACCCACAAAAATATCGCTTGCGCCCAACACTTCAGCCCAACCTAACGCGAGCGAAAGCAAAATAGTATTGCGCGCGGGCACGTAGGTCAGTGGGATCCCAGGTTGAACACCGTCTTCAGGTACGTCAATTCGAAGATCGGTTAAAGCCGACCCACCAAACACTGACAGATCAATGCGCACAATCTTGTGCGCTTGGGCTTGAAACTGTGTGGCTAGTTTGCGCGCGGCATCAAGTTCAACGCGATGCCGCTGTCCATAATCAACAGATAAACAGTAGCAGCGATAACCTTCGCGTCGCGCCCAAGCAAGGGTGGTTGCTGAGTCGAGCCCACCCGAAAGTAAAACGACAGCGCAGCACTCGTCTCGCTCCACTGCACTCACTTTTTTTGTAAGCGCTGTTTGGCGGTCTTGGCTGCGTCGCTGCTTGCGTACTTTGCAATCAGCTGTTCGAGTGTTTTGGTTGTTGCACGACGATCACCCAACGCTTCTTGTGCCGTAGCAACACCAAGTAAAGCATCGGGGGCACGCGGATGATCTGGTGATGTACTGACCAATTTTTGTAGCACAGTAATCGCGGGTTTATATTCGCGTTGCTGCAAGTGTGCGTTACCCATCCAATATTGCGCTGAGGGCGCCAGTTGATGCGTCGGGTAGGCGAGTAAAAAGCCCTGAAAAGCAGAAATCGCTAGCGGGTAATTTCCTTGCTTTAATTGATTGAGTGCCGCCTCATACAGTTTGGTATCGGCTGCGCCCTCAGCCACAGCAGGTGCGGCAGGTTTTTCAGTCGCTGTCGCGCTCGCCTCGGTAGGTTGTTCGAGCTTACGTAAACGTGTATCGACGTCGACATATAAATCTTTTTGTCGCTTATCCGCGACTTCGAGCTGATTGAGCAAGACCTCAAGTTGACCGCGTGCTTTTGCCAATTCGGCCTTGAGCAACTCCACTTGCTCGGCAAGCCCAATCATGACCGAGCGATCGGCAACCGTGTTCTCGAGCTTTTCTAGTCGCTCATTCACTTGCCGACGCAAAATCTCGATGCGTGCGCGTGCTTCATCATCGTCCATGAGTCCGGCCTGCCCAGACAGTGGGCAGGCCAGCGCGGCCAACAACACCAAGGGACGACTCCAACGCATCAGTACTCGCCTGCGTAGAGAATATCGTCACGACGATTTTGCGCGTGGGCTGCAGCATCGCCACCCTGCGCACGCGGCTTTTCTTCACCCAAGCTCACGGATTCAATTTGCTCTTCACGTGCGCCAAGCAAGAGCAGCATTTTTTTCATTGCGTCAGCGCGTTTTTGGCCTAACGCCAAGTTGTATTCACGGCTACCACGCTCATCGGTATTACCTTGAATCAACATGCGCGCCGAAGCGTTGTCGCGCAAATAACGCGCGTGCGCTTCAACGAGTGGCTTAAATTCATCGCGAATCGTAAAGCTGTCATATTCAAAAAACACCGAGCGCTTGGACAAAATGTTGTTCGGGTCTTTTAGGACCGATGCAGCAGATGAGGCGGGACGCACCGAGGTGAGATCCACCGCTGCCACCGGTGCCTGCGGCACGGCTTGCGCTTGCGTGACAGGCTGTCGGTCTTCAACTTTCGCGGCCGTTTGCTCTGCACTGGGATTGGATGAACATGCTGTGATCGCTACAGCACAACTTGCTGCTAAGCCTGCCCAAATCGTACGCATCACCTACCTCCTTGTATGTTTATTCCTTGACGAACGGTCCCCAAGCAGGCTCACGCACATCGCCGCTTGAGGTCGTTAATCGCTGCTTTACTCGCCCATCTGCCGACACTGCTGAAAGAATGCCACGTCCACTAATCACGGTTGCCAAAAGAATCATGCGCCCATTGGGCGCAAAACTGGGAGATTCATCACGATCGCTATCGGTGAGTAGTTGCACTTGCCGGGTCGATAAATCTAACAAGGCCACTTGATAACGTCCGGCGTTTCGCGTGATAAAAGCCAGGCTTTTTCCATCGGGAGAAGGCCGCGGCGATACGTTGTAAGTGCCTTCAAAAGTCACGCGCTGCGCCTCACCGCCATTGACCGACATGCGATAAATCTGTGGGCTACCACCGCGATCAGAAGTGAAGTACAGGCTCTGTCCATCTGGTGAAAACACCGGCTCAGTGTCAATTGAGTTTGAGCTAGTGACGCGACGCAAATTGCTGCCGTCAGGATTCACTGAAAACAATTGCGATCCACCATCGCGTGATAACGACACCATTAAGCGCGAACCGTCCGGCGCCCATGCTGGGGCAGAATTCGATCCCTTAAAGTTCGCCGCTACATTGCGCTTGCCCGTGCGCAATGAATGTACATACACCACGGGTTTTTTGCTTTCGAATGACACATACGCCAAGCGCCCACCGTCTGGTGCCCACGCGGGTGAGATGATCGGCTCAAACGACACCAAAGCGGTTTCTTCACCACCACCATCGGCGTCGGCCACTTGCAATTCATACCGCGGGCCGCGTTTCACGACGTAAGCAATACGCGTGCTGAACACACCACGCTCACCAGTGAGTTTTTGATAAATCCAATCTGAAATACGATGCGCGGTGGCGCGTAATTGATTTTTTTCTAGGGTATACGCGACCCCACCTAAGGCCTGTTGTTTCACCACATCAAACAAACGAAAGCGCACCTCAAAACGTCCATTTGCGACCGGGTTCACGCTGCCCTGAACAAGCAAATCAGCTGAGCGCGCACGCCAATCAGAAAAATTCACAGCGGAGGATTCGGTGAGTGCGGTGGCTTCTGTTGGAACATCGACGCCACGAAATAATCCGCTACGCTCGAGGTCGGCACGCACAATGGCCGCTACGCCAGGAGGCAGATTATTTTCTCCTGCAAAGGGTGCCACAGCGATTGGCGTGCGGTTGCCGCCACCACCGGTAATTTCAATCGACAACTGCGCGTGCACGCCTGGGCTGGCCAAGCTGCACAACAAGATAAACATCCACACTAATCGCAACATCACGCGGTTGAACCTTGAGAGCGTCAAAGAGCGCAGATTATAGCTGAGCGCCTCGTCAGCAAGGGGCCGCTAATCCTGTGGCCGAAAGGTCAAGCTCAGGGCCCGACTAAACACTTCGGCCCGTTCAGGCAGAGGTAACGGCGAGGCCTTGAGAATAGCCCGCTCCACCGCCTCGTCGTAACCGCGGTGACCGCTGGATTTTTTTAAGCGCACCGAAAGCACCTCACCCGTCGGCAGCTGTACTACCTCAAAGACCGCCTCGGGGTTACCCTTGAGATCTTGCGGCAACACAATATTTCCTTTGATCTTGGCTTTAATCTTATCGCCATAGGTCGCTCGCGCCTTGTTGAGCGCTGATTGCGCTTGTAGCGCCTGATCGCGGGCCACTTGATCTTGCAGTAATTTTTTTTCCTGATCGATACTCAACGCTGTTTGTTCACGCGCCAATTCATCGCGCAGCCGCTTTTGCATTTCTGCTTCGCGTGGCGCTGGCTTGGTGGCCTCGATTTTAGGTTTAACCGGCTCAGGCTTGGGTTTAACCGGCTCGGGCTTAGGTTTCACTGGATCCGCTTTTGGTTTGACCGGCTCACGAATCACGATGTCCGGTTTGACGGGCTCAGGCCGCGATTCCGCAGGTGCTGGCGCGGGTGGCGGCGGTGCAGGCTTAAAGTCGGGGACCTGTGCGGGAGGCGGTGATTCCACCACCGGCAAAAGTGGGGGTGGCGTCCACAATTCGGCCGTGATTACTTCTGGCACACGCGATTGCCAACGCACGCCAAAAAACAACACTGCAAATAACAATAAATGAATGCTCAACGCCAGCGCTGCAGGCACGCGCCATCCCGGATCGACATGCGAGATCTCGTACGGACTAAAACGAATTGCAGCGTTCATGATGCCGCATTCACTGCGCCGGTTTTACCGACAAACCCACGCGCTTGACGGCCTGCTTTTGTAGTTCATCCATGACATTGAGCACGGCTTCGTAGCGCACGTTTTTGTCAGCAGAAATCATCACTGCTTGATCCGGATTTTTTGCCTGCTTGGCACGAATGGCCGCCGCCAACTCTTGTCGCGGCAAACGCCGCTCATCCATGGTGCCTGCCTTTGGGTCGCGATCACGCAACACAATGCTTTGGTCTTCGTGAATGATCACTTCGAGCGGCGTCGTCGGTGCTTGCGAGGATTTACCCAAGCTAGGCAAATCCACCACCCCTGGCGTGATCAACGGTGCAGTGACCATAAAAATCACTAGCAACACGAGCATCACATCAATGTAGGGCACCACATTGATCTCGCTCATCGGTGCGCGTTTTCTGTGCTGCGCCATGAGAGATCCTTTTCGCTACGACCGCGCGTTTAGCGCGACGCCTGACGCTGCAAAATGTTGGAGAACTCTTCCATAAAGCTCTCAAAACGAATCGCCAATCGATCGATATCGTGCGCGTAACGGTTGTACGCCACGACCGCTGGAATCGCGGCAAACAAACCAATGGCCGTCGCAATCAATGCTTCAGCAATGCCTGGGGCCACTTGAGCAAGGGTGGCTTGTTGCACGTTCGCGAGTCCACGAAACGCATGCATGATGCCCCACACCGTACCAAATAAGCCCACATACGGACTCACCGAACCCGCCGAAGCCAAAAAGGCCAAATGGCTTTCGAGGTGATCCATTTCACGTTGATGCGTCGCACGCATGGCACGTCGCGCGCCATCGACCATGCTGGTTGGATCTGCGCCGCGCTGACCACGTAACTTTGCAAACTCGCGATAACCGGCTTCAAAAATACGTTCCAAACTACCGCTCAAATGGCGATTACTCACCGCCCCCTGATACAAGGCGTTGAGGTCTTTGCTATAAAACTCTCGTTCAAAATGTTCGGTTTGCGCACGCGCACGTCGAATCGCAAAGAACTTACGAAAGATAAATAACCAGCTCATAAACGAGACGGACAACAGCAACAGCATAATCAATTGCACAACGATGCTCGCGTTGGCAATCAGTGTCCAGATTTCAAGATCCGTAGTGAGATTCATGCGTGATTATCCGTGTCTTGCAATCAAAAATGAGTACGGCCTGCGACGCTGTACCAACCATCACGCCAGGCCAAGTCAAAGTATACGGCGGGATCTGCTCCCATGCGTGATCCCGCGTAATTACGAACGCGACAGTAAATCGGTCTGACCCGTGGCCGATGGCGCCACGATCCCAAAGTGCCGATACGCCGCGAGTGTGGCAACGCGGCCACGGGGTGTGCGTTGTAAATACCCTTGTTGAATTAAATACGGCTCAAGCACATCTTCAATTGTGTCGCGCTCTTCTCCGATTGCTGCGGCTAAATTTTCTACGCCAACAGGACCACCGGAAAAACGCTCAATCACCGCGAGCAATAACTTGCGGTCCATCACATCAAAGCCCAAAGGATCGACATCAAGCATCACGAGCGCTGCTTCTGCCAACGCACGCGTCACCTGACCATCGGCCTTGACTTGCGCGTAATCACGCACGCGTCGTAACAATCGATTCGCAATACGCGGTGTGCCACGCGAACGCCGTGCGATTTCTTCTGCACCCTCGTCAGCCAAGGCCACCGTCAGCAAGCTTGCAGAGCGGCGGACAATGCTGGCGAGTTCTTCTTGGTTATAAAACTCCAAGCGCGACACAATGCCAAAACGATCGCGCAACGGGTTCGTTAGCATGCCCGCACGCGTGGTAGCGCCGACCAAGGTGAAGGGAGGTAAATCAATTTTGATCGAACGTGCCGCCGGGCCTTCGCCGATCATGATATCGATCTGATAATCCTCGAGTGCTGGATAGAGAATTTCTTCCACCACCGGCGAAAGTCGATGAATTTCATCGATGAACAACACATCATTTGGTTCTAAATTTGTGAGCAACGCGGCAAGATCGCCGGCGCGTTCGAGCACCGGGCCTGAGGTCTGACGTAAGCCCACACCCATTTCTTTTGCAATGATGTGCGCTAAGGTGGTTTTACCCAACCCCGGTGGGCCAAACAACAACACATGATCGAGCGCTTCGCGACGACCTCGCGCGGCTTGAATAAAAATTTCGAGCTGCTCACGCACCTTGGCCTGACCGACGTAGTCGACCAATTTTTGTGGGCGTAACGCACGCTCGATTTGTTCTTCTTGTACCGAGCTCGGTGCGGTCGAAATTAAACGATCGGTTTCGATAGTCATGATG
Source organism: Betaproteobacteria bacterium (assembly GCA_947467435.1). Lineage (GTDB taxonomy): Bacteria > Pseudomonadota > Gammaproteobacteria > Burkholderiales > SG8-39 > SZAS-79. Next base: position 21,925 of record CANIIA010000001.1, read on the forward strand.
ATCGCACTAAGCCTTTGCTAATACTTTTAATGCCGCGCGTATGCCTTCAGCGACAGACAATTCAGGCGTTAAATGACGCAAAGCCGCGTGTGCTTCGCGTTCGTTATAACCCAACGCAAGTAAGGCGTTCAATACATCATTGTTGGTGCTTCCTGCCACACTCGCGCCACCACCAGCTTGCGGCAAGGCATCGGCCAATTTGCCCTTGAGTTCAAGCAATAAACGCTCCGCTGTTTTTTTACCAATGCCAGGCACTTTGGTCAGACGCGACGTATCTTGTGTGGCCACCGCGTGCGCTAAATCAGCCACCGACATACCAGAAAGTACCGACAGCGCAGTGCGCGCACCGACGCCTGAAATACGAATCAATTGTCGAAACGTGCTGCGTTCGGCTTCGCTAGCAAACCCATACAACACATGCGCGTCTTCGCGAACCACCAAATGCGTGAGCAACACTGCTGATTCGCCGGTTGCAGGCAAGTGATAAAAGGTGCTCATGGGCACATCGATTTCATAACCTATCCCACCAGCTTCTAACATCACTTGCGGTGGGTTTTTGCTAATTAAGGTGCCGGCAATTCGACCGATCATGACGCGCGCCTCGTGCGTGGACGGGCCGATCCACTCACCACCAATCGACCACTACGCATTTGCAAGCCTTGCGTCGTTAAGCCACCGAGTCCTTGACCGGCGTGCGCATGACAAATGGCGCAGGCCAACGCATCCGCGGCATCCGCACCTGGCGTGCCAGGCAAATTTAAAAGTTTGCACACCATCTGTTGCACCTGCTCTTTTTTGGCTTTGCCATAGCCGACGACCGATTGTTTAACTTGTAACGCAGTGTACTCGGCGACCGGTAGTCCCGCCTGTACCAATGCACTGAGCGCTGCGCCGCGTGCTTGGCCTAACAATAAAGTGGACTTGGGATTCACGTTCACAAACACCTGTTCAATGGCCGATTGATTTGGTGTGTATTCCGCAATCACTGCCTGAATACCCTCGAGCAAGACTTTGATCCGTTCGGGTAACGAGCCGCTGCCACTGCGCACACGACCGCTACTGATATAGCGTAAACGCAGGCCGTGTTTTTCAATCACACCAAAACCTGTGGACTGCAACCCAGGGTCAATGCCAAGAATCCGTTGGGTTGGCAGCGCGCCCACCGTTTAGGCTTCATCCATCACGGCATTGGTATACACCGCCTGCACATCGTCCAGATTTTCAAGTGCATCCAACAAACGTTGCATCTTGAGTGCGTCTTCACCGGTTAATTCACTGTCTGTGCTGGCCTTCATGGTGATTTCTGCATGCGCTGGTGCAAGTTGCGCGTCTTGTAATGCGCGTTGAACTGCCGTGAAGTCCCCAGGCAAACACACCACCTCGATCGATCCATCTTCGTGACTCAACACATCGTCCGCACCCGCCTCGAGCGCAATCTCCATGAGGCGCTCTTCATTGGCACCTGGCGCGAATAAAAATTGGCCGCAATGTTTGAATTGATACGCCACCGAACCATCGGTACCTAAATTGCCGCCATTTTTGGCAAATGCATGCCGCACTTCAGCCACGGTACGCGTGCGATTGTCGGTCATGCAATCGACAATGATCGCTGCCCCGGCGATCCCATAGCCTTCATAGCGAATCTCCTCATATGAGACGCCTTCCAAGGCACCGGTGCCGCGATTGATGGCGTTTTGCGTGGTGTCTTTGGGCATATTGGCCTCGCGGGCCTTGTCTAACGCCAAGCGTAAACGCGGGTTGGTGTTGGCATCGGCTCCGCCCATGCGTGCGGCCACCGTGATTTCACGGATCAGACGTGTGAAAATCTTGCCTCGTTTCGCATCCTGTCGCCCTTTACGGTGCTGGATGTTTGCCCATTTGCTGTGTCCGGCCATATGCTTTGCGGTCCGATTTGTTGTATTTGCTGTTTAACCTCGTGATTTTACCGCCATGGCCCACGCCCTGCTCATCGCAAAAAATAATCTGACCGAACTGGCGCTGCTGCCTGCCCTGGCCAACCGCCATGGGCTAATCACTGGCGCAACCGGCACTGGAAAGTCCGTCACGCTGCAAGCGATGGCGCAGGCTTTTTCTTCAATTGGTGTGCCGGTCTTTATGGCCGACGTGAAAGGCGATTTGTCCGGAATCGCCAAAGCCGGCGGCACCAACGCCAAGGTCAGCGCGCGGGCGCAACAACTCGGCGTGACGCTGCAACCCGCCGCGTGCCCAGTGGTGTTTTGGGATGTGTTTGGCAAAGCCGGACATCCCGTGCGCGCCACCATTTCCGATCTTGGGCCATTGTTGCTTTCGCGCATGCTCGATCTCAATGACACGCAAGAAGGTGTGCTCAATGTGGTGTTTCGTATTGCCGATGATCGCGGTTTGCTGTTACTTGATGCCAAAGATTTACGCGCGATGCTGCAATTTGTAGGCGAAAACGCCGCGCAGTTTCAAACGGCGTACGGCAATATTTCTGCGGCCTCGGTCGGCGCAATTCAGCGCGGATTGCTTGCGCTTGAAAACCAAGGTGCAGCGCAGTTTTTTGGCGAGCCCATGCTCGATATCGCCGATTTGCTGCAAACCGAGTCGGGGCGCGGGGTGGTGAATATTCTTGCTGCCGACAAGCTCATGAATGCGCCCAAGTTGTACGCCGTATTTTTGTTGTGGATGCTCTCAGAGTTGTTTGAACATTTACCTGAAGTCGGCGACGTTGAACAACCCAAGCTGGTGTTCTTTTTTGATGAAGCACATCTGCTGTTTAACGATGCGCCCAAAGCGTTGCTCGAGCGTATCGAGCAAACGGTACGGTTGATTCGTTCAAAAGGCGTGGGCGTATATTTCGTCTCGCAAAATCCGCTGGATATTCCCGACACGGTGCTCGGTCAATTAGGTCATCGTGTGCAGCATGCGCTGCGTGCATTTACGCCGCGCGATCAAAAAGCGGTGCGTGCTGCAGCCCAAACCATGCGCCCGAATCCACAATTATCGATTGAAACCGCCATTAGCGAACTGGGTGTGGGCGAAGCACTGGTGTCTTTTTTAGACGAGCACGGTCGGCCCAATATCACCGAACGCGCGATGATTGTTCCACCATCGAGCCAACTCGGACCGATCACCGAGGCAGAACGCGCCAAGATCATCGCCAACACCACGCTGGCTGGACATTACGAAACGACCATCGATCGCGAATCCGCCTACGAAAAACTCAAAGGCCGCGCCGACACCAAACAACCCGACACCACCGTCACGCGTACAACGGGGCCGGCACGTCAAGCACCGACGCAAGTCGAAGAACAAGGTGCGTTATCTGAAATTTTATTTGGTCGCACTGGTCCGCGCGGCGGCAAGCAAACCAAAGGCGTCGTGGAATCTGTCGCAAGCAGCGCGGCACGTGCGATTGGTTCTGAATTAGGTCGACAAGTATTACGTGGCGTGTTGGGTTCAATTCTGGGCGGAGGCAAGCGCCGCTAAAACTGCAAGGCACAAAATTCTTCATCGCCTTGACTAACGCGCATCAACACACATTGAATACACCCGCTTACCGTACTTGGGGATTGATCCTCGCGCTTGCCGGCGTGGTTGGATTTTCTTTTCGCCCGATCTTAATCAAGCTGTGTTACGCCGAGCATACGATCTCGCCGGTCACCTTGTTATTTTTACGCATGGGTCTATCGCTACCAGTGTTTGCGTTTGTGGCCTGGTGGTTATCGCGTGATCAATTACAACACGCCGCCACCCAAGCGGGCAGCCACACCTCGGCCGCGTTACGTGGTCGCGATTGGCTCGCATTGTTAGGTTTAGGATTTATTGGCTACTACGCGGCAAGTTTTTTAGATTTTATTGGGCTGCAATACATTGGCGCGGGCTTGGGTCGGTTAATTGGATTTTTGTATCCGACCATGGTGTTGGCGCTCTCGTTTTTGTTTTTACATAAACGCCCCACCCGGCGCGAACTCGCCGCGCTATTCATGACTTACGCGGGGGTGGCCTTGGTGGTTTCTGGCCAACTGGGTGCCACGGGCGAAGACCGTTGGTTTATTTTTGGCGTGCTCTTATGCATGTCAAACGCACTGTGTTATGCAATTTACTTAGTCGCTGGCAGCGCACTAACAAAACGCATCGGCTCGATGCGTTTTACCGCGTGGACCATGATCGTAGCAACCGCACCTGCCACGGTGCAATTCTTCATCCTCGAGCCACTGAGCGCATTAGCGCTACCTGCACAAGCTTGGATCTATATTCTGATCATGGTCGTATTTGCCACGATTTTGCCGGTGTTTATGGTGGCGGAAGCACTCAAACGTATTGGTGCAAATCACTTCGCACTGATCGGTGCCGTCAGTCCGGTGGTCACCGTACTGGCTGGCGCCTTGGGTCTGGATGAACCACTCACGCTACTGCAAATCGCTGGCGGTACGTTGGTCATTAGCGGCGTGTTACTGGTGTCGATAAAACCCAAAGCGACTTAATACGCAGTACGTTTTTTTAGTCGACGCAACGCTTTGCATCGACGTTTTTTGTTCTGTCCAGATAAGGCAACATGATCACCACCTCCGGTATCACCATGCAATTCGGCGCAAAGCCGCTCTTTGAAAACGTCTCCGTGAAGTTCGGTGGCGGTCACCGCTACGGCTTGATTGGCGCCAATGGCAGTGGAAAATCCACGTTCATGAAAATTTTGGGAGGCGAGCTCGAGCCCAGCGCAGGGAACGTGAGCATTGATGCAGGCGAACGCATCGGCCGCTTACGCCAAGATCAATTTGCTTATGAAGACGTGCGTGTGTTGGATGTGGTGTTGCAAGGTCATGAGGCCCTGTGGCAAGCCGCAGCGGAACGCGATGCCATTTATGCCAACGCGGATGCCACCGAAGATGACTATATGCGCGCAGCCGAACTCGAAGCAAAGTTTGCAGAGTACGGTGGTTACGATGCGGAAAGTCGTGCCGCCGCCTTGCTTGCCGGCGTTGGGATTCAAGAGGCGTTACACCAAGGACCGATGAGTGCGGTGGCACCAGGCTGGAAGTTACGTGTGCTGCTCGCGCAAGCGTTGTTTGCTAATCCAGATATTTTGTTACTCGATGAGCCCACCAATAATCTAGACATCAATACCATTCGTTGGCTTGAAGATACGCTAGAACAAAGTCAAAGTACGATCGTGATTATTTCGCACGATCGACATTTTTTAAATAGCGTATGTACGCATATGGCTGACCTAGATTACGGTGCGATTCGGATTTATCCGGGCAGCTACGATGACTACATGCTGGCAGCCACACAAGCACGTACTCAGGCTGCCAATGCCAACGCCAAAGCCAAAGAACGAATCGCCGATCTACAAGACTTCGTGCGTCGATTTTCAGCTAACAAATCCAAAGCGCGGCAAGCAACATCACGGCAAAAGCTGATCGAAAAAATAAAAGTCGAAGACGTAAAGCCTTCTTCGCGCCAATATCCGTTTATTCGTTTTGAGTACGATGAAAAAGAAAAAATTCACCGTCAAGCCGTCACGGTCGAAAAGTTAAGCAAAGGCTACGACCGTGCGTTGTTCAACGATTTCAGTATCACCATCGATGCGGGTGAAAAGGTGGCCATTATTGGCACCAATGGTGTGGGTAAAACCACACTCTTACGTTGCTTATGGGGTGATCTAGAGCCCGACCATGGCAGTGTCAAATGGACCGATAAAGCGCGCCCTGGTTATTGTGGACAAGAACACGCCGCTGATTTTCCGCATGAAGAAACACTCACCGAATGGATGGGCCAATGGAAAGCGCCTGGCGAAGAAGATCAAGTTGTGCGCAGCACGCTCGGCAGGCTGCTGTTTTCTGGGGATGACGTTGGTAAGTCGGTCAAGGTGGTTTCAGGCGGTGAAGCGCAGCGCTTAATGTTTGGCAAGCTCATGCTCACGCGGCCCAATGTATTGTTGATGGATGAACCCACCAATCACTTGGACATGGAATCCATCGAATCTCTAAACACGGCACTCGACAAATATGCCGGCACACTGATTTTTGTCTCGCATGATCGCGAATTTGTTGCCTCATTGGCCACGCGCATCTTAGATATCAAGCCAGAAGGCATTGTGGATTTTCGCGGCACGTACGATGAATATTTATTAGCAAGTGGTGTGCAGTAAACACGGTTGTACTCAATTCAAATCCAGACGAACCAACCCCTCGGTTAAGAAAGGTAGATTGCTATGGATATGGGATTACGCGGAAAAACCGCACTGGTTACGGCCGGTAGCAAAGGCTTGGGCAAAGGCTGCGCGATGGCATTGGCGGCAGAAGGCGTCAACCTCGTCATTACTGCGCGTGGTGCTGAAGCCTTAACGCGCACGGCAGAAGAACTACGCAGTACTTATGGCGTCACCGTGCATACGGTTGTTGGTGATATCACCAGCGAGGCGGGTCGTGCCGCAGCGCTTGCTGCTTGTCCTACACCGGATATTTTGGTGAACAACGCGGGCGGTCCGCCGCCCGGTGATTTTCGCGAATGGGATCGTGAGGCTTGGGTCAATGCCGTCGATGCCAATATGATTACACCTATTTTGCTAATACGCAGTGTTGTCGATGGCATGATCGCGCGACGATTTGGTCGGATCGTTAACATCACATCGGGCTCAGTGAAATTTCCTATTCCCGAACTGGGTTTATCGAATGGTGCGCGCGCGGGTTTAACTGGATTTATTGCTGGGCTGTCACGCACGACCGTCAAACATAACGTGACCATCAATGGGTTACTACCAGGCCCGTTTGATACCGATCGTCTACGCGCTAATTTTGAGTTCAACGCTAAAAAATCCGGTAAGAGTGCAGCCGATCTACGTGCTGCACGTGCAGCATCTAATCCGGCAGGACGCTTTGGTACCGTCGAAGAGTTTGGCGCGACTTGCGCTTTTTTGTGCAGCGTCCATGCTGGCTTTATCACCGGACAAAATCTACTGATGGACGGCGGCGCTTATCCTGGTACCTTTGGCTAAAATCATTCGACACACCCATTCGGAGGAGATTCGTATGTCAGCCAGCGTTCAATCCGTGATTCAAGCCTCGCCACGACCGAGTGGGCCGATTGGCGGTCCAGCGGCGTGGAAGGGTCCTGACATGGATCGCTCACGCGACTGGTTACTACATTTTTCTGCGCAAGAACTTGCCGAACTCGATACTGCGATTCGCGCACACTTTGCCGCTGGTCGCGAAATGGGTGACATCACCGAAGCCACGTTTCAGTTACCCACATTACGTCAGAAACTTGCGCAGGTATTAGAACAAGTCATCCATGGTTGCGGCTTTGCATTGTTGCGCGGGTTTGATGTGTCGCGCTACAGCACCGCAGAAGCAGCAGTGGCGTATTTAGGTGTGGGTGCGCATTTGGGAAGCTTCCGTTCGCAAAATGCCAAGGGGCACTTATTGGGTCACGTGCGTGATTTGGGTTTAGATATCCGTCAACCCACCACGCGCTATTACCAAACCAATCGTGAATTGGAATACCACACTGATTCGTGCGATATCGTTGGCTTGTTGTGTTTAAAGACGTCGAAGTCTGGTGGCGAAAGTCGCTTAGTAAGTTCGGTCACCCTACACGATGAAATGTACCGTCGTCGTCCCGATCTTTGGGAGCAGCTATTCAACCCCTTTCCCACGGATCGTCGCGGCGAAATTCCAACCGGGATGTTGCCTTGGTTTGAATTGCCCGTCTTCAATTGGTATCAAGGCGAGCTCTCAACAATTTATGCGGGCCAATACATTCGCTCAGCGCAAGAAAATTTTCCGCAAGCGCGTCGACTCACTGCCCTAGAGATCGAAGCGTTAGCCTATTTGGATACGCTCTCCAACGATCCAACGCTCAATCTCACGATGGAATTCAAACCCGGTGATATGCAGTTTGTGCACAACCACCAGATGCTCCATAGCCGCACCGATTTTGAAGACTGGCCCGAGATTGAAAAGCGACGCCACTTATTGCGCTTGTGGCTCGCCCCGCATGGCGCTCGTCAATTACCGCCTGCGTATGGGCAACGCTATGGCTCAATCGAACCGGGCAATCGTGGCGGCATCATCACTAAAGAAACCAAACTCACTTTTGTGTTGGAGCCGCAATGAGCCGCGCACGTCAGCTCGTCCGACGTCAACTCTTGCAGGCCGGATTAGCGGCCAGCGCATTAGCGATTGCCCCCCGCGTGATTGGACAAGAACCCTTTCCCAATAAACGCATTCGGTTGTTGGTGGGCTTTCAACCGGGCGGTATTGTCGATACGTTAGCGCGTTTGTTGGCAGAGCGTTTACAGAAAAATTTGGGGCAACCAGTCGTCGTCGAAAATCGACCGGGGGCAGGTGCTAATTTAGCTACCGGCCTTGTCGCACGTGCTAAAGGCGATCCGTATACCTTGTTACTTGGCAGCAGTGGGCCATTGGCCATTAGCCCCATCATGGAAAGTAATTTGGGCTTTGATCCGCTCACCGATTTAACGCCGATTAGTTTGATCGCGAAAACACCGTTAGTCGTGGTGGTGTCGAGTGCCTCACCGCATCGTGATTTAGCTGCGCTTACTCAAGCTTTGCGTAAAACCGGACAAGATGTGCTCTATCCAACGCCCGGTGTGGGTTCGCCGCAATTACTCGCGCAAGAAGCCTACCGACAGCGCGCAGGTTTTCCAGCAACGCCGGTGCACTTTAATAGCAGCCCGCCTGCAATCCTGTCGATTTTGTCTGGCGAGATGCCATTCACGATCGAGAATCCATTATTGGTGTTGCCGCAAATTCGCGCAGGCAAAATGCGCGCACTCGCCGTCACCAGTCGTCAACGTGCACCGCTGTTACCCGAGGTGCCTACCATGATCGAGTCTGGTTACGATGATTTTGAAGCGGGTGGTTGGTATAGCCTGATGGCCCCTGCAGGCATCCCTGCCGATGTCGTGAATCGACTACACACCGAAACGCTCAACGCATTACGCGAACCAGAAATGGCCCGACGTATCGCCGACATGGCATCCCCAAACATTTCAAGTACGCCAGAGGAATTGCGTGCGTGGATTGTGAGTGAAATGCAGCGCTGGCGCAGTGTATTAAGCGGTGGTGCGAAAAAATCTTAACGCGGTGATCAACGCAACAAGCAAGGGGTTGCGCTCAACACAGCGTTAAGCGCATCGCTCGCATCACAGAAAATTCAAACCCTTCAGCAGCGTAGATCGCTTGTGCGGCTGCGTTGCCTGGATCGGTCAATAGCGTTAAACGTAAAACGCCCGCATCACGTGCCGCACAAACGGCATAGCGCAACAACGCCGCACCGATACCTTGTCCACGACAGTCGGGCAACAGCACCATGTCCTCCAGCCAAGCGGCTTGACCACCGCTAGCTGTACTCACGGTATACAGTGTACTCACCATGCCGATCACTTCATTCGAACGGCGCGCAACATAAATACAACCGCGTTGTCGGTCTTCGAGAATCATGCGCAATGCACGCTGCTGTTTTTCGGTATCCGGTAAGAAATCTGCTTCTTGCGTAAACAACAGCGCAAGCAAACCGGTCAGCGCGGGCAAATCGTCAAGCGTGGCGAAATCAAACCGCAGGTCGGGTGGGGATGAAGACATACGAAATGAAGATCGCGAAGTCACCGATCAATGCACGTTGTCACAAAAAATTATTCGGCGACGATGCCTGCACGTTTGATCACCGGCCCCCATTTATCGTGCTCAGCCTTCACGAAAGCAGCAAATTGTTCTGGCGTACCTTGTAGTACTTCGGCACCGCGGCTCGTCAGCTGTTCGCGCACTTCAGGTTGCTGTGTCACCTTATTTAGGGCCGCGTTAATACGCAACACGATATCGCGTGGTGTTGCAGCTGGTGCGGCCAAACCAAACCATGCGGTGACTTCATACCCCTTGATTCCAGCTTCATCCAGCGTCGGTAAATCCGGAAAAATACTGGTACGTTTTAAGCTCGTCACACCCAACGCGCGAAGCTTGCCTGATTTGATGTTGCCCACTTGCGGTGGCAAGTTATCGAACATGAGTTGCGTTTCATTAGCGAGTAAAGACGCGGTGGCTGGGCCCGAACCACGAAAAGGAATGTGCAACACAAACGTGCGCGTCATATCTTTCATGAGCTCCATCGACAGTTGCGGCGAGGTGCCGTAACCATTGGAGGCGTAATTAAATTTACCTGGGGCAGCGCGCAAGACCGTGACTGCATCGCGCACCGATTGCGCCGGGAAACCCGGATGTACTAACCAAACGTTGGGCACCTTGCCATACAGTCCAACGTACGCAAGATCTTGTAGCGGACGGTAGTTCAGCTTGGCATACATGTGCGCACTGTTACCTAGCGATGGATTAGCCAACAGCAAGGTGTAGCCATCTGCAGGCGCACGCGCCACCGCCTCTGCCCCAACGTTTCCGCCTGCACCCGAACGATTTTCAATGACCACTGGCTGACCGATTTCTTTTTGTAGCGCGGGTTGAATCAAGCGAGCCACTAAATCAATCATGCCACCGGGTGGGTAGGGCACCAGAATCGTGATGCTGCGGTTCGGAAACGATTGCGCTGATGCGAGGGTGGCGATACTCAAGAGCGCAGCGCTGACGATCCATTTGATTTGATGCAAACCGATGTGATTCATCCCACCCTCCTAGGCATCAATACTTGCGATTACTTTGTGTTCTAGCGTTTGTTTAGTGTTTCAGTATGCGCAGTAAATTATAGAAATCATCGGTAAACGTCGGCAAGCTCTCACGTGCAGGCGCCGGTTTTGCCACCGCACTAATGAGTGGTGATGCCAGTAAGGCCGCATTTTTTGTGACGATGACTTGATCGGTGGTTCCCGTCCAATAGTCTTCGCCTTCAGCCCAATCGCTGACCCATGCTGTTTGCATACCAAATTCATCGGCTAAGCGTCGAATCACCGGCATTAAATCCACAAATCGATTCGTGGCTTGAAACACGATCACGCCATCAGGCTTGAGGTGCTTCACGTACACCGCCATGGCTTCGCGGGTAATTAAATGCATCGGAATCGAATCCCCGGAAAACGCATCGATCGCCAATACATCATAACCCCGCGGCGCTTCTCGCTCGAGCGCTAAGCGCCCATCACCGAGCACAACTTCGAGCTTAGCCGGCGTATCACGCATGAAGCTGAATTCGCGTTTGGCAATGTCCACCACGATTGGATCAATCTCATAAAACACCCAAGCGTCTCCAGCACGACTGTGCGCGAGCAAAGCACCCGCACCCAAGCCAATCACGCCAACGTTTCGAGGTGCATTCATGCTTTGAAACAAACGCCCGTACGCACTTGTTCGACCGAAATAGCTGCTCGGCTCCATGCGTTTTTCAGCCTCCATGCGCTGACCACCATGGTTAATTCCGCCGTGGTACATCACACGAAATGCGCTCGGATCAGTCCAATCACGGGTACGCACGACGCCATAAAAATTTCGTGCCATTTCACGCACGCCGTAGTTGTAATAGTTGATCGCCTGGCCATTCAGCACAACGACCGCCACGAGCACCGCAACAGCGGTCGCACGCCATAACAAATGAACGCCACTGATTCGGATCACCAGAAGTGCGCCCAAGATCGCCAGCACAATGTGCATTTCGTAATAGCCCTTGAGCACCAACGGGGCAATGATGGCAACCAACAGCGCGCCCAGCGCACCACCAATTGAAATCATTAGGTAATACAGGGTGAGATGACGTGGGTCGGGCTTCAAGCGTGCGAGTTCACCATGACAAAACATGCACGAAACAAACATCCCCAAAGCGAATACTGGCGCAGCAAATTTTAAGTCAATCGAATCTACCATCGCGGCCATACTGAGTAACGCGATACCCAAGAGCGGCATAAAAATTTTGCGTAAGTACCAGCGCGGGTGATCAAAGCAAACAATGAACGTAATTAAATACAACGCCAGTGGCAGCACCCACAAAAACGGCACCGAAGCGATGTTTTGTGTGATGTGATTCGACACAGCGAGCAGCACGCAGGAACCCATCGCCGACAAAATCAGCCATTGCACTAAGGTGCCTGCTGCAATTGGTTTGGCAGGTGCTTGAGATTCTGTTTGTACTGCAGATAAATGCATCCCACCGCCACGCAACGAGAACACCCCCGTGGCTGCGCAAACCAACACAAACGCGGCGTACAACCATGACCACAGTCGCGCAGAATCTGCACCACCAAAAAACGGTTCAACCAACACCGGATAGCCAAGTAAGGCCAATAACGAGGCAAAGTTTGATAAAGCAAATAAGCGGTATGGCACGCTGGCATTAAACCGTTGCCAGTACCACGCTTGTAACAGTGGCGTGGTGGTTGATAGCAACAAATACGGTAAACCGATCGTCAGCGTGAGTAGCCCAAAGATGCGCAAGATCGGGTCTTCATCGCCTGCTGGTTTCCAAGACACATCGGCAATGATGGGTAACACCGCCAACGAAATCACCAATAGCCCGATATGTACCCAGACTTGTTGACGCGGCTTGAGCCAACGCACGGATCCGTGGGCATAGGCATAACCCGCTAATAACGCGCTTTGAAAAAACAATAAACACGTTGTCCACACCGAGGCTGCGCCACCAAACCAAGGCAAGATTTGTTTCGCGATTAGCGGCTGCACAAGAAACAGCAAAAACGCAGAAAGAAAAATGGTGCAAGCGTAGGGCAGCATGAGATTCGTCCGGATAAAAATAGAGATGTGGGGGTATTGAGTGTGGCTTCTTAGCGTTAAACGTTAAAGCGAAAATGCATGACATCGCCATCTTGCACGATGTATTCCTTGCCTTCGACGCGCATCTTGCCGGCTTCTTTGGCGCCTTGTTCACCCTGTCCAGCGAGGTAATCTTTAAATGCAATCACTTCTGCACGGATAAAACCGCGCTCAAAATCGGTGTGAATTGCCGCGGCAGCTTGTGGCGCAGTTGCACCCACACGCACCGTCCATGCACGCACTTCTTTCACGCCAGCAGTGAAATAAGTTTGCAAACCTAACAAGCCGTAACCACTACGAATCACTCGATTGAGCCCGGGTTCTTGCATGCCAATATCTGCGAGAAACACATCCTTATCTTCATCGGCCAAGTCAGCAATCTGCGCTTCGAGTGCCGCACAAATGGCGACGACTGGTGCACCCTCTTTTGTTGCATACGCTTGTACCGCATCGAGCAAGGCATTATTGCTGAAGCCTTTTTCATCGACATTTGCCACGTACATGGTGGGCTTCATGGTGAGCAAAAATAACGGCTTTAATACCGCGAGCTCTTCATCGCTCCACGCCACCGAACGCACCGGCTGAGCCTGATCAAGAATGACGCGGGCTTTTTCTAACACGCCGTACACACGCGTGGCCTCTTTATCGGCACCAGACTTGGCGAGCTTAGCGATTTTGGCTTGTTGCTTTTCCACCGCCTGCAAATCTGCCAGTGCTAATTCGGTATGGATGGTTTCGATATCCGCGATGGGGTCTACCTTACCGGCCACATGCACAATGTTGTCATCGTTAAAGCAACGCACCACATGCGCGATCGCATCGGTTTCGCGAATGTTGGCAAGAAACTGATTGCCTAACCCTTCGCCCTTTGATGCCCCGGCCACCAAGCCTGCGATATCGACAAACTCAACGGTGGCAGGCAATACGCGTTGCGGTTGCACGATGGCGGCCAGCTGCGCCAATCGTGGATCGGGCACTTCCACAATCCCGACGTTGGGTTCGATGGTGCAAAACGGATAATTCTCTGCCGCAATGCCCGCTTTAGTGAGCGCATTAAACAGCGTTGATTTTCCAACGTTGGGGAGTCCGACGATGCCGCATTGCGTTGCCATGATGAGTTCCTGATCTTTGCTGTACTTAAGGTGTCGCTGTTTTATTCGGTGTGACTGACTGGGTTGCGCTTGGGGTATGTAATTGATGCATCGCGCCTTGCAGATCTCCGGTCATAATTTGCGGCATCACCGCTAATGCGCGATCGATTGCCGCATCGATGGCTTCGCGCTCTTCTGCACGCGGCGTTCCTAACACATACCCATGCACCAAATCACGCGAACCCGGATGACCAATCCCCAAACGCAGGCGCCAATATTCTTGCGTGCCAAGCTGCGCGCTGATGTCTTTTAATCCGTTGTGCCCCCCCGAACCACCGCCCAACTTGAGCTTGACGACGCCGGGGACAAAATCTAATTCATCATGCACAACCAACACTTGCTCTGGAATGATTTTAAAAAATCCCGCCAATGCACTTACCGCTTTACCGGAAAGATTCATATACGTCTCGGGCATCAGCAACCACACGCCAGCTGCGTCATCGCGCACAGCTAAGCCATGAAACCGCGACTCTTGCCGCAACGACAAGCCGCGTAACCGCGCCAATCGCTCAAGCAACCAAAAGCCCGCGTTATGCCGATCGGCATGATGCGCTTTGCCTGGGTTACCCAATCCAACGATTAAGCGAATGGTCATGACAAAACAGATTCACGCGCAAAAAACAACGGCAAGGACGCCAGCGCCCTTGCCGTTATCTTGCGAAAGCTCAAATTTACTTCTTGTCTTTCTTGTCGCCGCCTTTGTCAGCTGCTTTGTCATCTTTAGCAGCATCGGCTTGTTTGCTGGCCGGCACATCGGCAGCAGCTGGCGCCGTTTTTAATTCTTCCTCAGCTTGTGCAGCAGGCAAGGACACGGTCGCAACTACGGGGTTGTCATTGCGATGGAGCACCGCCTCAACGCCTTTAGGCAAGGCAAGATCTTTCACGTGCACCGATTGACCAATGCTCGCTTTGGACATATCCACCTCAATATACTCAGGTAGATCATCGGGCAAGCAAGAGACTTGCAGATCGTTCATCACGTGGCTCACGATCGCGCCTTTGAACTTCACTGCTTCAGATAATTCGGCGTTCACAAAGTGCAGGGGCACGCGCATGTGAATTTTTTTGTCTTTCGAGACACGCTGAAAGTCGACGTGCTGCACTTGCATCTTAAACGGGTGCATATTCACTGCACGCAGTAGCACCGGCTGTTTGGTGCCCTCAAGATCAAGCGTCAGAATCGATGCGTGAAAGGATTCACGCGACAAGTTGTAGTACAGGTCTTTGTGGTCCAGTTCGATATTGACAGGATTGGTATCACCACCATAGATGATGCCAGGCACACGACCTGCGTTACGCAGACGGCGGCTCGCACCCGTTCCCTGCGCTGCGCGCTTTTTGGCGCTGATTTCGATTTTCATAGACTTCTCCTAGTGATGCCGCCCGATCCGCGACCAGACACAGACAGCTTTGCAAAAGGCGGGCACGCTATTCAATAAATAGCGAGCTCACCGACTCTTCGTTGTAGATACGCAAAATTGTTTCGGCCACCAAACCCGCCACCGACAACTGACGAATACGACCACACGCACGCGCAGCTTCGCTCAGCGGAATGGTGTCGGTCACCACCAACTCATCAATGTCTGAGCTGGCGATACGTTCGATTGCTGCACCGGAGAGCACCGGATGAGTACAGTAGGCCACGACTTTTTTAGCGCCTTGCTCTTTCAATACTTGCGCGGCTTTACATAGCGTGCCGGCCGTATCGACCATGTCGTCCATGATCACGCAGGTACGACCAGAGACTTCACCAATAATGTTCATCACCTCAGACACATTTGCCTTAGGCCGACGTTTGTCGATGATGGCCAAATCCGATTCCAGTCGCTTGGCCAACGCGCGAGCGCGCACCACACCACCTACATCGGGCGAAACCACCACCACGTCTTCGTAGCGCTGCTTCCATACATCACCGAGCAACACGGGCGCAGCGTAAATGTTGTCGACGGGAATATCAAAAAATCCCTGAATCTGATCGGCATGTAGATCCATCGTGAGCACACGCGACACCCCGACCGCAGCCAACATATTGGCCACCACTTTTGCGCTAATCGCGACCCGCGCCGAACGCGGCCGGCGGTCTTGTCTGGCATAACCAAAGTAAGGAATCGCTGCAGAGACACGTGCAGCCGATGAACGCTTGAGCGCATCGACCATCACCAACAATTCCATCAGGCTGTCATTGGTCGGCGCACAGGTAGATTGCAAGACAAAGACGTCTTTACCGCGCACGTTTTCAAGAATCTCAACCATCACCTCGCCATCGGAAAACTTCCCCACGGTGGCACGGCCCAAACGAATATTTAAATGGCGTACCACATCCTGCGCCAGACGCGGATTCGCGTTGCCCGTAAAGACCATGAGATGGTCTAGTGCGCTCGAGGGTGCCAAATTGGCCATACGCGCTCACTTCTCCGATAAAAAACATAGCCGCCCTAAGGCGGCTCGCGGTGTGTCACTGGCTGGGGAGGAAGGATTCGAACCTTCGCATGCCGGAATCAAAATCCGGTGCCTTAACCAGCTTGGCGACTCCCCAAAAATTTGCTGCAACTGCTTGCTGCAATAACGATGTGACTTGGGGGGGTAAATATCTAGGATCTAGGGCCCCCCAAATCAACTTCTACTTCAACTTAATCTTCCAACCACGCTCGCAAGGGGTGTTCTGCTAACCCTTGGGCGACAAACCCCAACATGTCCTTTGGTAACCGCGCAGCCAGCCCAGCGGCTTGTTCCAGCTGGTCAAACTGCGCAAACACACAACTTCCCGATCCGGTCATGCGCGCCTTGGCGCCATGTTGTTCCAGCCAGTTTAGATGCTGCGCAATGTCGGGATACAGCGCGGTCGCGACCGGCTGTAAATCGTTCCTGCCAAGACCCGGGAAAAAGGGCGGTATTTTGAGTGCTTTCGTATCGCGTGTCAACGCGGCAGAGGAGAAGATTTCCTTTGTGGATACCGATACTTGCGGGCGCAAGATGAGATAACTTGCCGCGGGTAAGATCAAGGCTTGCAAGCGCTCACCCACGCCCTCGCCAAGCGCATTCTGACCAAACACAAATAAGGGCACATCCGCCCCAAGCGTCAGCCCCAGCGCCATCAGCTCGGAGCGCTTTAAATCAAGCTGCCATAAGCGGTTCAACACCAGCAGCACCGTAGCGGCATTACTCGAGCCCCCACCCAAGCCACCGCCAATGGGGATGTGTTTGCGTAGCCCTAAATCCACGCCCAGCGCATCCGCAGTCGCGGCCCCGAAGCGTTGCCGTGCTACCCCCTGCAGTAACCGCGCGGCACGCACGCACAAGTCTTCGTCGACACCCACCCCTGGGGTGGTGTCGACACGCTGGATCACGCCATCCGTGCGTAGCGCCACACCCACTTCGTCTTGCAAATCAACCAAGCGGAAAACAGTTTGTAGTAAGTGATAGCCGTCTTCACGTCGACCGAGTACGTGCAAAAACAAATTGAGTTTTGCGGGGGCTGGATACCACTGCATTAGCGTTTCCATTCGGAGATCGCTAAACGTAATTCGATCTCTGGTCGACTCACACGCAATCGCAGCGGTCGTCCTTGGTTGTCATACGCGCTGTACTCGATGCGCCATCCGGCTTGCGTGAGCGCGGTGGGACGACCGTATGCGTCGCGCTCAACAACGGCCTCACTAGAGGGACTAGGACGCGCTCGGACCCAATCGGAGAGCGCACTGAGTGGCACCGGAAAGCCCAAGATAGATTGAGTCAACGTGGCTGCATCCCGCGCTTGATGCACAGTGCCATCGGCGGCGGTGAGTTGTACGCCGCTTGGGTCTTCAATTAATCGGGCAATGGTCGAACCCAGCGCAGAGGTAAACACCATCTCAGAATTTTTTTGACGATGTCGCCAAGCAACGTTGCCACTCACCGATTCATCACGCCAACGCACAGCCATGCGGGCAGTGAGTTCAAACAGCACATCATCGGCACTGACTAACCATTCGATTTGCGCGCAGCCGGTCGCGAGCAGCGTGAACAAGGCTACAAAGCCAACACGCCACAAGGATGTTCTAAGCAACAACACGCGCATTCGCGCTTAAGGTTGAAAACGCTGCAGCGTTTTTTTCAGCGTATCGTTTTCGGGGCTGATCTTTAGAGACTCTTGCCAGATGCGCTTGGCTTCATCGCGCTGCCCACTCACCCACAGGACTTCGCCTAAATGCGCCCCGATTTCGCCATCTGGGCGTCCAGCAAACGCACGTTGTAAATGCTGTAACGCTTTACCGATCTCGCCTAAACGAAAGTACACCCATCCCAAACTATCCAAGATATAAAAATCATCCGGGGCGAGCTTGACTGCGCGCTCGATCAGCGATTTGGCCTCTGGCAAACGCAGGTTACGGTCGGCATAAGAATAACCAAGTGCGTTGAGCGCATGCGCATGATCAGGACGTGCCGTTATTAATTTTTTTAGATTGGCTTCGAGCACATCAAACCGCTCAAGACGTTCGGCCACCAAGGCATGCTCGTAGAGCAATTCTGCTTGTTCGGGCTGCGCAGCCAATGCCTCGCCCAGCAAGGTAAAGGCTTCTTTGTGTTGCTGCGCATCGCGCAGCAATTGCGCCTCACCAATCAGCAATTGAATTCGCTGCGCTTCTGAACCCGGCGCTGCGCGCAAAAACGCACGTGCTTGTTCTAGATTGCCCTGCTTTGCTTGCACGTGTGCATGCCGTAAACGAGAGGCAACATATTGCGTACCACCGCTTACTTGTACATACCAACCTAACGCATCGGGATACGCTTTACGCTCCTCTGCGATTTGACCCAAGGTGTAACGCACGGTATTGGGATCGCGCACACCCAGCTGTAACGCACGCTGTAATAACGTGTCTGCTAACGGGTAGTCGACCAGTTGCGCTGCGAGCAAACCACCGGCGAATTGCAAATCTGCGCGCTCAGGAAAATCTTCTGCCAGGCGACGGATTTGACTAACGGCTTGCGAATTTTTTTCGTCGATCGCAAGTAAGCGCGCATAAGCCAAGCGCACTTCACTACTTTTGGGCTGCGCTGCTAAATACGTTGCCAAACGCGCTTGCGCTTGCGCAACGTCGGTCCGTTGTAACAACTGCGCTTCGAGCAATGCGGGCGCTTCCCAATCTGGCTTTAAGCGCGCGGCTTCACGCACCGACTGTAGTGCTTGGGTGGTGTTGTCAGCGGCGGCGGCTGATTGCGCGACGGCGTAATGCGCTTGCGGTAAGTTTAAATAGGGTGCAGCTAAGCGACGCATCGCCACTAAGTTTGCTGCGCGATCTGGGTTGTTGGCTAACAAGCGAGGCAGCTGCATCAAACTATCTGCTGCGGGTGGATTACCTAAAGCCAGCAATTTTTCAATGAGTGGCACCGCCTCATCAATGCGGCGTTGACCAATTAACAACGCAGTCAAGGTTTGCAACGCGCCCACCGACGTCGGGTCGGTGTCATGCCATATCCGCGCTGCGTCGACCGCTAATTGGGGGGCTTGCGCATACCCGGCCACTTCCATGGCGCGACGTGCGACACGCGGATCGCGCGTCTTACGTGCTAAGTCGCCATAGGTTCGTGCGGCACTGGCGGCGTTGCCGCGTTGGATCGCGATTTCGCTCAGCAATAAATCATAGAGTAAGCTCGGCGAGAGATTGAGCGTCGGTAAACGCGCTGTAGCTGAGGCACGCTCTTCTGGAGTGACCTGAATCGGCGCCTCGATATCCGCGTCATCGTCATCGTCTTCTGCCGGTGCAGATTGCGCGATTGCGCTCAGCGCAAATAAGCTCGCGCACACCAATAGCAACGCACGCAGCAACCATTGGCGTTGGCGTAAACCACAGACTTGAGAGCAAACAACAATCAACATGAAAGATCGCAAACCGCCGCAACGCGGCATTTAAACACTGACATTGACGGGCAAGCTGCACAGACAAACAACAGCACATAGCACGGCGCGCAGGATTGCCGACGCAGTGCCACGCGGGAGGGTCAGTTTAGGTATATTCAAGGATCCACACAAGCGCACGCATCCATGGGGGACACCATGGGGCCACACCCTGACCCGCCGACACATCTATGCCCGAATTACCCGAAGTCGAAACAACCTGTCGCGGTATCTCCCCGCACCTGATCGGACAAACGATCACCGCGGTGCGTATTTTCCATCCCCGCTTGCGCTGGCCAATTCCTGACGAAGTGCACACCTTGGTTGGTCGTACGATCCGCAGCATCACGCGGCGCGCAAAGTATCTGCTCATGGACTGCGAAACCGGACATCTCATTGTGCATCTCGGGATGTCAGGCAGCTTGCGTATCGTTGCTCCCGATGCGCCGCGCGGTAAGCACGACCATGTCGAAATACAAGTTGGCGCGCAGGTTCTGCGCTTGCGTGACCCACGGCGTTTTGGCGCGGTGTTGTGGACTGAGCAACCTCCCCACACGCACCCCTTACTCGCGCATCTTGGCGTTGAGCCGTTAGATGCAGCCTTTGATGGCGCCTCGCTCTATGCGCAAACGCGCAAGGTCAACACGCCGATTAAATTATTTGTGATGGATGCCAAGCGTGTGGTGGGTGTGGGCAACATCTACGCAAGCGAAAGCCTATTTTTAGCTGGGATTGATCCACGCACACGCGCTGGAAAATTATCTGCTGCGCGTTGTGAGCGCTTGGCCAAAGCCATTAAATCCGTGTTACGCGCCGCCATCAGTGCAGGCGGTTCGAGCTTGCGCGACTTTGTCGGCAGCGACGGTGCGTCGGGTTATTTTCAACTCAATTACCGCGCTTATGATCGCGCTGGCGCGCCGTGTCGAACCTGCGGTCAGCTGATTCGCCGGATCGTGATGGGACAACGTTCCACATTTTTTTGTTCGAAATGCCAAACGCGATAAACGTTGTGTGACTTGCGTGGCGTGACTGCGCTTGCGTATCGCTACGCACGACCCATGGCGCGTACTTTTTCTTGTAGCTTGGCACTCACCAATGGGTGCACGAATTTTGAAACATCACCGCCTAAGGTGGCGATTTCTCGCACCAAGGTGGCAGAAATAAACATGTGTTGTTCCGATGGCGTTAAAAACACTGTTTCAACATCGGGATATAAGTTGCGGTTCATGCCAGCGAGCTGAAACTCATATTCAAAATCAGACACCGCGCGCAAGCCGCGCAAAATCACACGCGCTTCGTGTTCGCGAATAAAGTGAATCAATAATCCACTGAAGCCAACTACTTTGACGTTGGGTAAGTCGCTGAGTACTTCGCGTGCAATATCGACGCGCTCCTCCAAGGTAAAAAAAGGCCGCTTGGCGCGACTATCGGCCACGCCAACGATGACTTTGCCAAACAACAATGCAGCACGACGCACTAAATCTTCGTGTCCGCGTGTCAGGGGATCAAACGTCCCCGGATAGACTGCCCCGATCATGTTTAAACTCCAGCAGTTGGTGATGCACTTGGCCAGCACGTGCGTGCCGCAATTCGTGCCACGGGGTCTGCACCGCCATGGGCGCCGAGGCTTCGACATGCACGCGTGCACCTGGATTCAAGACCCGCGGTAACAGCGCAAGCACATCGCTCAATACATTTTGCCTGAACGGGGGGTCGAGGAAAACTACATCGAAGCGCTCGTTCGCATCGGCGAGCCAGCGTAGCGCATCGGCCGCGACCACTTGTATTTGCGTCGCCTGTAAGCGCTGCGCGTTTTCCTGCAATGCCGTCAACGCAACGCGATCTGTTTCCAGCACTACCACGGCCGACGCACCGCGCGAGGCGGCCTCAAAACCCAAAGCACCGCTCCCCGCAAACGCATCTAAACAGCGCAGGCCATCCATGCGTTGGCCCAACCAGTTGAACAGCGTCTCTCGCACGCGTTCGGGTGTGGGTCGTAAGTCAGTGCGTTGCGGAAAATGCAGGACGCTTTTTTTCCAATGTCCGCCAATAATGCGCACGCGACCGGCAGAAGGTAAAGATCGAGACATACTCAACGAGGTATTGGTGGCGGTTTGCTAGAATAAGGATTGATCTTAGCGGCTTTCGATGTCGCTGACCTCCATGTTCGGCCTGTTCAAAAAATCTCCCGAAGAAGATGCACGTTGGACCGCGCGACTCAAAGCGGGTTTGGCGCGCACACGTACGGCGCTTGGCGGCGGACTGAATACGTTACTGGGTCGTGGGCGTATCGACGATACGCTATACGAGGCGTTAGAGACTGCGCTGCTCACCGCTGATTGTGGCGTAGCAGCCACCCAAGCGGTACTCGATGCGCTGCGCGTGCGCGTACGTCAAACCGGCAGCACCGATGCCACACAAGTGCGCGCGATGCTCAAAGAAATTTTACTGGCCTACGTTCAGCCCCTCGAAGTCCCACTCGATCTTGGCGCACAACGCCCGTTCATCATGATGGTGGCTGGTGTCAATGGCACGGGTAAAACCACGTCGATCGGCAAGCTGGCGCGCTACTTTCAATCACACGACTTGCGTGTGCTGTTGGCCGCCGGCGACACCTTCCGCGCGGCCGCGCGCGAGCAACTGACCGAATGGGGAGCGCGCAATCAAGTCGACGTCATTGCACAACAATCTGGCGATGCTGCAGCCGTTATGTTTGATGCGGTGAACGCTGCGCGCGCACGCGACATCGACGTATTGATCGCAGATACTGCTGGGCGTTTGCCAACGCAACTGCATTTGATGGAAGAAATTCGCAAGATACGTCGCGTGATCCAAAAAGCGGAGCCCACCGCACCGCACGAAGTCTTGCTGGTGCTCGATGCCAACACGGGTCAAAACGCACTCGCCCAAGTGCAGGCCTTTGATCAGGCGATCGGGGTTACCGGCCTGATTCTCACCAAACTCGATGGCAGCGCACGCGGTGGCATCGTGGTTGCCTTAGCCCACGCCCGCGCCGCACAACCCCAGCGTCCTGGGCCTGCCCTACGTTTTATCGGGGTCGGCGAGGCAATCGACGACTTGCGGCCCTTTGTTGCCAAAGACTTTGTCGATGCGCTTTTAGAATAATCATAATAAATCAGTAGGTTAAATACACACAGGAACTTTCATTTGCATTTAGCACTCTGAGTCATAGAGTGCTAAAATAGTTGCCCTAACGAAGCCTTATGCACTGCAGCACCTACTGATTTCGCTGACGGGCTAAGCTTCCTCGAGTGGTTACCGAAGTTGGTTACTGAAGTTGCTTACTGACCTTGCTTACTGATTTTGCTTGCTTTGGGAGATGACACATGACAACTGCCACCCTGCAAATGAATTTACCGATGCCGGTCGGAAGTCTGGAGAACTACATCCAGACCGTGAACCGTTTGCCGATGCTGAGCCTAGAGGACGAACAACGCTTAGCCAAACGCCTGCGCGATGAAAACGACGTGGCCGCCGCGCGCGAGCTCGTCCTGTCGCATTTACGCTTAGTCGTGTCGGTCTCGCGCGGTTACCTAGGCTATGGCCTGCCCCACGCCGATCTGATCCAAGAAGGCAATATCGGCTTAATGAAAGCGGTCAAACGCTTCGACCCAGAACGCGGCGTGCGCTTAGTTTCATTTGCGCTGCATTGGATCAAAGCCGAGATTCATGAGTACATCGTGCGCAACTGGCGGATGGTAAAAATTGCCACCACCAAAGCGCAACGCAAGTTGTTTTTTAATCTGCGCTCGATGCGTACGGGTCTTGGCCCGCTCACGCAAGAGGATGTGCGTCGAGTTGCTAAAGACCTCAATGTAAAACCTGAAGAAGTGCGCGAAATGGAAATGCGGCTCTCCGGTCAAGAAATGGCATTCGAGGCTGAAGATGACGATGAATCCGCCTATGCGCCCATTCATTTTTTAGCCACCGACGCTGAGGCAGAGCCTTCACGTACGCTTGAAACCATTCAAGACGCACAACGACAAACCACCGGTTTAAGCGACGCTCTCGGCGCGCTTGACGCCCGTAGTCGTCGTATTGTGGAAGCACGCTGGTTGCGTGAAAAAAATCCTGCGACGCTGCATGAGTTGGCGGATGAGTTTGGCGTTTCTGCTGAACGCATTCGTCAAATCGAAGCGAAGGCGTTGCAAAACATGAAGAAGTCGCTGGGCGCGTCGTTGTAAGTTTTCTTGCGCTTGACTGCGTGTCCAAGCCCCCGGCTTGGCCCGCGCGCAGCTTAGTTTCTTTTTCTTCGTTGTCTTCGTTGGCTTACTTGCCCGGCAATAGCAGCGGCAAATCCTGCGCCAGCGTCGCGAGTTGGTCGTGCTTCACATACAAGCGAATTCGCCCCTGCGGATCAAACACAAAACTCGCCGCGGTGTGATCAATGGTGTAGTTCTCTGGCGTACTGCCCGGACGCTTTTCGAAATAGACCTTAAAGTCTTTGGCAATCTTGAGTGTGCCTTCTGCATCGGTATACATACCTAAAAACCGCGTATCAAAAGCTGGTACGTACTGCGCTAACACCGCTTGTGTATCTCGCGCTGGGTCGAGCGTAACAAACAACACCTGTACGCGATCCGCTTGCGAACCAAGCGATTGCATCACTGCTTTCAGCTCAGACAATGTGGTGGGACACACGTCTGGACATTGCGTAAAGCCAAAAAATAAGACTACCGCTTTACCCTGAAAATCGGCCAAGGTGCGCACCACGCCATGGTGATCGGTGAGCTGAAAGTCGCGCGCATAGGTTGCGCCGGTGATATCGGTGTTTTGAAATTTTGGCGCACTGCTGTCGCACGCACCAATCAAGCTGGCGAGCATGCACGCAATCAACACCTTCAAAAATTTAAGCGACAAGGTAGTGATCCAGTAACAGCGCCGCAAATAACAAGGCGAGATACAAAATTGAAAAGCGAAATGTTTTTTGCGCTAAACGATCGCTGTAGTGCAAATGGATGCGTAACGAGTACACGATAAACCACACACCCAAAATAATTGCACTGAGCAGATACAACCAACCACTCATACGCACAACAAATGGCAGCAACGTCGCTGCAAATAAAATAAAGGTGTAGAGCAACACATGTAAGCGCGTAAATTCTGGGCCGTGCGTGACCGGCAACATGGGCAATCCGGCTTTGGCATATTCCTCGGTGCGATACAAGGCCAAGGCCCAAAAGTGCGGTGGCGTCCAGGTATAAATAATTAAAAACAACAGCATCGCTTCGAGCGTGACTTCGCCAGTCACTGCAGCCCAACCCAGCACCGGAGGCATGGCACCGGAGGCACCTCCAATCACAATATTCTGAGGTGTTGCTGGCTTGAGTAACACCGTGTAAATCACGGCATAACCAACAAATGTGGCGAGGGTGAGCCACATCGTGAGTACATTCACAAACGAGGCCAGCACCCACAACCCCACTCCGCCTACCACGCCGGCAAAGATCAGTGTCTGGGTATTACTCAGCTCTCCACGCGGTAGCGGTCGACGACTGGTGCGCTGCATGCGTGCATCAATTTTTTGCTCAACCAAGCAATTAAACGCAGCGGCCGCACCGGCGACGAGCGCAATACCGGTTGTGCCCGCGAGCAAAATTTGTAGGGGAACCATGCCCGGGGTGGCAAGAAACATACCGATCACGGCCGTAAATACAATGAGCGACACGACACGAGGTTTCGTCAACGCGTAAAACGCCGACATACGCGCACGTAATCGCACGAGAAAAGGCTTCGAATCGATACTTAAGGTGTCGGGGCGCACAGAGTGGACTTGGGTCAAGAGCGGTGCGTTAAGTGTGATCAAGCATGGAAGCAGTGGATGCTCATGATGCACTCACTGCACTGGGTGCAGTGGGTCCAACCGCTTGCAACGTGCGCATCGCGTAGAGACGGCAGTTTATCACGATGAGTATCGACAGCAGCAGGGCAGCGCCCGCGTTATGCGCCGCCGCTAACCATAACGGCAAACTGAGCACCACGTTGCCTAAACCAATCGCAATTTGTGCCAACAAAAGAACCGCCAGTCCGCGCGCCAGGCCTCGGCAGTTGGCCACGCGCGCTAAGCGGTGCGCCAATCCACCCACAACAAAGAACACCAACACCGCGAACATCCGATGCGTCCAATGAATCGCCGTCAGTGCCTCAACCGATAGCCAAGCGCCTTGTGCTGTCTGTCCGAGCTCACGCAGCACATGAAACGCATTCGCAAAATCCATCGGTGGCACAACGTGTCCACGACACAGTGGCAGATCTGGACAAGCTAAAGCCGCATAGTTCGTGCTAACCCATCCGCCGAGTGCAATTTGTACGATCACAACACCTAACGCCACGCTTGCCAAACGCCGAACACCCGGCACACCATTTACAGTAGATTGTGATGGTGATGGTGATGGTGATGGTGTTTGTATTTTTGTTTGTGTTGTTATTTGCACTGCCAACCACTGTTCGGTAGACAACCACACCAATAATGCAAGCAAGCTCATCCCACCTAAAAGATGCGCCGTCACGATGGCCGGTTTGAGTAACAACGTCACCGTCCACATCCCTAACGTGGCTTGCACCCCTAACAACACCAGCATCACGATGGGTAAACGTATCGAGGTGTGTCTGCGCTGCAGCCAAGCAACAACGGCAATCGCAAGGATGCACAAGCCCAATACACCGGCCAGATAGCGATGACCCATTTCTTTCCAGGCTTTGGGTATCGACACTGGGCCATGATCACCCCCTTGCGCTTGCACTGCGGCGTCGATTTGTTGCGTGGCATGCGCTGGCGTGAGCTGTCCATAACAGCCTGGCCAATCTGGGCAACCTAATCCAGCATCCGATAATCGAACGTACGCACCCACCACCAACACGATGAGGGTGAGTACGGCGCTAAAGTAAACAAGTCGTCGATAGATAGACATCGTGCGTTACCGCGTTGGTGTGTATTTGAGTAGTTTTTCTAAGTCTTTGATGATGCGCGATGCATTGGCATCTCGTGGGTAACGTAAAACTAAATTACCCATCGGATCGATCACAAATAGATGATCGCTCGGGGCATCGTGCCTTGCTGGCTCAGCACTGGCATCCATAAACGCTTGGGCAAATGACCCTGAAGGCATGTTCAATACGCGCGTTCCCTCAAAGCCAACCAAGCGCGCGGGATCGGGCCTTTGCGCATCTGTAACAAGCCAGACGCGCTCCACGCGCGGCGCATCCTTACCTTGTGCGGTACGAATCTGGCGCATGTAGTACAGTTTTTTTTCGCACCAGGCATCGCATGCACTGGAATCGACTTGCACCATCATCCACCGACCACGTAGTTCGGACATGGCGACGCGTTTACCTTCACCCGCATCAAACGTTATATCTGGCAACAAACGGGGCGGAATAAATTCGCCGTAGTTCGATGTGGTACGCGGGGCCCAATCTAGAAAAAATGCCAAGTAGGCGCCGAACACAGGTAGCGCAAAAAAAATCGCTAAGCCCAGTAACTTAATCCGACCTTGCCGAATAGCTGCTGCATCATGCATGCGAATGATCCGTCGAAGAAATTGCGCGAAAGCTCAATAAAATAAATAACACGATCGAAAATACAGACAACGCAAACCACTGCAACGCGTAGCTGAGATGTTTTTCGATGCCCGCGTCTGGTCGCGGCCAATCGCGCACCAAGGAATCTGCAGTCGGTCCGTGTTGTTCGATGAGCAGTGGCTCTAAGATCAAGCCTGTAGCCGCGCGTGCTAGTTCAATCGATAAGTTTTGCCACACGCGACCTTGCGTACCGCCACCAGCATCCAGCGCACGCGGCGCACGTAACTGTGCCACACCATCGATGTGTTGTATGCCAACCAAAGAAGGCACCTCTGGTAGATGCGCTCGACGTGCATCTGCTGGCACCCAGCCACGATTCACCAACACATGCGTTTGCGTGCCCGCAACTTGTAACGCTTGTATCACGTGATAGCCGACGCGACCTTGATACATTTTTTGATCGAGAAAAATCATCGGCTCTGGTAAGAATGTGCCTTCAACGCGTACACGGGTTTGCACCCAAGCCGCTGGGTCTTGTACCGGGATATCTAATAATTTTGCTGGTTGTCGTTGCGCGCTGGCATGGCGCTGCGCCAAATCACGTTTTGTTTGTGCACGTCCAAGTTGCCATTGCCCCAGGGCAAAGGTGGCTGCACACATGCACACGCTCAATACAAACGCCCAGCCTTTCGGTTGAAAGCGTCGGCCAAACACGGTGCGTTGTTTGATTGGAAGCGTGGTCTTCATTCCGTTAAACTAATGACATGCGCTACGCCGTCATCGCCATGCTGTTACTCATTGTTGTCAGCCTTGTTTCTGGGCTGTATTACGTCATGCGTGATCAAGCGGATTCAAATCGTGCAATGAAAGCCTTGGCTTGGCGCGTGGGTCTTTCGATGGGGCTATTTCTTCTGTTGCTTGTATCGTACTGGTTCGGCTGGATTCAGGGTCGACCGGCGTAACGCGCAAGTCGCACAGAACGTCACGCTCAGCAATCAGCGAGACGCCACGGCCTAGAAAACCCACTTCTAGAATAATCAATGCCTGAAAAAAAGATGCCGCACTGTGTGCGGCATCGAAACACGCTCCAACTCGTCTAAGGGGGCGACTCTACGTTCGCGCCCCCTGACGTCTCCTCCTGTTATTCCTTTAGATGCTTAGGCGTGCGATCGACTCGTTTATAGCCAGTAAACGAAAATGAACAGGCCGAGCCACACCACGTCAACGAAGTGCCAATACCAAGCCACGGCTTCAAACGCAAAGTGGTGATCTGGCTTAAAGTGGCCCTTCAAACAACGCGCAAGAATGACGCTCAGCATGATGGCGCCCAGGGTCACATGAAAGCCGTGAAAGCCGGTCAACATATAAAACGTTGAGCCATACACACCAGTCGAAAGCTTGAGGTTGAGGTCGGAGTAGCCGTGACCATACTCGATCACCTGACACACCAAGAAAATCGCGCCTAGCAAGACGGTTAAAAACATAAACGAATTGAGAAGGCCGCGCTTTTCAACCTTCAGGGCCCAGTGTGCAACCGTGATGGTCACACCAGAGCTGAGCAGCAAAAAGGTGTTCAAGGCAGGTAAGCCCCACGCACCCATCGGCGAGAATTTTTCGGTGAACCCAGGACCAGCAGAAGGCCACGCTGCAGTAAAGCCGGGCCACATATATTCGTTATGGGTGAGGTTGCTCAGATCTGGCACCGATATCACGCGCGCCCAAAATAGCGCGCCAAAAAACGCCGCAAAAAACATCACCTCAGAAAAAATAAACCAGCTCATCGACCAACGAAATGAAAGATCAACGCGCTTGGAATACAAATTACCCTCGGACTCGGCAATCACATCACCGAACCAACGAAACAGCATGTACAAAATGATCATCACACCAGCGGATAACAACGGCCAGCCTGGACCCGTTTCATTAAAGATACACACGGCACCCAAGGCCATACAAAACAGACCCACCGAGCCGATGATTGGCCAAGGTTTGGGTTGCGGGATGTAGTAATCCGGTGTGCCCTGTGCTGTGACGTGCTGTCCCATGTTGCGTTCCCCTCTCGTTCCCTGAATCTGTACGCCTCGCCGCTTTAGGCGAGGATCAGTTTAACCACCAATAGCAGCGACGCGACAAACAGCACGCCACCAATGAGTCCAGCCACAATCACCTGCACTGGGCTGAGCGACACCGAATCACGGTCGTAATCAGCACGCTTGCGCACACCAAGAAACGACCACAACACCGCTTTCGCTGCTTCAAACGCCGTGGCTTTACGTATCACTGCATCGCCTGGCTGCACGCTCATGACTTATCGCCTTTCAATCCAGCGACCTCAAAAAACGTGTAGGACAAGGTAATGGTATTCACATCGCTCGGTAGTTTTGGATCAATCAAAAACACCACGGGCATACGGCGTGTTTCTCCGGCCGCGAGGGTTTGCTTTGTAAAGCAAAAACAATCGAGCTTATTAAAATATTGGCCCGCCAGCTGCGGGCCGTAGCTTGGCACAGCCTGACCGGTCACCGCGTAATCGCGCACGTTGGTGACTTCATACTCAATCGTCACCAGCTCGCCTGGGTGGACATCAATGTGGCGCACCAACGGACGGAATCGCCATGGTAAGTGATGTGCGTTGGCATCCAGCTCGATACTCAGCGTGCGCGAAAAATCGATTTGCGTGTTTTCAACGGATTGACGCGTGGTGGCCGGCACCAAACTATCGAGACCCATGGCCTCGCATATTTTGGCGTATACGGGTACCAATGCGTAACCGAATCCAAACATCAACGCCGCAATCACCGAAAGCTTCACGAGTAAGCGTCGGTTTTCTTCGCGCTGAGCAACTGCAAGTACGTTCATCTTAGTAACCAGTACTTCAGCACAATGCCCGCGAAAAACGCGGCAGCCACCGTGACCAAAATCAATCCGGTTTTCGCGTTCTTCGACAAGGCCATGAGCGTATGCAATCGCGTGTTGAGAATGGTTATTTAATGACCGGCGGGGTCTCAAACGAGTGATAAGGCGCCGGTGTTGGCAAATGCGTCCACTCTAAGGAGTCCGCACCTTCCCATGGTAAGGCTGGCGCTTTCTCACCGCTTCTTAAAGCTTTGAGGATGATGTACAAAAACAAGAGCTGCGAGAGTCCAAATCCAAACGAACCAATCGAGCTGATTTTGTTCCATGTTTCAAACATCAGCGGGTAATCGGGAATACGACGCGGCATGCCAGCCAAGCCCGAGAAGTGCTGCACGAAGAACGTGATGTTGAAAAAGATCATCGACAACCAGAAGTGCCATTTGCCTAGCGTTTCGTCGTACATCCGACCGGTCCATTTCGGAAACCAGAAGTACACGCCAGCAAAAGCTGTGAACAACGCACCGGCCACCATCACGTAGTGAAAGTGCGCCACGACGTAATAAGTGTCATGCAACTGAATGTCGACTGCGGCCAAGGACAACACCAAGCCCGAAAAACCACCCATGGTGAAGAGAAACAAGAAGCCCAGGGCAAACAACATGGGTGTTTCAAACGACAATGAACCACGCCACATCGTCGCGAGCCAATTAAATATTTTTGCAGCTGTCGGCACCGCAATCAGCGTGGTCGCGAACATGAAAAACAACTGACCCGCCACCGGCATACCGGTGGTGTACATGTGGTGCGCCCAAACGATAAACGACAGGATCGCAATCGACGCGGTGGCATAAACCATCGAGGCGTAGCCAAACAACGGCTTGCGCGAAAAGGCCGGAATAATCTGCGAGATCACACCAAACGCCGGCAAGATGATGATGTAGACCTCGGGATGACCGAAGAACCAGAAAATGTGCTGATACAGCACCGGGTCGCCACCACCCGCGGCATTAAAGAACGACGTACCAAAGTGACGGTCCGTAAGGGTCATCGTCACCGCACCTGCCAACACAGGCATTGAAGCGATCAGCAAATAACCGGTAATCAGCCAGGTCCAACAAAACAACGGCATCTTCATTAAAGTCATGCCCGGTGCACGCATGTTCAAAATCGTGGTGACGATATTGATCGAGCCCATGATGGAACTCATGCCAAGTAAGTGCACTGCAAAGATGGTGAGATCCATGCCAATGCCCATCTGTGAAGTGAGCGGTGCGTACATGGTCCAACCCACACCAGGCGCTCCGCCAGGCATGAAAAAAGACATGATCAACAAGCTTCCAGCAAACGGCAGAATCCAGAACGACCAGTTGTTCATGCGCGCAAACGCCATGTCCGCCGCGCCGATTTGAATCGGGATCAACCAATTTGCAAAGCCCACGAAGGCCGGCATGATCGCGCCGAACACCATGATCAAACCATGCATGGTGGTCATCGAATTAAAGAAATCCGGATTCACCAGTTGCAAACCCGGTTGAAATAATTCGGCGCGAATCACCATGGCCATGGCGCCGCCGACCATGAACATCACAAAGCTAAACCACAGATACATCGAACCGATGTCTTTGTGGTTAGTGGTGGTGATCCAACGCATCAACCCCGTTGGAGTGTGATGATGATCATCATGATCGTGTGCGTGGCCGTGTGGGTCGAGGACTGCGCTCATGAGAGAGTCTCCGGAAGGTAATCGTTAATCAGAATGAGGGAAGCGATTTACTTGCGTAGCGCCGCTACGTCGGCAGGCTGCACAACACCAGCGTTGTTGCCCCAAGAATTTCGTGTGTAGGTGAGCACCGAAGCAAGCTCGGTATCGTTGAGTTGTTTTCCAAATGCAGCCATCGCGGTGCCTTGCTTGCCGTTGAGCACCAGTGCGATTTGCACGTTCTTGTCACCGTTCACCACCTTCGAACCAGACAACGCCGGGAAAGCCGGCGGCATTCCTTTACCCGTGGCCTGATGGCAGCCAATGCAATTGGCCGTGTAAATTTTCTCGCCCATGGTTTTCAGTTCAGCGGGCGTGTACGTTTTAGCGGCACTCGCTGCTGCAGGCGCAGGGGCGGCGGCAACGACCGTGCTCGCATCGGCGGCCGGCCCAGCTGCATCAGACACAGCCCCGGGATTTTTTTGTGAGGCGACCCACTTGGTGTAATCCTCTGCACTCACCACGCGCACCACAATCGGCATAAACCCGTGGTTTTTACCGCACAACTCGACACACTGACCACGATAAACGCCGAGTTTGTTTGCCGTGAAATGCGTGTCACGAATAAATCCTGGCATGGCATCTTGCTTGGCGCCAAAGGCCGGAATCCACCACGAATGAATCACATCCGCTGCGGTCGTGAGAATGCGTACTTTTTTACCGATCGGGACGACCATTTCGTTGTCGACTTCGAGCAAATAATTTTCACCCTTGCTTTCGGTGCCTTCAATTTGCGCGTGAGGCGTTTTTAACTGCGAGACAAAGCTGATGCCTTCGCCTTCGCCTTTGACGTAGTCATAGCCCCACTTCCACTGGTGGCCGGTGACTTTGATGGTGAGCTCTGAGTTCGTGGTGTCTTTTTGTGCGATCACCAACTTAGTTGCTGGCCAAACGATCACGATCAATAGCAACAGAGGGATCACCGTCCAAATGATTTCAACGGTGGTGTTCTCGTGAAAGTTCGCCGCCTTCGCGCCTTTGGATTTGCGATGAGCAAACACCGAATAAAACATCACGCCGAACACGCCGACAAAAATCACGACGATCAGGATCATCACGTATTCGTGGATGGTATGAATATCGGCGCCGATCTTGGTCGCGGGTTCACGCAGATTCCATTCCAATGCCTGGGCCGCGCCGGCTAGCGTGAATGCCGCGAGCGCCATCAGTGCGATGCGTGCCAGCTTAATTATCGAAGTGCGTTGCATGCTCACCCTTTCAAAAACCATGACTTCTTTTTTGGTACGTTGTTGTCCAGCACGTTGTTCAAACGCACACGCAACGAAAGAGCGCGAATTTAACATATTGCCCCCTACGAGGACAAGGCAGGAAACCGCGCTAACACCCCGAATTCAGAGCGTTTTTTCGATACTGCGTGACACTGACGGGGGCGCAAGCCTTAGCGGTGACGGCGAATCGAATCGATGTTGACCACCGCAGGCTCGCCTGCGTGACGGCGTGAAACGCCTTTCCACGCATGGCCATAAATAATTTCAAAGGCCAGCGCTGGACGCGCATCCGTCGACATTGAGACCAGGCGCGGCGGCGCCGGCAAACGCCCGGCCAACCACTGTTCGCGCGCGAGCTGTTCGTGATCGGAATAGTTGAGATGGAAGACTTCCATGTCCATGACCGGTGCAGAAAATCCGCATTGCGTGAGTAGATCACCCAAGTCGTGCATATCGAGGTACTGCGGCGGCTGGTCGATCTCACGCAACGTATCTGGCCCAAAACAAGAAAACATCAACAAGCCCTCTGGCTGCAAGACACGAGCAAACTCGCGCAAGACCGCGGCTGCATCCGCCAGATGCACCGCCATGTTCGACCAAACCAAACCCATACTCGCTTGGGCCAAAGGCAGAGCTGCGAGGTCTGCGCAAACACGCGAGACGCGCGGCGTACGTCGCCACGGCGCAAACCATTGCGGTAGCGCAATGTGCTGCAACATCGCGTGCGACCGATCTAACGCACACAACTTGGCGCGCGGAAATCGCGCTTGTAGCCCAGCGGCCTGCGGTGCTGGCCCACATCCGGCATCGAGCATCCAAGCTGGATCTAACTTGACATAAGCCAAGCGCTCTAACATGCGCTGCCCCACCTCCAGCTCGAGTGCGGCGGCAGCGAGATATTGCTTGGCGGTACTCAGTGGCGTGCCGTCAATGAGGTGAGCGTCTGCTCGATACTTTGGGCAATAGCGAGGATTTGCGCATCGCTGCCGCCCATCCCCATCACCGACAAACCAACCGGCGCCGCACCAGGACTTTGGCAGGGTACGGTCGCTTCGCATGCATCCAAAATATTTGCGATGCCGGTGTTGCGTAACAAACGCATATTCCATTGCACATAAGCCTCATCACTGGCTTGTGCTTCGCTGATACTCGGCGCGGTCGCGGCGGCCGTCGGAAACAACAACGCATCAAATGGCGCGGTGAGCGCGCGTGCTTGCTGGATCAACACCGCGCGGTCTAAACCAAGCTGAATGTAATCGCCCGCGGCAAACTGCTGACCCAACACTACACGCGAGGACACACGGGGGTCGTACTCAGCGGCGTGTTGCGCAAGAATCCCGCGATGAATTTGCCACGCTTCTGCGCCAGCAAAACCACCGTTATTGAAGAACGTTTGCGCTTGCGTCAACAAGGGTGTGGGCACCCGTTGAATGTTCGCACCCGCCTTTGAAAGTGTTTGCAACGCACGTTCAAATGCTTGCGCCACGATGGGATCCAGTGCATCGAGCAAACTACATTCGGGCACCATGAAGCGCAGTCCACTCAACGGCAAGGCTTGGGGTAACTGCGGCGTGGCACCTGCAAGAATGGCGTCAAATATCGCGCAACACGCAACGCTGTTGGCTAAGGGGCCAACCGAATCTAAGGTGTACGACAACGGAAACGCACCTGCCCGTGGAATGCGTGAGGCTGTGGGTTTGAAACCACTCACACCACACAACGCAGCAGGTAAGCGCACCGAGCCACGCGTGTCTGAGCCCAATGCCATCACGCACATCGCATCCGCGACCGATACCGCAGCACCCGAAGAAGACCCCCCAGGCACACGGCCCGTTTGACGATCAAACGGATTTTTTGGTGTGCCGTAATGCGGATTCAAACCCACACCACCAAATGCAAACTCCACCATGTTGGTTCGACCAACCAACACCGCGCCAGCAGCGCGCAAACGCGCAACCACCGGTGCGTCATGCGCCGCCGGCGATGCGCCACGCAATGCTTTCGAGCCAGCACGGGTGACATCTCCTGCAACGTCATACAAATCCTTCACTGAAACCGGTAGCCCCTCGACTGGTGAACGGCAAATGCCTGCGGCACGTAATTGATCTGACAGCGCTGCTTCGGCCAAAGC
This sequence comes from Betaproteobacteria bacterium, assembly GCA_947467435.1. Taxonomy (GTDB): domain Bacteria; phylum Pseudomonadota; class Gammaproteobacteria; order Burkholderiales; family SG8-39; genus SZAS-79. The sequence continues at coordinate 57,181 of CANIIA010000001.1, forward strand.
GGTTTTTGCATAGGTGGCTGTAAAGGTGCGCGCGCCCTCGCCTTGCGGATCGGCAATGCGCTCAAGCGCAGCTTGTACAAGTTGCACGCTGGTCGTACGTCCGGCAGCCAAGTCCGCCGATAGAGAAGCGACAGTCCACATAAAAAAATCCTTCGTGTGTTTGAAAGCTGTTAGAGGTGCAAACAAGCGCAAGGATGACGCATCGGGGCGCACATCTCAACCATCAAACCGCAAGATCATCGGTAATCTAAAGTCCCAATCCGTCACGGTCCCCATGACGGTATGCCTCACAGCGCCCACAAGCGTTCATTACCGCCGCTGTCGATAACTTTTCATCCCTCCTGACCTCCATGTTGACCACCTTGAGCCTGTTACGCTGATGTTTGACTCACTCAAACGCGTGCTAGCACCTGCTTGTCAGAGCGCACATCACCAATTGCAACGCATCTTTTCTGGATGTTGCGTGTTGTGTCAGGGGCACACCGATGCTGCACCGGTTTGCGCCGGTTGCGCGCGCGACTTACCAAGGATGCCGCGCGCTTGTTGTGCGCGTTGCGCATTACCTTGGTCACCACCAGGTCAATGCGCGCGCTGCGATCGTTTACCACCGGCCTTTGATGGCAGTGTGGCTTGTTATCGCTATGGGTTTGCCAGCGACCAACTGATTCACGCGCTGAAATTTCAAGGCCGACTCGCGCTCGGTGCTTGGCTTGGTGCGCGTCTCGCCGAGGTGGTTGGCCCCAGCTTACCTGTGGATGTGGTGGTGCCCGTTCCACTCGCCACAGCGCGTTTACGACAACGTGGTTGTAATCAAGCCCTAGAAATCGCGCGCGTTGTGGCACAAACGCACGCATTGATTCTCGATCCGCATGTAGTTCAACGTGTGCGCGATACACCGTCACAACGCGGACTGCGTTTAACGCAGCGCCAACAAAATTTGCGTGGTGCGTTTTTATGTCGACGGCCATTGATTGGGTTGCGTATCGGGCTCGTCGATGATGTCATGACCAGTGGCGCAACATTGCATGCGGTGGCCGCCGAATTAAAACGTGCCGGTGCACAAAGCGTGGTGAATTGGGTGGTGGCACGCACCGACGTCGATTAGCCGCGGATCGCGTCTCGCCGGCCAAGCAAACACCCGGTGAATCAGCATCGTTGCAGACGGCAGGCACGCCACTTCGATTACCATCGCTGCTTTAAGTGCATCCTCTGTCTATCGATCGCAACGCGCATGTTCCATATTGTTCTTGTTCATCCAGAAATTCCACCCAATACGGGCAACGTCATTCGACTGGCCGCTAACACGGGCGCTGAATTACATTTAGTTGAACCGCTGGGGTATTCGCTCGATGACAAACAATTGAAGCGTGCCGGTTTGGATTACCACGAGTACACCCGTCTTCATGTTCACGCGAATTGGTCTGCATTGCGTGCGGCATTAGTCGATGCACGCATGTTTGCCTGCACCACGTCAGGCACGCAGCGTCATACCGACGTGGCATTTCGTGCAGGGGATGCGTTTGTATTTGGTCAAGAAACGCGTGGGCTACCTGCCGAAGTGATGCAAACGTTTTCTTCTGACGCACGCATTCGTTTGCCGATGCGGCCCGGCAATCGAAGTTTAAATTTATCGAATGCGGTTGCTGTGATGGTGTTTGAAGCTTGGCGCCAACACCAATTTATCGGTAGCGAATAACTCAATGCTCGGCGCGTGGATCACGCGCCAACAATAAATCCAACGCGGCGGCCGGCGTGCGTTGCCCAGTTAACACCGCGTTGACTGACTGACATATCGGCATCTCGACTTGATATTGCTGCGCCAAGGCTTGTACTGCCGCAGCACAGGCCACACCTTCAGCCACATGACCCAGCGTGGCCAACACTTGCGCTAAGGGTTGGCCTGTGGCCAAGGCCAATCCAACGCGACGATTGCGTGATAACTGTCCGGTGGCGGTGAGTATTAAGTCTCCAGCCCCCGTTAAGCCCATCAAGGTTTCGGGTGATGCCCCCATGGCAACACCTAAGCGCTGAATTTCAACCAAACCTCGCGTAATCAACGCAGCACGTGCGTTTTGTCCTAAACCAAGACCATCGCCAATGCCCACCGCAATAGCTAAGACGTTTTTTGTTGCGCCACCAATCTCGACGCCGGTGAGGTCTTCAGACCAGTACACCCGCAAGCGTCCACCGTGTAATGCCGCCGCCGTATCCCGCGCAAAGGTGGTGTGATGCGACGCCAAGGTCAACGCACAAGGCAATCCTTGCGCGACTTCTTGCGCAAACGAAGGCCCAGATAACGCGCCACAGGCAGGGGGTGTATTGGCGTACACCTCGGCCACCACTTGATGCGGTAAGCGGTTGGTGCCGACTTCAACGCCCTTGCATAACCACAGCACAGGACAATCACGCGCCGCGCTCTTAGACAGAGCGAGGCTGGTCTCACGCAAGCCCGCCATCGGTGTTGCAATGATGCACAGATCGGCTGCGTGAATCGCAACAGAAAAATCTGGCGTGATGGCAATCGACTCGGGCAACTGGGTGTCTGGCAGATAACGCGCGTTACAACGCGTGCGTTGCATTTCTTGCGCTTGCTTTGCATCACGCACCCATAAACAAACGGTGTGCCGCGCAGCTAGATTCACCGCCAAGGCGGTACCCCAGGCACCTGCGCCGAGGACGGCAATCTTCATACGCTGTGCTTCAACGACCCCAAACCGCGTTGGCGCGCACAAAGCCGGTGGCACCACTATCGTGACGTACGCGCAACCATCCTGCGGTACTCACTTCCACCAACTCAAGCGCCACGTCTTGGCCAATTTGCAACACACTCGGCGCACCCTCTTCAGGACGAGCCAACACATCGATCGTTGGACTCGTGACCAACACCGAGCGCCGCTCGCTGAGTTGTTTTTTTTCAACCCAGGATAACGCGCCCGTGTGATCACGCACCTTGACCCACGCCTCGAGGTTGACGATCACTTCGAGTGGATAGAGAGGTGAGGCAACATACAAACGTTTTGCAGATCGCGACGGTGCGTCATACATCACCACCGGCGCTGGACCAACGGAACGAAAATCTGCTGCCTGCGCCCCACCCATCATGCAGAGTAGGCTGCACACAACGAGGGCGCCACGCATCGACATTAGCTTGCCAACTCGATTCGTCCGGCGGTGTCATCACGACCCGCGCCCACCGCAGCAGCTTGTGCTTGCTGCTGACGTTGTAAGTACAAGGCTTCAAACGACATCGGCGCTAAGACGACCGGCGGAAAGCCCGCGCGAGTCACTAAATCAGAAATTGCTTCGCGTGCATACGGATACAACACTGTTGGGCAACCAATACCCAACAACGCATCGAGCTCGGCTTCGGGCACGCCCTGAATCGCAAAAATACCGGCTTGGGCGACCTCAACTAAAAACTGCGTCTTTTCACCTACCCGTGCCGTCGCGGTCACAGTGATCGTCACTTCGTATAGGGTGTCAGCAAATTGTTGCGCTTGTTGACCGACTTGAATTTCTAGCTGCGGCGCCTCTGCCTGCAAAAACACATTCGGCGCCAGCGGACTTTCAAGGGAAGCATCCTTCACGTAAATTTTTTCGATGCTGAAACTTGCTTGCGCTGCGTCGCTCATCGCGTTCTCGCTTGAGTTGAAATGTGACGTTGAAATAAATTCTGTATGTGTTGGCGTTAACCCTTGAGCATCGCGTCCAACCGACCCGCGCTCTCAAGGGCGTGCAAATCGTCGCAACCACCAATGTGCGTTTCACCAATCCAAATCTGCGGAACCGTGTGACGGCCCGAGCGTTGCTGCATCTCGGCGCGACGTTCAGGTTGCAAATCGACGCGAATTTTTTCGAGTGCAGCGCCCGCCCCTTTTTTAATCAACAACGCTTCGGCAGCAATGCAATAAGGACAGGTCGCGGTGCAATACATTTGAACGGAGGGCATGCTCATTTGGTCACCGGTAAACCCGCTTGCTTCCACGCGGCGACACCACCCGTCAGGCTTTGCACGTGACTAAATCCTTTACCGCGTAACAATTTGCTCGCTTGAATACTGGGTTTAGCACCTTCGCCGCAGACTACGATAATCGGTTTGTCACGGTACGCATCCAGTTCGCTGACACGACTGTCCAAATGCATCACGGGGATATTGCGAGCGCCCAACAAATGGCTTTGCGCGAATTCCGCTGCATCACGCACATCGAGCACCAGCGCATCTTCCCGATTAATGCTTTGCGTGGCTTGTAGCGTATTTATCCAAGGACCGCCGGCGCCTCGGCGTAGATAGGGCCAAATCAACATCAAGCCCGAGGCCAATGCCACAGCAACCAACATAAAGTTTTTTTGGAGAAATTCCACGGGGCTCTTCAACAGAGGGAAAGGAGAGTCATTATAGAATAGGTGCCGTCGGCTTTCGAAAAATCCGACACTTCTCGCGATTTATTTTGCTGGTCCTGTGTCTGCCGCGACGGCGGCTTGTTTTGCTGCTTCTTCTACCATTGGGTGTTGATCACGTATGTATACCCTTGTTCTGTTGCGCCACGGTGAGTCTGACTGGAACCGTGAAAACCGCTTTACTGGATGGACTGACGTCGACCTCTCAACGCGTGGCGTTGAAGAGGCCCGCGCTGCGGGTGCCTTACTCAAGGCCGAGGGCTTTGATTTTGATGTGGCCTACACCTCCGTGTTGCGTCGTGCGATCAAAACCTTGTGGTTATCGCTCGAAGCGCTCGATCGGATGTGGATTCCCGTGACCCACAGCTGGCGATTGAATGAACGGCATTACGGCGCACTGCAAGGGCTCAACAAAGCCGAAACAGCAGCGCAATTTGGTGAGCAACAAGTGTTGGTCTGGCGGCGAAGTTATGACACACCGCCACCGCCGCTCGAACGCGACGATCCGCGTCGGCCCGAAGGTGACCCACGTTACGCTGGGTTATCGGCAGCCGAGCTACCCAACACCGAATGCTTGAAAGACACCGTGGCGCGGGTGTTGCCGTTTTGGCAGTCACAAATCGCGCCCGCTATCACCAGTGGCAAACGCGTGATCGTCGCAGCGCATGGCAATTCACTGCGTGCGCTGATCAAATACCTCGATGCCGTCTCAGACACGGATATTGTTGGATTAAACATCCCCACGGCAGCGCCGCTGGTTTACACCTTAGATGCGCAACTGCGCCCCCTACATCATCGCTACTTAGGGGATGCCGAGGAAATCGCACGCCGCATCGCCGCCGTATCTAGCCAAGGCAAAGCCGCCGGACATTAACGTGCGCCCGCGGCGCCCCGAACGCCTTTGGTCAGTGCGCGGGAACTTTGCAGTCTTTGCATCGGTCCATCGGTCACGTGTGTATAGAAACCCTGCCGATCAGGCTTATACTCAGTGACCGCAAGCCGTGTCTTGCGGCGCGCACGCCGCGCATCTTCAGGAGCCAGAGCACATGAGCAGGAGAATTAAGAGTATCGGACTCGTCCTCGGTGGCGCACTCGTGGGCGTGCTGCTGAGCTTGCACTTTCAAGCGTCCGCACAACGCGAAACGCGTGGGCCGTTACCCATTGAAGAGTTGCGTGCGTTTAGCGATGTGTTCGGCGCGATCAAATCAAACTACGTTGATCCAGTCGAAGACAAAAAACTCATCAGCGAAGCCATCAACGGCATGATCACTGGGTTGGATCCGCATTCAGCGTATCTGGATGCCGAAGCCTTTAAAGAGCTGCAAGTCGGCACGCAAGGTCAGTTTGGTGGTTTAGGCATTGAAGTGGGCATGGAAGATGGTTTTGTAAAAGTGGTTTCGCCCATCGAAGACACGCCGGCATTTCGTGCGGGCATTAAGCCGGGCGATCTGATCGTCAAACTCGATGACACACCAGTCAAAGGCATGAGCCTCAACGATGCGGTGAAACGCATGCGCGGCAAACCCAACACCAACATCACGCTGACCATTGCTCGCAAAGGCGAACCACAGCCCATCATCGTTACACTCACGCGTGCCGTGATCAAAGTGCAGAGCGTGAAATCAAAAATGATCGAACCTGGCTATGCATGGGTACGGGTCTCGCAATTTCAAGAAGGCACCACCGAAAGCTTGGTCCGTCACATCGACACCTTGTACAAACAAGGCGCACTCAAAGGTTTGGTGCTTGATTTACGCAATGACCCGGGCGGTTTGTTGTATGGCGCGGTAGCGATTTCTGCCGCGTTCTTACCCAACAAAGCTTTGGTGGTATCCACTGATGGTCGTACTGAGGATGCGCGTCGCAAGTATCTCGCCTCACCCGAAGATTACGGTCGTGGCACGCGTGATGATGTTTTAAAAGGCTTGCCTGCTGCAGTCCGTAAAGTACCGATGGTGGTGTTAGTCAATGGTGGTTCTGCTTCAGCCTCCGAGATCGTGGCGGGCGCGTTGCAAGATCACAAACGCGCCACCATCATGGGCACACAAACCTTTGGTAAAGGTTCAGTACAAACCATCATGCCGCTGGGGAACAACACAGCGATCAAACTCACTACCGCGCGTTATTACACGCCATCAGGGCGCTCTATTCAGGCCAAAGGTATCACCCCAGATATTTTGGTTGAAGAACCCGGCGCAAACGCTGCAGCACGTCTTCGCGAAGCCGATCTACAGCGTCATCTTTCTGCACAGCGCGGCGAAACACCAGCCGAAGAAGCCTCCACGCCACGTACTAAATCAACGACACCAGCAACTGCAGAAGCCGAACCACCCAAGCCAATTGAGTTGGGATCGAAAGATGATTTCCAGTTATTACAAGCGCTCAATCATCTAAAGGGTCAGCCTGTCAAAGGTCAGCCCCCAGCAGAAACCGCTGCGATAAGCAGTAATAAAAAATCTGACTAAGTACACGCGGCACGCATTCCTGCGTGCCGCTGCTGCATTTGTATTTGTCGACGCATCACTGCCCATACGCCATGGATGATCGTCAGCTCCTTCGCTACAGCCGTCATTTGTTGCTTGATGCACTGGGCATTGAAGCACAATCACGCTTACTTGCTGCACATGTACTGATTGTCGGTGCAGGCGGGCTAGGTTGTCCGGCGGCGTTATATCTCGCGGCAAGCGGCGTCGGGCAAATCACCATCGCCGATGGTGATTGTGTAGATGCCACCAATTTGCAACGCCAAGTGTTGTATCGCGAGAGCGATATCGGTCAGCCCAAAGCACAGGTTGCACAACGCGTGCTGCAAGCCATGAATCCAGACGTTCGCGTCAACGCGGTGGTCGAACGCTTAGCGGGTGCTGCGCTTGATACCGCGATCGCTGCAGCGGATGTCGTTCTCGATTGCAGCGACAACTTCGTCACCCGTCATGCCATCAACCGCGCCTGCGTACAACATCGCGTACCCTTGGTTTCTGGCGCGGCGATTCGTTTTGACGGGCAACTGGCGGTGTTTGATCCGCGCCACGAAAATGCCGCGTGTTATGCCTGCCTGTTTGCCGAAGACACGCAAGCCGAAGACGTTGCATGCGCAACCTTGGGGGTGCTCTCACCGCTCACCGGCACCATCGGTGCAATGCAGGCCACCGAAGCGATTAAACAACTCACCGGTGCTGGTAAAACTTTAAGCAGCCGTTTGCAGCTGTATGACGCACTTAGCGCCGAGTGGCGCACGATTGGTATTCCGCGTGATCCAGCGTGTGCAGTATGTGGCGCAAGCTCAACCCACCGGCGTTGAGCAGAACACGGCGCCGCCGCAAGCGTATCGTGCGTGTTTAACCGATGTAATGCCAGTGTGGTGCTAACTGCTCACTGGGTTTTTTCGCAAAACCACTGCGCGCAAAGACGTGTAGACAGCCTAATGCATAGCGTGTCAGTGCGGCTGCATGCGCCCCAGGATCTTCCTCGGCAGGCAAACCGCCCTGCGCATCGGCAGCAGCCAGTTTTAATGCCTGCTTGAGCGTGGCCTCAAAGCGATCAAAAAATTGATTCATGCGCGCTTGTAAGCGTTCATGCTCACCGACCAACGCTTCGCCAATCATGACGCGCACCATGCCAGGATTTTTTTCAGCAAACGCAAGCAGCAACTCCAGCATGCGTGGCGCATGGCGACGCGGATCTGTTTCGTCGGCGCTAATCCGATTGGTTAAAGTAAAGACCGAGTGCTCAATAAATTCAATCAAGCCCTCATACATCTGCGCCTTAGAAGCAAAATGCCGATACAACGCCGCCTCAGAAACATCTAGACGTGCAGCGAGTGCTGCGGTGGTGATTTTTTCCCAACGCGGCTGCTCAAGCATTGCAGCGAGCGCCTGCAGAATCTGCTGGCGGCGTTCGCCTCGTTTAAGTTCACTTTTTTCGCGCGGCATAAGGCGTAATTGTAACGAACTCCGCGGCCGGCGTTGCGTCTGGATGACGCCGACGTCTACCGGCTTAAGCCACGTTGCGAAACGCCAGACCGGGCAGCTCGAGCACGCTGGCAATACGCGCATCCACAAAGCGCGGCTTACCCAAGCCGCGACTCACCCACACGGTCTCTAGGCCGAGGCGCTTGGCGGCGTGTAAATTTTCGAGTGCGTCATCAATAAACGCGCAGCGATGCGGGTCGAGCTTGTGCGCACGCATCAATACATGAAACCCGTGTAACGCCGGCTTAGGTCGATAACGGGTGTCTTCAATGGTGTAAATGGCAGAAAAAAACCGCCGTACGCCGATCGCACCCAACACCCCGTCAACGTAATGGCGCGGCGCGTTTGAAAAGATCAATTTTTTTCCGGGCAATCGAGCCAAGGCATGGCGTAAGGCGTTGTCATATGTCACGCGCGCTTCGTAATGACGAAAGTTGTGCGTTTCTTGAATAAAGCGCTTTGGGTTCATACCGTAATGCCGTACCAAACCCGCCATCGTGGTGCCATATTTTTGCCAAAACAGGCTGCGTAGGGCATTCGCGCCAGCTTCATCGAGATTTAAATTCACACGCAGCCATTGATTCATCTGCACATGCATTTCTGGAAAGAAATACGGTCGTGCGTCGTGCAGCGTGTTATCAAGATCGAAGATCCACACGCGGCGCGAAGCCGGTAAGCGAGCAATGCGCACCGCAGCGTCGGTCTGTGTGGTTACTTGTTGCGAATCAAGGTGCCCACACCACGGTCGGTGAGTACCTCGAGTAACAAAGCGTGCGGCACACGGCCATCGATAATGTGCACGGCCTTCACGCCACTACGCGCCGCATCGAGTGCCGAAGAAATTTTTGGCAACATCCCACCAGAAAGCACGCCCGTTTCAACCATCTCATCGATCTGACGCGGCGTGATGCCTGTGAGCAGCTGACCTTGCGCGTCCAACACACCTGGTGTGTTGGTGAGCAGCACCAATTTTTCTGCTTTTAAAACCTCCGCCAACTTACCGGCCACGAGGTCTGCGTTGATATTAAAGCTCTCGCCCTCTGCACCAATTCCAATCGGCGCGACCACCGGAATAAAACCACCGGCTTCGAGCGCAGTAATGACCGATGGATCAATCGATTCAATCTCACCTACTTGGCCAATATCAATCGATTCACTGGGATTGTCGCGCGATTGAATCAGCAATTTACGCGCGCGGATGAAGCCACCATCTTGACCCGTCAGGCCAACCGCTTTGCCACCCGCTCGGTTAATCAAGGTAACAATATCTTTGTTGACTGCACCGCCGAGCACCATCTCCACCACGTCCATGGTTTCTGCATCGGTGACGCGCATGCCTTGCACAAACTCGCCCTTCTTACCTAAACGCGCGAGCACTTGTTCTATTTGCGGGCCACCACCATGCACCACCACCGGATTCATGCCAACGAGCTTGAGTAACACGACATCGCGCGCAAAATGTTCTTGCAACGCGGTGTCGACCATCGCATTACCGCCAAATTTGACGACGATGGTTTTGCCGTGAAAACGACGAATGTAGGGCAGCGCTTCGGCGAGGATGTGCGCTTGCTCAGCGGGGGCAGGGGTAGCGTTCATAGCGACAAATTTTACACCGCCAAGCTGCCACAGGGCCGGGATTCACCCGACCCTGTGGCGATTTTTACTGCGTGTATCGGCAGGTTCGCAACAACTGCCAAAGCGTGAACCACCCGATGCGGGTTGGGTGCTTTACTGAATCGTCAGACGTTTACTCGCTACCGGTACTTTTTTGGGCAGGGTCAGCTCAAGCACCCCGTCGGTATAACGCGCTTGTGCCGTTGCTTCATCAATCTCTTGCGGCAGGGTAAAGCGTCGCGTGGATTTGCCATACACACGTTCGGCATGCAGCACGCGTTGGCCCTCTTGCGCCGTGTGTTCACGCTGCACTTCTGCAGAGAGCGTGACTTGCGCACCATCAATCGACACGTGGATGTTTTCTTTTTTAACCCCAGGAAGTTCAGCGTGCACTTGATAGGCGTTAGCCTGCTCAGTGACGTCTACCACCATTTGCGCGCCGGTTTCTTGGTTAGAGCGATAGCCGACGGGACGCACTAAAAATCCTTTAAACAAGTCATCCAGCACAACACCGAATGGATCGTGACGCATTAGATTTGCCATGACAGTCTCCTAGATCAATGAATAAATTTAGTCTTCACAAGGCGTGTGGAAAGTCCCACCACCAGCCGACTTGCGACGACGTTTGTGAGCCGGTGATGCGGCCCGATGACCATCAGATGGGGGACTGCGGCGGCGTTTCAAGTGGTGACAGATTGATCTCGCGCAAACACGCACAACGCTGCGACTTAGAACGTGCCGCGCAATCCAACACTCAACGCGCGTCCACCCAGCGGAGCGCGATCTTTCAGAAATGACACGGCGTTGCGCGCCTCCACGTTACCTAAGTTGGTACCACGCGCATATAACTCCCATTGCTCATCACCGAGCACTCGAAAGCGATAACTCAAGGCAGCATTCAACATGTTGTAACCATCAGTGGGTAAATTGGTCGGTAACGTGGTGGTATATGTTGGGATGCGTGTTTGTGCCGCGACGCGCGTGAGATCCACATTTCCGAGCCAACCGGTATTGCGCTTCCACTCCAAGCCGAGGGTCAGACGTGTCGGGGCGATACGCGGTAATGCATCGCCTTGACTTGTGGCGCGTACCGTATCGGCGCGTGTAATCAACGCCACGCTATCGCCCTGTGCGGCCCACGCATTGAAGCGTCCTTGTGCCTCCAGGCCACGAAAATACGCCGGAGCAGCAACAAAATTAAATTGCGGTGTCGCGCCGTCTGCGTCATACGCGACCGACGCACGCGATGCATCGCGGTACAGTTGTGTACCCGAAGACAGCGCGGGCGAGAGATAAATAAAATTTTCAAAGCGGTGTTGAAAAATACCGACGCTGCCAGTAAGACGGTCCGCCGTTTTACGCAACGACAAATCGATAGCGCGCGATTTTTCTAGACCCAACGTACGATCACCCACTTCAAACGCGCTGGTGGCCGCGTGCTTCCCGTTGGCATAAAGCTCGGTCACACTTGGCGCGCGCTGTGTCCAAGTGAGATTCGACGCCAGCGCCCATCCAGGTTGTATCGTCCACAACGCTCCCAGCGCACGACTTTGTGGCGCAAAGTTTTGTGCATTTGATGCAGTGGCCGCGCCGCTGGCATCCACAAATGCCCCGGCATTGACTTTGATCGCATCGCGTCGCATACCAGCGCTGAGACGTACCTGTTGAAGATCGAGTTCTTCATACACAAACCATGCAACGGCTTCGTTACGCGTGCCAGGTAAAAACGCTTCGCTTCCGTTGGCCGTGAGGTTTTGAGCACTCGATTGCAGACCAAACAAACCCTTCAACCGACCCACATCACGATGGACCAATTCCAATCGTGCATCGTGTCCGCCGCTCAGAAACGTGGTGTTGATGGTGCCGCCATCGAGTTCGTCGTGACGATAATTGGTTAAACTCCATTTGACACGCACTGTTTGAATCGGACCCGAAAGATTGCGTTGTTCAGCCGCAGCATCCCAACGCATCGATTCCATTTTGATCCGGACGTTAGGTTCGACCACGGTGCCGTAATTGCTATTGGTCATGCCAACAGACACACCGGCATACCCATCGGTCCAAGCCACCGAACTCCCGAGTCCACCGCCTTCTGCCAATTGATTTGAGTTTGGCAAACGGCCAGACGCCGACAGTTGCGATGTCGTGAGCCCATTGGTCGATAACGCGCGTAATCGCGTTGAGATTGCATGACCTGGTATCGCTAAGTTTTGCGTGGTACGTCGGTAGGCGTCGGCATGCACCGTGATCTGTCCATCGCCTGCATCCACATGCGAACGCATGCTTTGTTCGTGAGCCGCACCACCAAGACGCGGTTCAAATTCACCGCGCACACCCAACACGGGCACCGTAGCAATACGACCATCGACAAGATTCACTACGCCACCGACGGCGTTTCCGCCAAACAATAACGCTGCTGGACCACGCACCACTTCAACACGCTCGATTGGCGCCAGATCCACACTCACTGCATGATCGGGGCTTGCTGCCGAAGCATCGATCATCCCCACGCCGTTTTGTAACACGCGTAATCGGTCACCATCCATGCCACGGATCACCGGTCGGGCCACGTTCGGACCAAAGCCGCTACTACTGACCCCTGGCAGATCAATCAACGCATCCGCTAATCCTGGCGCGTGACGTAACGACAACGCGCGGCCTTCTAACACCGCCGCAGGCGCGACTAAGTCAAACAGCGTTGATGTTCGCCCGAATGGATCCGCGTGAATCACCACCGCATCGGTGGTTGCGTCCGTCTCAATGGGAGTGGGCACAGCAGTGCTGGGTGCGGCGGTTTGCGCACACAATGCTGTTGTAAACAAACAGGTGTTCAGGGCCACCAGACCCCGTCTCAAAACTCTGCGCATGGTTACTCCTGAAATCCAAGGTGATCATGTGAACAGCGTGTTCACCGAATCAACGTGTCAAACAACACTCGCGTGAGTGATAGTTCGACGACCAACAACCGGATTTCAGCAGCGCGGTGGCGCGCGGCCGTCGTAGACGATCGGCGGCGTTGCTACCACCACGTCACGATGCAGCGCAAGAATCGGGGCAACACCCAATGCAATCACGGGCGCAGCGCTCGCGCTCGCTGATGTGAGCAGATGACCCACATCAAATAACGCCACACACAACAGACAGGAATGCTGCGTCGTTGGTGCATTGGTTGGCGTATCGGTTGGCGTATTCGTTGTGGCAGTGCGTTGCTCAGAGCGCTGTTCGTCAACGTGTGAAGCGGTCGATACCGCCAAACGCGTCGCCTCTTGTGCAGACGAACTCTGTTCGCGCAACAGATGCTCCAACGGATGGATCAGCGCCCCTTGCACCGCCAACAGCACGGCAGCAGCAAGAAAAATTCCCAGCAGTTTTTTGGACATCCGCTGCATTATTTTGCGTTCGCTAAACACTGCTCCAAGCCAGCAATAAACAAATCTTTCGGTAATTTTTTTCCGATAAAGACCATCACCGATTCTTTTTTATCGGTCTTGGCCCAGGGTTTGCCGGTATCACCGCCCATCATCATATGCACACCCTGAAACACCACGCGGTTGGGGTTTCCCTTCATCCACAACACCCCTTTATAGCGAAGCAAATCGGGGCCATACACCTGAATCATTCCGCCTAAAAATTGCTCGAGCTTTTGTCCGTCAAACGGCTGATTGGTCCGAAACACAAACGAGTCCACTTCGTCGTGATGCTCGTGGTGGTTATCAATTAAAAATGAAGGATCGATTTCCAGAATTGCGTTGAGATTAAAGCCACGAATATCAAAAATTTCTTGAATCGGCATCTCGCCAAAATGCACCTTTTTTATCGGCGCGCGCGGATTCATTTTGCGCAATCGCGCCGACAGTGCATTCACCTCATCCTCACCCACCAAATCGGTTTTGGAGAGTAACAAGCGATCGGCAAAGCCGACCTGCTCTTGTGCTTCTTGAAACTCATCAAGCGTCTGCGTCGCGTGCTTGGCGTCGATTAAGGTCAAGATCGAGTCGAGTAAGTAATAACCGCCGATTTCTTCGTCGGTAAAAAATGTTTGTGCTACTGGCCCCGGGTCTGCCATGCCTGTGGTTTCAATCACGACACGATCAAACTTCAAACTGCCGGCGGTGCGTTTGGCTTTCAGTTCTCCAAGAATACGGATTAAGTCGCCGCGCACGGTGCAGCAAATGCAACCGTTATTCATCTCGACGATTTGTTCATCGCCGGTTTCGAGAATGTCGTTGTCGACACCAATTTCACCGAATTCGTTTTCGATGACGGCGATTTTCATGCCGTGATTTTCTTTTAAGACACGATTTAGCAACGTGGTCTTACCACTGCCTAAAAAACCGGTGAGGATGGTGACAGGCACCATGGCTTGCTCCGACATAAACACTCCTTCTACAGAACGCCGCGCCGATGGGCCGGACGCGACGGGAGGCGGATTTTAGCCTGTGATCGCTCGACGGGCGATTGGTTTTAACGCCGCGTCGGTATTATCGAAAGCGCCGCGGGTCAAACGGGGCGATATCGATGTCCAGCTTTGCGCCCGAAATTAATTGCGCCACCAAGCGACCCGTACGCGCCGAACTACCCAAACCAACGTGACCATGTCCAAATGCATGCACGACATCGCGACTGGCTTGCGCATGACCGATACATGGCAGGCCATCTGGCAGACTGGGGCGATGGCCCATCCAATAACGTAGTTGTGATTGCGCCGGTGCCTGCGGCAGCCCCGGATACATGGTCAGCAGTAAGTCACGCAAAATATGCGCGCGTGCCCAATTCGGTGAAGCATCTAAGCCGGCGATTTCAACCTGTCCAGCTACGCGTAATCCCGTCTCAGTGGCATTGACGATGATCTTGCAATCCATGGCCATGGTCGAGGTGCGCGGTCCGATGGTGGTGTCGGTGATCACCGCGTGATAACCACGTTCGGTTTCTAACGGCACCGGATCGCCCGCTGCTGCAGCCAATGCTTGAGCGCGCGCGCCCGCACAAATTACTGCGTAATCACATGCAATGCGTCCGGCTTCCGTACGCACGGCTTTTAAGCGTGCGTCGACGATTTCGAAACCAAGGGCGCGCGTACGTTGTAATTCGGCGCCACGCACCAAGGCCGCGTCGACTAAGGCCGCGGTGTACGCGCCCACGTTGCGACAGCGTCCGGCTTCTGCCACCCACACACCAAAGGTATAGCGTGGGTGTAAATCCGGTTCTTGTGCACGCAGCGTATCGGTGTCCCATTCGGTCAGCGCAATGCCTGCATCACGACGTAATTTCCAACCAAAGGCGTCTGCCAGATAGTCTGCGCGTGAACGATACGCATGCAATAGACCGTGTTGTTCAACCAAGTGCGAGACCTCGGCTTCGCGCGCTAAGCGTGCATGCAACGCTGGCGCATCAAACAACATACTGCGTAAGGCGCGCGCTGTGGTTTCAACACGCGCTTGCGTGGCCCCCGAATACAAGTAGCGTGTAAGCCAAGGCAAGGCACGCGGCAAATACGTCGCA
Organism: Betaproteobacteria bacterium; assembly: GCA_947467435.1. Taxonomy (GTDB): domain Bacteria; phylum Pseudomonadota; class Gammaproteobacteria; order Burkholderiales; family SG8-39; genus SZAS-79. The sequence continues at coordinate 72,666 of CANIIA010000001.1, forward strand.
CGCACTGCCAATGGCCCGAGTGGATCAGTTAAGTAACTGGGAATGTGTTTCCACGCGCCAGGCATGGCAGGTGGTGAAACTGAATGCGAAGACAACCACCCTGCGTTACCGTAACTTGCCGCTTGTTCACCACCGGGTTCGGCCGGATCAATCAGCGTGACCCGATACCCAGCACGTAAAAGTTCAAGCGCACTGGCGGCCCCGACCACCCCCGCCCCAATCACTGCGACATGTCGTCCACTCATCGTTGATCTCCTACCCGCCGTGATTTGCACGTCGACGCAAACAACGCAGGGGGGGTTTTCATCACACCGCACGCGGTGATTTACGCAACACTTAGGGCCGGTGAATCAATAGCCCCTTCAAGTAATCACCCTCTGGAAAGGCCAATCGTACGGGATGATCTGCGGCAGCAGCGAAATGCCCAATGATTTGGGCATCCACTTCAGCGTCGACCGCGGCACCTGCCAAAATTTTTTGAAATAAGCCTGCATCCACACCACCCGAACACGAAAAACTCGCCAACAAACCACCGGGCGCAAGCAACTTCAAGGCCAATAAATTAATGTCTTTGTAAGCGCGCGCTGCACGTTCGGTTTGCGCAGCAGTAGGCGCAAATTTGGGTGGGTCGAGCACGATCAGGTCAAAGCGCTCGTGGCGATTGCGCAGCTCACGCAACTGCGCAAACACATCGGCTTGCGTAAACGTCACACGCTCGGCACAAGCGTTGCGTTGTGCGTTTTCACGCGCGGTGTGCAGTGCAAGCTCAGAGCTATCTAAGGCCAACACCGATTGGGCATCACCCGCTGCCGCCGCCAATGCAAACCCCCCGGTGTAACAAAAACAATCCAGCACACGACGACCATTAGCCAAGGCACGGATGCGCTGACGGTTATCGCGTTGATCTAAATAAAAACCAGTTTTCTGGCCGCCCACCACATCGACATGAAACTGCAGGCCATGCTCATGAATCGGCGCGTGCCATACCATGTGATCGTTTGCACGCACGGCGCCGACACGTTGCGGCAGTCCTTCGAGCGCACGCACCTCAGCATCTGAGCGTTCATAGACCGACGCGCCCGTTTGCAGATGCAACGCATCAAACACCGCTTCACGCCAACGCTCCATACCAGCCGAAAGAATTTGCACGACAACAATGTCGGCGTAACGATCGACAATCAATCCAGGTAAGCCATCGGATTCGCCGTGCACCAAGCGCTGCGCGTTCGTGTGTGTCGGTGCGAGTTCAGGTAGCTTGGTACGCAACGCAATCGCCGCTTCAATTTGCGCGTGAATAAACGCTGCATCGATCACCGTATCGGTTGCAAAGCTCCACACGCGCGCACGAATTTGCGACGACGCGCTCCATGCTGCCAACGCGAGGGCTTCACCTTCTGCACTTTCGATGCACACCGTTTCACCCGACTGCGGTGTACCGCTTGCTTGCGCAATCGCCCCAGAAAAAATCCACGGATGACCACGTCGCAACGATTTATCGCGTCCTGGTTTTAAACGTACGCGCGTTTGTTTCATACCCAACCCACGGCACCCAATGCCGCGCCAAGCGCGATCATCCATAACGGATGTAAGCGCGTGCGCCACGAAATCAATGCAGCTGCAATCGTTAAGATCAGCGCAATGGTATTGATATCTGCAGTGCGCGCGAGCAACACACCGGCAGAACCAAGCAACCCGGCAGCAATAGGCGCCAAGCCGTTATCTAATATCTCGCGTAAGGATTGCCCACGCGAACTGGCTAAAAATCGATCTGCACAAAACATCAAAATGCATGACGGCACAATCATGCACAACGTGCTCACGATCGCACCAGCCACACCGGCCACTTGCCAACCAAGCGCACTCACCACCAACACATTGGGTCCGGGGGCAGCTTGCGCCAAGGCATAGAGCTGCGCAAATTGTTCGCTCCGCATCCAACCATGCACTTCGACCAAATTACGATGCATTTCGGGAAGCAACGTGGCGGCACCGCCCACCGACAGCAGCGAGAGCATTAAAAAATCCAGCGCCAATATCGACAGTCGATCGTTCATGTGGGCAGCGGCGATTTTTTTGTGCGCTGTGACCACCACGCACTAACAATCGATAAAGGCGCGGCGATTAATAACACCGGCACAGAAGACACGCGCATCCCACTGACTGCAACAAATGCTGCCACACCAAACAAGGCACGCCACGAACGCATGCGCGGTGAGGCCGTCATACGTAACGCGGTGCCAATAATGAGTCCTGCAGACACTGCAGCCACACCTCGTAGCGCGCCAGCAACCTCGGGTGTGCTTGCAAAACTGGCGTAAAACACGCACAACACCATCATCAGCATAAAGGGCACAAGCATTAAGCCACCTAAAGCCGCAAACACGCCACGTATACCAAACCAACGCGCACCCAAACTCACACCGACGTTAACGATATTGGGTCCAGGTAACGCTTGTGAGCGCGCCAACACATCGGTAAATGCATCCATGGTGAGCCAACGCCGTTTTTCAACAAGCGCGTGACGCGCCACCGGCAACACACCGCCAAACCCCTGCAACGCTAATTGCATAAAAGCTAAAAACAACACGCCTGGGGATGATGGTCCAGACGCAGGAGATGTGCTCGATGGATGTTCGGTTTGCATGACGTGAGTGTGCAGCCTGAATGATTGATCTGGCGTTCCGTTGGGGTGCGCTACGTTTACTTGCGCTTCGCGCGTGGGTGAGCAGCGTCATACACCTTCGCTAAGGCTTGAAAATCTAGGTGCGTATAAATTTGCGTGGTCGCAATACTGGCGTGGCCAAGTAACTCTTGCACCGCACGTAGATCTTGTGATGATTGCAAGACGTGCGATGCAAATGAATGACGCAGTACATGCGGATGCACACCATGATGCAGCTGACGCTGACGCGCCCAAGCGTTTAACCGCACCGCTAACGCCGAGGCATGCAAGCGATGTCCGCGCGCGCCGACAAATAACGCCGGTTCATCCGGTGCGGCGAGCTGTTCACGCACACCTAACCAAGCGCGTAAGGCCGTACAGGCGGGCGCTCCAACCGGGATGGTGCGCGAACGTTGTCCTTTACCCGTCACCGTTATTTCACCGGCCTGCAAATCGAGTCGCCCGTCATTGACGTTTAACGCCAACAGTTCTGCGCGACGCAGTCCCGAGGAATACAGCAGTTCAAACATCGCGCGATCGCGAATGAGCGCAGCATCGGGTGGCGAAGCGTCTGGTGAGGATGATTCAGTCAATAGTTGCTGCGCAGCTTCGACAGACAACGCCTTAGGTAAGCCGCGCGCCGCTTTTGGCGCACGCACACCGAGCACTGGATTGTGCTCAAGACCATGATGCCGATTTAGCCAACGAAATAAACTGCGCCACGCTGATAATTCAAGGGCCAGGGCCCGCGGGGATAACCCCTGTGCATGTAACCGCGCCACAAAACGCCGCACTTGAACGGCGGTCAGACTAGACAATGCCGCTCCCGCCATCAGTTGCGTAAGTCGTGTGGCAGCGTGCGCGTAATTGCGTAGCGTTGGCGCAGCAAGGCGTCGTTGGTGACGCAACGACGCAAGCCATGCATCAATCAATGGCTGCGTGCTCGGGCCGGTCAGTTGCGCGGCCATTGGTTGTCTTACAAGCGCACGGCGAGCGCAGCGCCTAGCAGTTCACCGATACGACGCAGATACAACATGCCCATCGCCGAATGAAAGCGCTGATCGTCTTCGCTGGCCAGCAACAACACACCGAACGTGTTGGTTGTACCCAGCGGCACCACCGCCATCGACGCCAGGGTCTGAGCTTGATCGCCAAACACCGTGCGCAACGGATTGTTGGCACTCGGGCCGCACTGCGGCCCACCGATGGTATCGATGTAGGCGCGTTGTTCGTCATTACATGCAATCGCCTCCGGTGCACCAACTGGAAGATCACGTCCCCACAAACGCAGCGCCACGTGTTCGACCACAAAATCCTCATGCATTTGTTGATACAACACGCGCACCGCGGCTGAATAATCATCGGCCGCGAGGAGCGACACCGCCAAGCGATGCACCTTGTCGCTGATCGCGTCGTTTTCTTCGCCAAAGCTAATCAGCTCGCCGAGCTTGCCTTCTAAAACGCGCGTTTTGTCGCGCAGCGCGAGTGTTTGTCGTTCAGCCAATGAAATCGCGCTACCGGTATGCGGATGGGGTACGCGCACCGCTTCTAAAAGCGCCGGATTTTCGGCAAAGAACGTCGAAAGAAACTTAGGGTGCTCGATTAAATAGCGAGCGATATCGTCAGAGTTCAATGGATCCCTCAAAAACAGTGGCCGCTGGGCCGGTAAGTAAGACTGGATTGTCACCGCCTGCCCATTGAATGGTCAAACGCCCGCCGCGGGTATCGACTTGCACCGGTGAATCGAGGTGTCCTAGGCGTATCCCAGCCACCGCCGCGGCACAAGCACCCGTGCCACAGGACAGCGTCTCGCCGGCACCGCGTTCGAAGACGCGCAAACGCAGATGGTTGCGGTTCACAATTTGCATAAAGCCCACATTCACCCGCCGTGTAAACTGCGCGTGATGTTCCATTTGCGGCCCGTGGCTGGCCACAGGCGCGGTCTCGACATCGGCCACCACGCACACGGCATGCGGGTTACCCATCGACAACACCGAGACCTCGACACGATCGCCCGAATCCAGCGTTAAGCGATGCAGCAACGCGTGTGCATCGGCTGCATCAGCAGGCTGGAAAGGGATGCGCGTCACATCAAACACCGGGGCACCCATATTGACGGTCACTTGACCGTCGTCTTCGCGTCGTAATGTGATCAGTCCACTGAGTGTTTCAACGCGAATTTCGCGCTGCTGAGTGAAGCCGCGATCGAACACAAACTTTACAAAGCAGCGTGCGCCGTTGCCGCATTGTTCGACTTCGCCACCATCAGCATTAAAAATACGATACCGAAAATCGGCTGCACTCTGCGCGCGTTCAACCACCAAAATTTGATCGCAGCCCACACCGACATGCCGATCGGCCAGCCGACGCAGTTGTGCTGCGCTGAGGGTAAATGGTGTAACAGTGGCATCGATCACCACGAAATCATTTCCAGCGCCGTGCATTTTGGTGAAAGCAATTTTCATCAATAGATTCTAGCTGAGCTGCGTGCTGATCAGTCCTTGGGGTAAAACGATGGCATGCCTGGTGGGCGTGTTTTAAAGCGTTTGTGCAACCAAAAATATTGCGCTGGCATTTGGCGTACTTGCGCCTCGATAAAGGCATTCACACGTTGCGTGTCAGTGGCCACATCGGTGCCCGGAAAGTCGCGCCACGCGGGTAAGAGTTGCGCAACATAACCCTCACCACCGGGCTGCATCTTGGCCACGCACGGCAACACCACGGCCTTGGTGACGCGCGCAATCCGAGAAACGCCTGTGACAGTTGCCGCTGGGACACCAAAAAACGGCACAAAAATCGCATCGCGCGGACCGAAGTCCAAATCAGGCAAGTAGTAAAACGGCAGGCCTTCGCCCATGGCACGCAACACCGCACGTACGCCGTCTTGACGTGACAATAATCGCTGTTGCCCAAAGCGCGTGCGTCCAGCAAGCAACAACGCGTCATAACGTGGATTTTTTTGATGCGCATACATCGACGCAAAATTTCCGGTGCAACTCAGTCGTGCAAACGCCGCATCCAACCCAACAAAATGGGGCGCCAAAATAATCACCGGACGACCAGCACATGCTTCTAAATGTTCGAGTCCCTCAAGCTGCACCAATTGTTCAATCCGCGCTTTTGGTGCCCACCACCACAACGCATGTTCGATAAAACTGCGCGCAAAGGCACGAAAATGTTCGCGCGCCAGTTGCTCGCGTGCTTGCGCTGACATCTCAGGAAAACACAACGACAAATTAATTTGCGTGACCCGACGACGCTCAGGAATCAACCACCATAAGGCATCACCCACCCATGCACCCAACCGCGCCAACACCGATAACGGTAAACGGTGCACCAACCACATCGCCATAAAAATAAACGCGCTCATTGGCTGTGTTGTTGCCCAACGGTGGCTTGTGGTTCGGAGGCCCGCGCCGGTACTTTGTAGCGGTTGTAGCCCCACAGATACTGGCCAGGACAGGTCCGAATTAAGTCCTCGAGTGCTTGATTGAGTTGTTGGGCAGGTGAGGCATCGTTTTTGGGCGGCGCGTATGGGCGAATGGAGAGCACGTAACCGCGGCCCCACGACAAACGTCGCGCAAATGCAATCAAACAAACGGTTCCTTCACGCGCGGCCAAGCGCGGCGCCAACGTCATGGTGTATGCCGGTCGACCAAAAAAATCAGCCCATACGCCCTCGCCCTCACCAGGCACTTGATCCGGCAAGATGCCAATCGCTTCTCGACGTTTGAGTGCCGCCAATAATTCGCGAACACCCGTGCGGTCTGCGGTGGCCAGATGCACGCCTTGTCGAGCACGGCCGGCGCGCATGGCGGTTTCTAACCAACGCAAACGAGGTGCGCGATACAAAATCGCCATCGGAAAGTGAAATGTGCCGTATTGCGCACTGATCTCAAAACACCCCAAGTGTGGCGTCAGAAACACGATACTTTGACCGGCAGCTTGCGCTTGCGTGACGTGATCCCAGCCCTCAACAGCGCGGATTAATTTGATGACCGATGGATGAGGTCGTAGCCATAACGCGGGCAATTCGGTGAGCATGCAACCGGCCGACGTAATCGCTGCATGACGCACACGTTGATCGTCGCCGTAACCGGCTTGCGCGAGATTGTCGCGTAAATGACGGCGATAACGCGCTGATGCGCCATACATTGTCCAACCGAGCATCGCACCGACCGCATGCAATACGGGCAATGGAACATAGGCCAGCAGACGCAACAAAAAAAGCATCAAACGATCAAGCTTTCATCCGACGCAACACGAATCGGCAAGAGTGGGAAGTCACGGCAAGCTCTGCTATCCTTGCAAACCTTAATGAGCGCGCGCCATTGGTTTGGTCTTTGGTGTGCGCCCACTTCGTCCACCTCAACAGTAGGCAGCCACGCATGAGCGAATATCTTTTTACCTCCGAGTCGGTCTCGGAAGGCCATCCCGATAAAGTTGCAGACGCAATTTCCGACGCGGTTCTTGATGCAATTCTAGCCCAGGACCCGCGTTCGCGCGTGGCAGCCGAAACGCTGGTCAAAGACAATCTCGTGGTCTTGGCCGGTGAAATCACGACCGGCGCAAAAAATTTAGATTTTCGCGACATCGCGCGCAAAACCATTCGACGTATTGGTTACACCGATCCGGCAATTGGATTTGATGCCGGCACGTGTACCGTCTTAGTGGCCTATGGCGAACAATCACAACACATCGCCCAAGGCGTGAACGAAGGCAGTGGCTTGGATCTCGATCAAGGCGCGGGTGACCAAGGCTTAATGTTTGGTTACGCATGTGACGAAACACCCGGACTGATGCCGATGGCGATTTATTTGTCACATCGCTTGGTCGAGCGTCAATCCGAAGTGCGTCGCGATGGCCGTTTAAAATGGCTGCGTCCAGATGCAAAATCGCAGGTCACGATCCGCTACGTGAATGGCAAACCTGATTCCATCGACACGGTGGTGCTCTCTACCCAGCACGGCCCCGGTCTAACGCACAAACAAATCGAAGAAGCGGTGATTGAGCAAATCATCCAGCCCGTGCTACCCAAAGAGCTGATCAAAGGCAAAATTAATTATTTAGTGAACCCCACCGGTGCGTTTGAAATCGGCGGTCCGAGCGGCGATTGCGGCCTCACCGGTCGCAAGATCATTGTCGACACGTATGGTGGTTCAGCACCGCACGGTGGTGGCGCGTTCTCGGGTAAAGACCCTTCAAAGGTCGACCGCTCAGCGGCCTACGCTGCGCGCTATGTCGCCAAAAATATTGTGGCCGCTGGTTTAGCCAAAGAATGTCTGGTGCAAGTCAGCTACGCCATTGGTGTGGCCAAACCCACCAGCGTGATGGTCACCACCAAAGGCACCGGAAAAATTTCGGACGAAAAACTCTCGCAACTGGTGCAAACGCATTTTGATTTGCGTCCCAAAGGCATCGTTCAAATGCTCAACCTATTGCGTCCGATCTATGAAAAGACCTCGGCCTATGGCCACTTTGGGCGTGATGAGCCTGAGTTCACTTGGGAAGCCATCGACAAAGCTGCGGCGCTGAAATCAGCGGCATAACTTGTGTGTCATCGCGGTTGCGTAACACCACGTGCTGCCGCAAAAAAAATCCGCAACGCTGTTGACTTTGACAAAACGCCCAGCCAGTCTGGGCGTTTTGTTTATTTGGCGACAAAAAAGCGTTCGATCGCGCCTTAACCCAACGCAGCCATCGCTTCACGAAACGGCGCCATCGGCATTTCACCCAAACCGCGGCCCAACAAACCGCGACCCAAGGGATCCACCATACCGGTTGAAAGCACCGGCGCACGCCCCGTTCGGATCACCGCCGCGGCATCGACACCGACCGCTACACCCAACACCGGATGCATGGCACACAGCAAGCTTTGTGCGCGTTGCGCATCATCTTTGGCGAGCCACGGCTCAAACGCCGTCAGCAAACTCGGTGCACGACGTAACACCTGACCACCTAAACCAAACGCATCGATAATGCCGCTATCGCCCGTCGCGGGCGGAAACTGTGGGTCGGGGATAGTCAGTCCTTTCATGTACGGCCCCTGCACCAAACCAGCAGGGGCGGTAAACCAACGATCCGGTAAGCCGGCCAATTGAATGCCGGTCACTTGTCCGTTGGCACACAAGCGTGTCACCACGCTTGAACCAGCCACGCCGCGCGCAGCATCCAACATCAACGCGCAAGCGGGCATCCACACATTTAAAAAATACAGCGGCGCTTCGATCAGCGTTTGTAGGGCCGCTTGTGTATCCGCGGCATCGGTTTTGCGTGTACTCAGTACCCCATGTAACACTTGCGTGGCGCTCGATAGACGATTGTGTAAATCATCACCCTCAGTCAGCGCAGAGCGCGCAATCGACAGTAAATCGACTGGGCCCGCGCTCAACAACGCAGCAAATCCCGGCGCGAGTGTTTGTTCACGAAACTTCAGTCGCTCAACAATCACTGGGTCACACGACCCGAAGCGCATTTGTGCACCACCACCGGTACCAAGAAATCCGTGCCAACGCACTTTGTTGGCACCTTCACCCGATTCAATCAACGCCAACGTCGTGCTGGCGCTAATCATCGCCACCAGTGGTGTTGAGGCGCGATGTGCGGCCGTCGGTTCGAAGCGCACGCGACCGGCGTCAATCAGCGCTTCAGCACCAGCGCGATCGGTTGCCCAACCTTCGGCAAGACAACTCAAGATCGCAGCATGGCGCATCGGCGGTGGTAACTGACGCGCATCCGGTAACGGTGGCCCCGCATGTAACAGCACGTGATCTTGCAGCCCCAAGGCCTCACGCGCCGATTGCACCCCAGTCCAACGCGGCACCACCGCAAGAATGCGTTGCAAAGCGTCGACGTTTGCGCTGTTTAGGTCGGAATTCATACTCGAGCTCTTTCAAAATGTTTCACCAGCACATAGAATACGCGCCTCTCAAGGAGCGTTGCGACGTCGGTTCACAGCCGATGCCAGGCTTGAGAGATTCCTACCGCAACGGCGCTCACGAACTTTTTTCGATACTGAAAGGAGGGCGTGATGAACGCCGTACTACAACCCAAGACGACCCACGATTATGTCGTGGCTGACCTCTCTCTGGCCGAATGGGGCCGCAAAGAGATTTTAATCGCCGAAACCGAAATGCCTGGTTTGATGGCGATCCGCGAAGAATATGCCGCCCAGCAGCCGCTGCGTGGCGCCCGTATCACGGGTTCTTTGCACATGACCATTCAAACCGCGGTGCTCATCGAAACGCTGCAAGCATTGGGCGCTGAAGTACGTTGGGCCTCATGCAACATTTACTCTACGCAAGACCACGCCGCCGCTGCGATTGCCGCCAAAGGCACGCCCGTGTTTGCCTACAAGGGCGAAACGCTCGATGAGTACTGGGAATACACCCATCGTATTTTTGAGTGGCCCAACGGTCGTCAATCCAACATGATTCTTGATGACGGTGGCGATGCCACATTGCTGTTGCATTTAGGCACGCGTGCGGAAAGCGATTTGGCAGTCATCAGCCACCCCACCAGCGAAGAAGAAACCTCGCTGTTTGCCTCGATCAAAGCCAAATTGGCGCAAGATCCAAAGTGGTATTCAACCCGCTTGAAAGAAATCAAAGGGGTCACCGAAGAAACCACCACCGGCGTACATCGTTTGTACCAGATGGCCAAAGAAGGCAAGCTCGCTTTCCCGGCCATCAACGTGAACGATTCGGTCACCAAGAGCAAATTCGACAACCTGTACGGTTGCCGCGAGTCCTTGGTCGATGGCATCAAGCGCGCCACCGATGTGATGATTGCCGGCAAAGTGGCCGTCGTGGCAGGTTACGGCGATGTGGGTAAAGGTTCGGCACAAGCCCTCCGCGCACTTTCCGCCCAAGTCTGGGTCACCGAAATTGACCCAATCAACGCACTGCAAGCCGCGATGGAAGGCTACCGTGTGGTGACCATGGATTACGCGGCGGATAAAGCCGACATCTTTGTCACCGCCACCGGCAACTTTCATGTCATCACAGTCGATCACATGAAGAAAATGAAAGACCAAGCCATCGTATGCAACATCGGTCACTTTGATAACGAGATTGATGTCGCTGGCTTAAACGATTGCAAGTGGGAAGAAATCAAACCGCAAGTCGATCACGTCATCTTTCCGGACGGCAAACGCATCATCATGCTCGCCAAAGGACGTTTGGTGAATCTGGGTTGTGGCACGGGCCATCCGTCGTATGTAATGAGCTCTTCGTTTGCCAATCAGACCATCGCGCAAATCGAGCTGTTTTGCAACACCGCCAAATACCCGATCGGCGTGTATGTGCTACCCAAGCATCTGGATGAAAAAGTCGCGCGCTTACAGCTGAAAAAGCTCAACGCGCAGCTGACCGAACTCACGGATGTGCAAGCACGTTACATCGGTGTACCCAAGGTCGGTCCGTACAAGCCCGACACCTACCGCTACTAAACATCGTCGCGGCAAGCTCCGCGGTACACGCGTCAATGTGTGTACCGCGGCTTGATTCTCGTTGTTCGTTCAGCGTACAACCGCCATGCATAAAACGTTTAGTTTCGAATTCTTCCCGCCGCGCACCCCCGAAGGCAAAACCAAGCTGCAGCACACGTGGCAGCAGCTTGCGCAGCTGCAACCAAAATTTTTCTCGGTGACGTTTGGCGCCGGCGGCTCGACGCAATCGGGCACGCTCGACACCGTGCTTGAAATTGGTCGCGCAGGATTTGAAGCCGCGCCGCATCTGTCGTGTGTCGCCTCGACTAAAGCGGAGATCGCGCAAATCATTGGGCAATACAAAGACAACGGTATTCGCCATTTGGTGGCATTGCGCGGCGATTTACCCTCGGGCATCGCCATGGCTGGTGAGTTACGGCATGCCGATGAACTGGTTGCCTTTATCCGTGCGCAAACTGGTGATTGGTTTCATATCGAAGTCGGCTGTTATCCCGAGTACCATCCGCAAACACGGCATGCGGCAGATGAAGTGAAGTACTTCAAACAAAAAGTTGACGCAGGTGCAAACGCTGCGATCACGCAATATTTTTATAACGCCGATGCATATTTTCGGTTTCTAGATGAAGCCACTGCAGCGGGCGTAAATATCCCGATCGTGCCTGGCATCATGCCGATCAATAATTTTTCGCAGCTCGCGCGTTTTTCAGAAACCTGCGGCGCCGAAATCCCACGCTGGATGCGTATTAAATTCGAAGGCTATCGCGATGACAGCGCCTCGATTCGTGCCTTTGGTTTAGACGTGGTCACGCGTTTATGTGAGCAGCTATTGCAAGCCGGTGTGCCTGGTCTGCACTTTTACACGCTCAATCAAGCTGGCCTCACCACCACCATTTGGGAGCGGCTCGGCCTGTCGCACAAGCGGTAAAGACTAAGCCGCTTTTTTCTTGCGCTGCGCGTCTTTCACATGCATTTGAGCATACGCACCGTGTGCTGCCGATTCTGCGTCACCAACATGTACAGGCAGGCCCAAGTCTGACAACACCGAACCCAACGCCGATAAACACAACATCACGTTATCGGGGCGGCACGAGTAACCCATTAAACCAAAGCGCCAGATTTTGCCTGCCAATGGTCCAAGGCCTGCGCCGATCTCAATACCAAACTCAGCGAGCAGGCGCTTGCGCACTTCGGCTTCATTCACATCCGCTGGACACAACACCGCGTTCATTTGAGGCAGTTGATATTGTTCTTTTACCAAGAACGTTAAACCCATCGCTTCGAGGCCAGCCTTGAGCGCCACATGATGACGATGCGCGCGCGCCCACGCGTTTTCTAAGCCTTCTTCGCGAATCAATAACAACGCTTCATGCAACGCAAATAACGAATTAGTGGGCGCGGTGTGATGGTAAGTGCGTGTGGTTGCACCCCAATAGCCGAGCAACAAGTTCATGTCCATAAACCAGCTGCGAATTTTGTCTTTGCGCGCTTTCACGTGATCGACCACGCGCTCGCTAAATGACACCGGCGATAAGCCCGGAGTACACGACAAACATTTCTGACTGCCCGAATAAATCGCATCGATTTCCCATTCATCCACCAGCACCGGCGTGCCCGCTAATGAAGTGACCGCATCCACAATCGTGAGTGCGTTGTGGGCGTGCGCGATTTCGACCAAGGTTTTGGCATCAGATTGCGCGCCGGTGGATGTTTCAGCATGTACAAACGCAACCACACGCGCATCCGGATTTTTTTTCAGCGCATCTTCAAGTTTTTGTGGATCGACCGGTTCGCCCCAAGTATCTTCAACCAACACCGGCACGCCGCCTGCACGAATCACGTTTTCGAGCATGCGTCCACCAAACACACCGTTTTGGCAAACCACCACCTTGTCACCCGGCGCGACCATGTTCACAAAGCAATACTCCATCCCCACCGATCCGGGGCCAGAGACCGGGAAGGTCAACGGATTTTTAGTTTGATACACATAGCGCAACAGCGATTTCAACTCTTCCATCATCTCGACAAACACTGGGTCAAGATAACCAATCGCGGGTTGACTCATGGTGGTGAGAACACGCGGATGAATTTCGGTGGGCCCAGGGCCCATCAAGGTGCGCTGTGGCGGATGAAAAGAGTGGATGCGTTTAGCGGGTGCGTACTTAAGCATAGGGTCGTTCCCGGTTGCGGCGCCGACAAAATCGTCAGGCCTAGATTTGACGCGGACAGGTTTTTTTTCTGCGGCTTCATTTAAAACATCGGTGGCAGCGATGCGACCGTCGGTGCGTAACTCAACCTCCATGGCCCAACGCGCCGGCACGTAGCCAGACTTGACCCAGTGGCTCACCAACGCGCGGTCCAAGGACAGCGCGCGCGCCACTTCGGCCTGACTTCCAAAAATTTCGACGAGTCGTTGTGCGCAGTTCATCGGGGTCATTTTATACTGACAAAATGAATTTGACAAAACCTTGACCATACTTCACATCAGCTGTGGAACGACAGTTGACCCACCAACCACCCGGCGTAGCATGCAGGGCTTGCTAACCCAATGTTTGACAAAGGGATTGTGGTGCGCCGCCGCACCCAAGTCCAAGTCGAGGAGATTTCCCCATGAAGCCCGCTCAGCCTGCCGAAGTGACCGCTAAAACCACCGCTGAAACCTATCTCGAACTGTTGGCCTCGCGCGGGGTGGACTACTTATTTGCCAACGGCGGCACGGATTTCGCGCCGATCGTGGAGGCGTACGCAAACGCCATGGCCAAGGGGAGCAAAGTCCCGGAGCCGGTGATCGTGCCGCACGAAAATATGGGGGTCGCGATGGCACACGGCTACACCATGGTGACAGGTAAGCCGCAAGCCATGATGGTCCATGTCGGCATGGGCACTGCAAACTCGATCAACTGCGTGATCAACGCGGCACGTCAAAATATTCCGATGTTATTTACCGCGGGTCGCACACCGATCACTGAATCGGGTGATGTCCCTGGCGCGCGCAATAACTATATTCATTGGGCACAAGAACACTTTGATCAAGGCGCGATGTTGCGCGAGTTCGTGAAATGGGATTACGAACTTCGTCATCCCGAGCAAATCGAAACCGTTGTAGATCGCGCCTTAGCTATTACGCAATCAGAACCGTCGGGGCCGGTGTATCTCACCTTACCGCGTGAAATTCTTGGCCTACCGCACACCGGCCGCGCGCCACGCGCCAGCACCACACAAGTGGCGGCCACACAACCTACCGCAGATGCCCACGCGCTCGATGAGATTTGTAAGCTGCTGCTCGCGGCAAAAAATCCATTACTCATTACCGCGAACGGTGGTCGGACATCCGAAGGCGCGCGTGCACTTACACGATTTGCTGAACGTTGGGCCATGCCTGTGGTGCATTACCGTCCACGTTATTTAGCGATGTCGACCGAACACCCGCTGGCTGCTGGATGGGAGCCGCATGCGGCATTAAAGACCGCCGATGTAGTCATCGTCGTTGAATGTGATGTGCCATGGATTCCCGTGCAAGGTGGTCCGCGCGATGACGCAAAGATCGTACATATTGGTGCCGATCCTTTGTTTACGCGCTACCCATTACGCGGTTTTCGTACCGACATTGCGCTCACCGGTTTGGTGGCGCCAACACTCAACGCATTAGCAGATCGCGCACCAGAAGCCGCAACACTCAAGGCACGCTACGACAGCACGGTCAAGGCCTGCGAAGCCTTACGCGCTTCACAACGCAGCGGCTGCGACACCATGCCCAAAACACTCACCACCAAATACGTGACGGCGTGCCTCAATCAACTCATCAACGCCAAGTGTGGTGAAGACGCATTGTTTGTGAACGAATATCCCTTGGTGTTAGAAGAAATGCAGATTCGTACGCCCGGTCGATACTTTGGTTCGGCACCAGCCGGTGGATTGGGCTGGGGCTTAGGTGCAGCAGTCGGGGCCAAACTTGCCGCACGCGACAAAACGGTCATCTGCACGGTGGGTGATGGCGCCTACATGTTTGGTAATCCAACGGCCGCGCACTTTGCGTCACGCGCAATGGGCATGCCCGTACTGTTTATCGTCTATAACAACGCACGCTGGGCGGCGGTGCATCGTTCAACACTGGCGATGTATCCAAACGGCACCGCTTCAAAAATGGCCCAACCACCGTTTGCCACACTCGAGCCTTCACCGCACTTTGAAAAAGTTGCCGAAGCCTCCGATGCGTTAGGCATACGCGTGAGTCGCCCTGAAGAGTTAATGGCTGCACTCGAGCGCGGCTTACACGCCGTGCAAGTAGAAAAGCGCCAAGCACTCATCAACGTCGAACTCGAGGTCAGCTACGTAAAAACCAGCTGATGACACAGCCCGCCAAACACGTGGTGCGTGAAGGCGCACAAATCGCTTTAGCACCACGTAGCATCGCCATCATTGGTGCATCAGACAACCCCGAAAAAATCGGCGGGCGTCCGATTAAATATCTGCAGCGCTTTGGTTATCGCGGTCGCATCGATCCGATCAATCCAAATCGCAGTGAAATTCAAGGCCTCAAGGCCTACGCAGATTTATCTGCGACACCCGATGCTCCCGAGCTTGCAATTGTTGCGGTGCCCGGACAAGCGGCCTTCGATGCGGTACGTGCTTGCGCCGTACGCGGCGTCAAAGTCGCGGTGGTGATCGCTTCGGGTTTTGGCGAGATGGGCGCAGAAGGAAAACAACAACAAGCCGAGATGGTGCGAATTGCACGTGCTGCAGGTATGCGCTTGATTGGACCCAATGTGCAAGGGGTGGCAAATTTTGCTTCAGGCGCGGTGTTTAATTTCAACACCACGTTTAGTGAAACCACGCCACTCGATGGTCCCATTGCGATCGTGAGCCAATCCGGCGCGATGAGTGCCTTGCCGTATGCACATTTACGTACGGCAGGTTTGGGCGTGCGATATGCCTGCTCCACTGGCAATGAAGCTGATCTCACCGTGGCCGATTTTATGTTGGCCGTTGCGCAAGACCCCGAGATCAAACTGCTGTTGCTCTATCTCGAAGCAATTGCTGATGTACCGCGCTTTGAACAAGCGGCACGTTTTGCCCGAGCCCGTGGTTTGCCGATCGTGGCGCTGAAGTCAGGGGTTTCTCCGCGTGGCATGCAAGCCGCCACTTCGCACACCGGTGCATTGGCCACAGAAGATCGCACCGTCGCTGCGTTGTTTCGTCAGCATGGCATTTTGCGTGTCGAGGATGTACGTGCCTTCGTCAATGCTGCGCCGCTGTATTTACAAGGTTGGCACGCACAAGCGCGCCCACTCGGTCAACGGATTGTCGCGGTCAGCAACTCGGGTGCTTCGTGTGTGATGGCCGCAGATACCGCGCATCGTTTGGGTATGCCATTGGGTGATTTTGATGTCGCAACACGCGCCGACCTTGCCAAGGTGTTGCCAGAGTTTGGCGCAGCAGCCAATCCGATTGATCTCACCGCAGCGCTACTGAACAACAATCGGATGTTTGGTGATCTGCTTAACACGTTAGCGCAGCACGATGCCGCCGATGCGGTGTACATCAGCTTGCCTGCCTCCGGTGCGGGCTACGATTTGCCGCGCTACCTCGATGACTGCATCACCTTCGTACGTCAAACAGCACGTCCCTTAGTGATGGCCAATCCATTGGCAGCATCAGCCAAAGTATTTCGCGACGGCGGTGTGGTGGTGTTTGATCATGAAGTGGCGGCGCTTGAGGCCTTGGTGCAACTGATTAAGCACGATGCATTACTGCGTCGTGCCGAACCGCCCGTCACACCGATCCAAGCACCCGCACTGCCTGCGGGCGACGCGCGCTATTTATCTGAAAGCGATAGTTTGAACTGGTTGCATGCAGCGGGCTTACCAGCGATCGAACATGTGCTGTGTCGTCATGCTGAAGATGCAGCACAAGCCCTGCAACGCTTTGGCGCACCGGTGGTGATAAAAGGCTGTTCGGCTCACGTGCCGCATAAATCAGAATACGGCCTTGTCAAACTCGGCATACAAAACGCAGCGGCTGCGCGCGAGGCGTTTACTGCAGTGATGCAGGGATTGGCGCAGTTAAACGTGCCCGATGCTGCGGTGTTAGTTGCGCCGATGCGTAAAGCGCAGCGTGAGTTTGTGGTCGGAGCGCGATTCGATCCGCGCTTTGGCACACTGGTCATGCTGGGTGATGGTGGCAAATACATCGAAGCTTTGCCGGATATTGCGTTGCTGCGTTGGCCGTTTGATGCACAAGCGGTTGAAGAAGCCTTACACAGCTTACGTATTGCCCCCTTGTTTGCAGGCGTACGTGGTGAACCACCACTGGCACTCGAGGGCTTGGTACACATTGCACTGCAACTCGGCGCGCTGCTCGACGCAGCGAAAGGTGGGATTGCTTCGATTGATGCCAACCCGGTGATGGTGGGTGCAAGTAGGGCTGATACGGTGATTGTCGATGCGCTCATCGAGCGTGGGACACACGGTTTATCGATGCGGTAACTGCGCGCGCAGCGCCTCGATAAATGCATGCGCGACATCGCCAGCGGCGATGCCATGGGGCGGCTTGCCTAACTCGTGCAACGTAAAGTTTGGCAGCGGGACGCGCAGACGCTGATCTGGAAACAACGACACAGCGGCTTGCACATGCGCATCACGGACGACAATTTTCTGGATCAAAAAATGCACATCAAGATCAATTTTCGGCGGATGCTTAGTGCGATACGCTGCAATATTGCGTTCAGTCGTGTCGATATTAGATAAATGCGCGCCTCGCTCCCAAATCACATCGGGGGCAATGACATCAATGTGCCGAATCAACACCAAGCGTTCACGCACCGACGCAAGGTCAACGCCCACACGCAAGGTGTCGACGCGCAGTAAGTGCGGCGTGTGAAAACCCGCCGGATTATGAATCACGAATTGCCGCAGCGTGAGTTCACCTTGAGCGGTGTCCACGTGCACCGCACCCACCTGTACGGATGCACCAATGATGGCGCTACCATGGGTTTCGATCGCTGTTTTAACAAATGTATCGAGATGACTGCGCATCCAAATCAACGCACCGCCAATGGCGAGCACCACACTGCACAGCACGCTAATCAATACGATCCACAGCGTGCGTCGCTTCACACGTCGCTCCGAGAACGCCTAATCTTCGGCAAAGCGCAAGGATGGTGCGCTCACCGAAGAAAGATCCATCACGGGCGGATCAAACGCCGTATCACCCTCTTCGGAGGGCGTGCCCGTGGCCGCCAAATTCGCAAAATCAAACAGCTGGTGATCAAGTAAATGCGAGGGGCGTGCGTCGGTCAGGGCACGTGCAATCGACTCGATACGTCCCGGATGGCGACGCTGCCATTCACGCAACATCTCACCAACCACTTGTCGTTGAAGATTGCTTTGCGAGCCACACAAGGTACACGGAATAATCGGAAATTTTTTGATCTCTGCAAATGCCGCCAGATCGGCTTCGGCCACATAGGCAAGCGGACGAATCACAACGTGTTTGCCGTCATCTGAAACCAATTTCGGCGGCATCGCTTTCAATTTTCCGGCGTAAAACAAGTTCAGAAAAAACGTCGCCAAAATATCGTCGCGATGATGCCCGAGCGCAATCCGCGTCGCACCCAACTCGCTGGCCACGCGATACAGCACACCGCGTCGCAAGCGCGAGCACAGCGCACACATGGTTTTTCCCTCGGGCACCACGCGCTTCACAATGCTGTAGGTGTCTTGGGTTTCGATATGAAACGGCACACCGCGCGCACGCAAATAATCGGGGAGCACCGTGTCAGGAAAGCCGGGTTGCTTTTGATCGAGGTTGACGGCGATCAATTCAAAATCAATGGGTGCTTTGGCTTGTAACGACAACAAAATTTCTAGCAGACCGTAACTGTCTTTACCTCCGGACAAACACACCATCACACGATCGCCGGCGCTGATCATCTTAAAGTCTGCAATCGCTTCACCCACTTGACGACGTAAGCGCTTGGCTAATTTACCGGCGTCGTATTGCGTTTTGCGTGGATCACGTGCGCTGGGGGGAGCAATGCGCACCGGTTGGAGGGATGAGTTCAAATGTTCACCGAACGGCCACCGTCCACCGCCAAAATTTGGCCGGTGACATAAGGCGCATCATTCACAAAAAAAGCCACGGCACGCGCGATGTCGTCGGACTCGCCTAATCGTTCGAGCAAGGTGTCAGCGATGATGCGTTCACGCTCTGTTTGCGAAAACTGTCCATCATCGGGCCACGCAATCGCCCCGGGTGCCACGCCATTCACGCGTACGTGCGGCGCGAGCTCCATGGCCAGTGACCGCGTTAATGCGGCCAAACCCGCCTTGGCTAACGAGTACACCACATAGCCACGCAATGGACGCTCTGCGTGAATGTCCACAATATTGACGATCACACCGCGTCGGTGCGCTAGGGTAGGCGCCAGTGCTTGCGCTAAAAATAACGGTGCTTTGAGATTCGTCCCAACCAAATCGTCCCATGCCGAAGCGGTAATTTCACCGATGGCTGTTGGATAAAAACTCGACGCGTTATTCACCAACGCATCAATCTGTCCAAACTGCGCTTGCGCTTCCTTGGCGACTTGCGTGAGATTGGCTTGCAGTAAATCAGCTTGGATACATCGTGCGCTATCGGCACGCACTGCATTGAGTTGGTTTGCCAATGCTTGCGCTTCAAGCGCGCTATCACGGTGGTGCAACACCACCCGCGCACCCTGTGCGTGCAACCGTCGCGCAATCGCAGCGCCGACCCGGCGTGCCGCACCGGTAATAAACACCACCTTGTGTTGATCAATCGCGTTCAAAGGACGATCCATGAAGTGCAGCACATTGTATTTGTATCGAGATCGATGCTTGCAGGCCAACATGCAAGCGCATGCACAAGCCTTCGTGATCGATATTTTTAGCGCCGGGTGGACGCTTAAGCATTGCAGATTCTACCCAAATGAGTGAGCATGCCGGTGACCATTCGCACGCAGCGCTCGCGTATTCCCCATGTCAATCTTACCCACCTTGCCCACACCGTCGGTTGAAGCACGCGCCGCGAGTGATGCGCTACACGCGCATATTTGTACCGAAATTTCTCAGGCGGGCGGGTGGATATCGTTTGCGCGGTATATGCAGTTGGCGTTGTACACGCCAGGCTTGGGCTATTACGCAGGTGGGGCGACGCGGTTTGGTGAGGCCGGTGATTTCATCACCGCACCCGGCTTAGGGTCATTGTTTGCGCAAACCTTCGCCCAAGCCATCACACCGCTGATTCAGCAAGGCCTCAACCAAGTACTTGAGTTTGGCGCAGGCACCGGTGCATTTGCGGCAGCACTTTTACTTGAACTTGAACACACGCAGGCCTTGCCTGCGCGTTACTTGATTCTTGAACCAAGCGCGGCACTGATTGCTGAGCAACGCCAAACCCTCACGCAACACGCGCCGCATTTAGTGCAACGCTGCATGTGGTTGGATCGTTTGCCCCAGCTAAGTGACACCGTGATCATTGCAAATGAAGTGCTCGATGCCCTGCCTGTCGAAGCGGTGCGTTGGGATGACACAGGCATTTTTTCGCGTGGCGTATCGGTGGATCAACAGGGCACGCTATGCTGGTCACTGCGTCCAGCCAGCGCCACGCTGTTACAGGGTGCGCAACGCATGACCGTACCCACGCCGTATGAAAGTGAATTGGGTCTACAGGCCGAGGCGTGGATCCACTCGCTTGGCGAATCACTACAACGTGGCGTGATTTTTTTGATCGACTACGGTTTTGCTGCGCAGGAATTTTGGCATCCACAGCGCAACACCGGGACATTGATGTGTCATTACCGACATCACGCACACACAGATCCGTTTTATTTGCCAGGCTTACAAGACATCACCGCGCACATCGATTTTTCAGCGTGCGCCCGCGCAGCGCAAGCCGTTGGATTAGACATACTTGGTTACACCACACAAGCGTCTTTTTTAATTGATGCCGGGCTATTAAACGTACTCGCGCGAACCGATCCAAACGACACACGCTATCCCTCACTCGCGGGTCAAGCGCAACGTTTGCTTTCGCCCGCAGAGATGGGCGAATTATTTAAGGTGCTGTGTTTGGGTCGGGCGATGACTGCGCCACCGGGATTTGGCCGCGGCGATCGCAGTCACACCTTATAGCGCCTCTTAAACGGCAGGCACCGCCATACCACGCACCACGGCGGGACGACGACTGATCGTGTCGTACCAGCGCTTCACGTTTGGAAACGCCGCTAGATCGACGTGATGCCATTCGTGACGCGCCACCCACGGATAGGTGGCCATATCTGCGATTGAATATTCTTCGGCCAAAAATGCGGCCTCGGATAAGCGCTTGTCGAGCACACCATACAAGCGCTTGGTTTCTTCGGTATAGCGTTTAATTCCGTAGGGTACTTGCTCTGGAGCAGCACGTAAGAAATGATGCGCCTGACCAAACATTGGGCCCACGCCGCCCATCTGAAACATCAACCATTGCAGCGCGATGTATTTACCACGATCGCTTTGCGGTAAAAATTTTCCTACCTTACCGGCGAGATAAACCAGAATCGCACCCGATTCAAACAGTGTCAGCGGCTTGCCATCCGGGCCGTGCGAATCAACGATCACCGGAATGCGGTGATTCGGGTTCATCGCTAAAAATTCCGGCTTGAACTGTTCGTTTTTTCCGATATTCACGGCATGAGCACGATAAGCTAAACCGCACTCCTCAAGCATGACCGAAACTTTGCGGCCATTCGGTGTGGTCCAGGTGTAGAGATCAATCATGTTTGCTTACCTCCGATGGATGAATGAGTTGTCACTGCGTAGTACGTCATTAACAAAAGCTACTAATTATTTTTTTGCCTCAAGTGCCTTGAGCTTTTTTTCCATCGCTGCTCCGATAAATAGCTGAGGCGATGATGCCGGTAAATCTGCCGCGCGTTCGGCGGCAGCAATGGATTCGCGTGCCTGTGTAAACGCGGTGAGCAACGACGTTGACTTTGCCAAGCCTTCATTAAATAACGGCGCACCAAACGCAGTCCATGGATCGTTGGTCATACAACCCAGCGACAACTGATCGGCTGCAGCACTGGTGAGGATGAGCGTATGTTCATCTTTTAACGGCTCAATAAATCCACCGGCATAACAAGAAGACACCACAATTATTTTCCAGCGAATACCGGCATCTTGTAACGCACGTGCAACGAGCGTTGGATTAATCGGCTGCAACGCCAACCCGGGCGCAACTGCGGGAAGCAAATAACTCGGATCCGCTTGCCCAGCAATGTAGAGCAACAGTACATCTTCATCGCTGTTCATACGCTCGCGTACCTGCGTTAAGGTCCGTCGCAAGTTCGTGGCGCTGGCCAACGGATGGGTCTGTACTACGCGCGGATCATTACTTAAGATCACTGCGCGTTGGGCTACTTGAAAACGCTCGCTCAAGATCGCCTGTACCGCTTGCAGTTCATCAAAGAACATCGGCTGACTACCGTCAGGGGCAAAGCCGACAAAAAACAGTTCGGTTCGGCCGCGTGTACCGGACGCAATCGATTGCATCGTGCGTTCAAGTAACGCACCCTGCAAATGAAATACGTGTTCTGTGTGTAATGGTGACCGTGTTGCCTCGGTTTCCTCGGGCGCATTCAGCCAAACGGGTTGGCGTGGCATCACGCCAACCTGCAACACCAACAGTAACAACACGATACCAATCGACCAGTAAAACGGACGTCGTCGTGTCCCGCGTGCGCCAGCCAACAACCAAACGGCACGTAGTGCCGCCAACAACATCCAAAGTAGGAAAACAATCCACGCATAGGCATCCAATAACGGGAAACCAATCCAGCTCGTGGCGGCCATGATGACCTGAAAAAATGGATCGCTCGCTGTCCACGCCACCATCAGCGCCAAGGCCAAGGCCTGCCGTCGGTACACCATGGCAATCCATGCCGCTGCACCCAGCGCTAAAGTCATTTGTGCAAAAAAACCAATCAACGATTGCGGATTAAACACCTCGCCCGGATCTTGATAAGCCGCAGAGATAACGATCCCGATCCAATCGATCAGCGTGAGCCAAATCAAATCCACAAACGACACACGAAACGCATGCGCCGGCACGGGCAATCCGAACGCGAGGCGTGTACCGGCCAGCAGATTGCGCCACAGATTGTGGCTCCACAAACCAACGTGTGCTTTGCATTGATTCCAGCTCATGGGCATCCTGAGGTAATCGCAGCAAGACGCGCGGCATCTACACAGCGTGCAATCTCTGCTGGATGTGTCGCACGCGCGGCCGCTGCACCTGCATCTACTGCAGTGGCAGCATGCAACGCTTGGTTCAGTCGCGCAACGGTGGGTGCGCACAATGGCTGCGCAAATTGCATCACACACAGTAGCTGTGCAAATCGCGCCGGTCGACGAATCGCATCCGCGCGTTTCAATAAATCCAGTAACGCCCGCGCATCGGCCTGGAGCGCGCCCTCGAGCGCAACCCGACATTGCATCGCCATCAACACCAAATCTCGTGTTTCGGTCGGCACGCGTAGCGCATCGAACAAGGCAACAAAGTCACTTTCAGCGCTTGGTGCCGCAAACCACCCAAGCACGGCAAAACGTTCTTCCATGCGCGCTTGGGCTTGTGCCGCTCGTGCTAACGCTGACAACGCTGCATCGCGATGCGGGCCAACGAACAACGCGGCCAACGGTGGCATTAAGCGCTGTAAAGCACCGCACTGCGTTAAGACTTCAAACATCGCCTGTGGTCGCGCTTCGCACAATCCGCGCGAAAACTCTTGCCACACACGCTCTGCGACTAAAAAATCTGCTTCGCCTTCACTCACCATGCGTTGCATCAGTGCCGCTGTTTCGGGCGCCACCACAAAGCCAAAACGGGCCGCAAATCGTGCGACACGCAAGATACGCACGGGGTCTTCAACAAATGCATCACTCACATGACGCAGCACCCCTGCTTGTAAATCGCGTTGCCCACCAAACGGATCGATCAGTTGTCCATCTGCAGCACGTGCCATTGCATTGATGGTGAGATCGCGGCGACGTAAATCTGCTTCGAGCGTGACATCGGGTGCCGCGTACACCGTAAAGCCTTTATAGCCGCGACCACTTTTTCGTTCGGTGCGCGCTAAGGCGTATTCCTCATGCGTTTGCGGATGCAAAAATACCGGAAAGTCTCGACCTACCGCGCTATATCCTGCGGCACTCATCTCTTCCGGCGTCGCGCCCACGACGACCCAATCGCGATCGCCCGCAGGTAAGCCTAAGAGTGCATCGCGCACCGCACCGCCGACCACATAGGCTTGTAATGCCATGCGCTTAGCGCCGTGCGCCTTTGCGCAGTTGATCGTAACGCGCCCCCGGACGATGCATCGACAGATAGCTCGGTGCGATCGATTCTAAGGTGCTTGCATGTAAGCCAAAGGGCAGGCTGGCTGAGGACACATTATCGCGTTGCATAGAGCGCAGGTTATCGCGCGACATCAACGGGCCACCGGGCGCATGCTCAAGCAACCACGCTTGAACGTAACCTAAACATGGCGACAACCCGACGATAGGGCGTGCATAGCCCGCTGTGTGTATGGCGTAGCGCACCAGCTCACGCAAGGTATACACATGCGGACCCACCAAAGAATACGTCGCTCCAATGGCCTCGCGTTCTAACAGCGATTGCACCATCACGCGCGCAACATCGCCGACAAAAATCGGTTGAAACTTGGCTTCGGCACCCGCCAAGGCCATCATCGGCACCGCTCGCGCTAACTCAGCAAACAAATTCAAAAAACGATCTTCAGGCCCAAAAATTACAGAGGGACGAAAGTAAGTGGTGTGCAATGTGGGATCGTTATGAAATACCGCCTCTCCCGCCGCTTTAGAGCGCAAGTATTCGCTCGGTGCGTTGGACGCAGCGCCAAGGGCACTCATGTGCAACACGCGCTGCACTCCTGCTTGATGACACGCTGCACGAATACGCTCGGGTAGCGTCACATGCGCTGCGGCAAACGCAGCCCCGTAGGTTGGCCCGCCTGCACGCGCGGCGGGGCTGTGTAACACCCCGACTAAATTCACCACGGCATCACAGCCTCGCAATAACCGAACGAGTACATCTTCAGCCATCACATCGGCTTCGATCACTTCGACGGTCGGCAACAACAACAGGTGCCGCGCACGTTCGGCGCGACGCGTCGGGGCACGCACACGCACGCCTTGCGCCACCAATTGTGCAATGAGGTGACGACCAACAAACCCACTTCCACCAATCACAACAACGGTACGAGGTTTCATGGCAACTCTTCATTAAATTTATCGGTCGCCGCACGTGCGGCAATGGTGTTTAAACGTTGCTTGAGCGGCATCGATCGGCCCTCAAGCAGTAACGCGTAGTAGATCGTGTTACTCATAATTTTTTTCACGTAATCGCGTGTTTCTGTAAATGGAATGTTTTCTGCATAAATCGCGCCCTCTAAAGGCTTAGCATCACGCCAACGTCGCGCACGTCCAGGTCCAGCGTTGTACGCCGCCGAGGCAAGGACTGGATGCTTTAAATCTTCTTGCAGCAATTTTAAATAGCGCGAGCCCAATGCCACATTGGTGGGTACTTCATGTAGTTTTGCCATCGAAAAATGCGTGTATCCGGATTTACGTGCAATCCACGTTGCTGTGGTTGGCATGAGCTGCATTAACCCTTGCGCACCCACGGAAGAACGCGCCGTGGTGATAAAGCGACTTTCCTGTCGGGTGAGTCCGAGCAACCACGCTTCTTCGAGTCCGGTGGCGCTGGCTTGCTGCTGAAATTGATCGCGAAACGGCGCTAGATAGCGCATGCGGAAATCATGTTGTTGTTGCGTGCGATCAGCCGCGCTAATAGCCCGATCGACGTGCTGTGCTTCGACCGCAATTTGCGCAGCAGCCAATAAGTCTCGGTCATCCCGATTGCGCAAGGTATGCGCCCATTCACGCACACCTTCAAGTCGTAAATTCAAACGTAGTAATTCAAACGTGCGTGCCAAGCCCGGCACAGCACGCATACGCGATAACTCCTCTGCCGTCGGCGGCGCAGCGTAGGCCGGAACGCCAACACGTTGACCCAATTCTTCGCTGGCCAAAATGCCGTAAAACTCCGGACGTCCGGCAATGCGTAACCAATACGCCCGCGCACCGTCCATCTTGCCTTGTGCCGCTAAACCACGTGCATACCAATACGACCATGCGGCTTCATTGTGTGCGCTGACTGGCATGGCATCGATCGCGCTCATCACCATCAGCCAGTTGCCGGCGCGTAACGCGGCGCGCACTTTCCACGCCAACTGCTCTTCGTTGAGTACTGTTTCCCCACCACGTTCAAACCAAGTGATCGACGCGGGTAAGTGTTTGCGGGCGCCCTCCACTGCAATGCGCGACCAAGCATATGCACGATCAGCGGCGCTAAAGCGTTCAGCCAACCGGCCTTGCAAACTGTTTGCCGCGTCTTGCGGTTCTTTAGCTGCTACGCGGGTGAGTGCAAGCAACAACATTTCTTGGCTTGCGCGCTGTTTTGCTTCTGGCGGATGTGCCAATAATCGCGCCGGTGCGGTCAATGCCGTATGCAATGTCGCCGGTGCAGGCGCTTCTGGTGGTGGCAACCAACCGAGCGCACGGCGCGCCGCATTTGTCTGGCCAGCATCCATCAACAAACGGAAACGCTCCCACACGTGTCGCGAACTTAACTTTCCGCTATCGAATAACACTTGGATCGGTGTCACACATCCTTCAGGCAGTTCGCGCGGTTCAAAAAAATATGCGCGCGCTGCCTCAAGCGCTGCGGCATCGGCGCGTGCCCAACGTGCACCAATGACCCAACAACGTGAATCGGCATCTTCGACTTGCAGATTCGCAGCTTCACTTTCCACAGTGGCCCAGTCGCCGCGTTGCGCGAGCACCTTTAACCACTCAGCGCGTAACCGATCTGCAGGGTAGGTGTCTGGCCAACGCGACAAATAGGCGCGGATCTCTGCCGGGGGCGCTTCATCCATACGCAGCTTGAGTTTCCAGAAATCCACGTAAGGCTCAAGCACATGACCACGCAGAGTGGCCGCGTATCGCGCCACGCGCGCGGCATCGTTTTTACGAAAGGCTTCGTGCGCACCCAGCACCGCTTCATCGCTTGCATTGACGGCGGGGGCTTTGGCCTGCGCAATGCTCATGCTCATCATTACAAGCAAGCCAACCAGGAAGGAACACGTGGCGCATCGCACTCGATCGCTCGTACGGCGCATCGCGCATCGCGGTAAGATGCGACGCAGTGTCGCCAAAAAACATGAAAAAATCATTTGCTAAGAATAGCACGCAGGCCGTGTTTTCCCTATGAAACTCGACGTATTTCAAGCGCGCGATCTCAAGCGACCATGAGCCTCGACAATCATCCTGAAGCACTACGCGCTTGGCGTCTTGCCGAACGCAAACGGTTAGTGGCACAACGCATGGCGCTGGATGCGCCGACACGGGCGCATGCGCAAACGCAATTCGATCAGCAGCTCACCGCATTACTCGCGACGCACGCTGGCGGCGTGTTAGGTTTGTGTTGGCCTTTTCGTCACGAACACGACGCACGCCACCTCGCCTCGCTTTGGCGCGCGCGTGGTGGGATCAGCGCGCTCCCCGTAGTGCTCGCCGCAGGACAAGCATTGCAGTTTCGCGCGTGGGTGCCAGGTGATGCGATGCAACTGGGTGTGTATGACATTCCGTTTCCGGCACACGGAACGGTGGTCACGCCAACGGTATTACTCGTGCCAATGAATGGCTTTGATGCACAGGGGTATCGATTGGGCTATGGCGGCGGATTTTTTGATCGCACCCTTGCCGCGTTACGCGCGCAAGGTCATTCAGTCAGCGTCATCGGCGTGGCCTTTGAATTTTCGCGCTTAACGACGATTTATCCGCAGCACTACGATCTTCCGATGGATTGGATCGTGACTGAAACCACCACCTACGCAGTTCGCAATCACTGCTTAGTCGCGCAGCCTGCGCGCTAATTCAGCGTACTAGCCTAAAAACAATCGATAGGCTGGGTTCGCGCTTTCATCGACATGCGGATAACCCAAGGCGGCCAAAAATTTTCGGAATGCCGGCATTTCTTTTTTCGGCACTTGCATCCCCACCAACACACGGCCCGAATCGGCACCATGATTTCGGTAATGAAATAGGCTGATATTCCAATCGGTGCGCATGGCCGATAAAAAATGCATCAGCGCGCCGGGGCGCTCCGGAAACTCAAATCGGTACAACAACTCCACCATCGCCGCGGCATCACCTTTGGCGGTGGGCGCGTGTCCGCCGACCATGTGACGCACATGTAGCTTGGCCATTTCGTTGTCAGATAAATCAACGGTCTCGAGGCCGTGTCGCTGCAGGCTGCGTAACAACTGCGTGGTTTCATCACGGCCGGTCACCTGCACGCCAACAAATACATGTGCGATGCGCGGATCGGCCATACGGTAATTAAACTCAGTGATGCTGCGCGCACCCAAGGTGGCGCAAAAGCGTTTAAATGATCCCGGGCGCTCTGGAATAGTCACGCCCAAAATCGCTTCGCGATGCTCACCCAGCTCGGCGCGCTCTGCCACAAATCGCAAGCGATCGAAATTGGTATTGGCACCGCACGCAATCGCGACTAGCGTATTTTTTTTGGCATTACTGCGTTCGATCCAAGCTTTAGCACCGGCAATGGCCAAGGCGCCTGCGGGCTCAAGAATCGAGCGCGTGTCTTCAAACACGTCTTTAATCGCCGCACAAATTGCATCGTTATCGACCACCACCATTTCATCGACGTATTGGCGCGCTAGCCGAAACGTTTCTTCGCCCACATGCTTCACGGCCACGCCATCGGCAAACAATCCCACCTGCGCCAAGCGCACGCGTCGTCCTGCAGCGAGTGAACGGGTCATCGCATCGGAGTCGGTGGGCTGCACGCCAATCACACGAATCTCGGGACGCAAACGTTTCACATAAGCCGCGATTCCACTGATTAACCCTCCACCACCCACAGCGACAAAAATCGCATCGATGGGTTCGGGATGCTGGCGCAAAATTTCCATTCCAATGGTGCCTTGGCCAGCAATCACCAACGGATCATCGTACGGATGTACAAAGGTGAGCTTGGCTTTGCGCTCAAGTAATCGTGCATGGTCATACGCATCGCTATACGAATCGCCGTGTAACAACACTTTGGCGCCGCGTGCGAGTACCGCTTGCACTTTGATGCGCGGCGTGGTCACGGGCATCACGATGGTGGCTTGGCAGCCCAAGCGTTGTGCGGCCAGCGCCACGCCTTGCGCGTGATTACCAGCCGATGCAGCAATCACGCCGCGCGCCAGCGCCGCTGGGGACAACGAAGCCATTTTGTTGTACGCGCCACGCAGCTTGAACGAAAACACCGGCTGCATGTCTTCGCGCTTTAGCAAAATCTGATTGCCCACGCGCGCCGATAAATTCGGCGCTAACTCTAGGGGCGTTTCAATCGCCACGTCATACACTCGCGCACGTAAGACTTGTTCGAGATAATCTGCCGGTGCGATGTGCCGCTTGGCACGCGTCTTGGCACGCGAACGCTGTACTTGAGTCACAAATTTCCCCTATCAATAGAGCGCGAATTCTACATGCACCCTTTGCTCAGCTCCGAAGGCGGCACACTGTTTAGCACAGTGGGCGCTTATCTATTGAGTCCCGAGGGCGGACTACTAGCGATCTTTTTGTCGAGTTTGATCGCCGCCACCTTATTTCCATTGCCCTCTGAGGTGGTGCTGTTTGGTTACACGCAATTGCACCCCGAACACACCGCGATCGCCATCGCCATCGCCACGGTGGGCAATACCCTGGGTGGCATGAGCACCTACGCGATGGGGCGATGGATTCCTGCACACAGCGTGCAGCGGCTGACACCGCGCGCGTTGGCTTGGTTATATCGATGGGGCGCCAGCGCCACTGCGTTGGCTTTTTTACCCTTGATTGGTGACGCGCTTTGTTTGGCTGCAGGCTGGTTACGTTTAAACGCGTGGTCCGTGTTGTGGTGGATGAGCGCAGGACGCTTGGCGCGTTATCTCAGCGTTGCGGGGGCAGGGCTACTGTCGTAATTGGCAAAGCAATTAAACCGCCGTGAGTTTGGCCACCCCAAGCGCCAACCACTTCACCCCGTTGCGCGAAAAGTTTACTTGTACGCGCGCCTCACTACCCGCACCCTCGGCATCCACAATCACGCCTTGACCAAATTTTGGATGTATCACGCTTTGGCCAATACGAAAGCCACCCAGCGCGCTTGCCGGCGCCGCAAAGCGCGCCGATTGCGCGGCGGCGGCACCCGCTGAAAAATCGCTCGAAAAATGCCCACGCGCACTCGCACCAGGGTTTAGCCACGCCGCATCGTCGGCTCTCGCACGACGTTCGTTGTAACGCGGAGTGAGCCACTTCATTAGGGTTTCGGGGACTTCATTTAAAAAGCGCGACGGCAAGTTGTAGCGCGTTTGGCCATGCAGCATGCGTGTTTGCGCAACCGTCAAATACAACCGCGTGCGCGCCCGGGTAATGGCCACATACGCTAAGCGACGCTCTTCTTCTAACCCATCGCGTTCATTCAAGCTTTGCTCGTGCGGAAACAAGCCTTCTTCTAATCCCGATATAAACACCACCTGAAACTCCAACCCCTTGGCCGAGTGCACGGTCATCATTTGCAACGCGTCTTGCCCTTCACCGGCTTGATGCTCGCCGGCTTCGAGTGCAGCGTGCGATAAAAATGCCGTCAGCGGATCGACCACGGTGGGATCGGTGGTTTCACCCGTGGCGATATCAATGATCGCCTCTGCAGGATCAAAACCGGTTGCTGCATTGACCAATTCGTTTAAGTTTTCAATTCGATCGGCGCCCTCACGCTCTTTGCCGTAGTGCTCGATCAAGCCGCTGTGTGCGATCACATGCGCTGCGGTTTCGCCAAGCGTGAGGCCGCGGGTTTCTTGTTGTAAGCGTTCAATCAATGCGCGAAACGCCTGCAGGCTCGTGCCGGCTTTGCCAGCCAGTTGCGGGATCGATGACCACAAACTCCCGGCCAGACGCGACAATCGCGCGTCCTCGTTATCGGGGCCCAAGCCAAACGCTGGCGTGTTGCTGTCGGTCGCGGTTGGTGCGTTGCGCGCAGCATCGACCAACGCTTCAACCGAACGCGCACCAATGCCACGTGGTGGAAAATTACACACGCGCAATAACGCATTGTCATCTTCTGGTGTAGCTACTAAGCGCAGATACGCCAACGCGTGCTTCACCTCAGCGCGCTCAAAAAAGCGTAATCCACCATACACCCGATACGCAATGCCGGCGCCAAACAGCGCATGTTCAATCACGCGAGATTGCGCGTTCGATCGATACAACACCGCCATATCTTGATAGGGGACCCCTTCACGCGATAGGGCTTGCACTTCGTCGACAATAAATCGCGCTTCATCCAAATCGGAGTTGGCTTCATACACACGCAACGGCTCACCTTCGCCAGCGGCTGTCCAAAGATTTTTTCCGAGACGATTTTCGTTGTGAGCGATCAGCGCATTCGCGGCCGATAAAATATTACCCTGAGAGCGATAGTTTTGCTCGAGGCGAATGACTTTTTCAACTGCAAAGTCACGCTCAAAATCAGCCATATTGCCAACGTTAGCACCACGAAAACGATAGATCGACTGGTCATCATCGCCCACCGCAAACAGCGCGCTGTTCGGTCCGCATAACAAGCGTAACCAGCGGTATTGGAGTCGATTGGTGTCTTGAAATTCATCCACTAAAATATGTCGAAACCGCTCGGCGTAATGCGCACGCAACACCTCATTACGGGTGAGTAACTCATAGCTACGCAGCAGCAACTCAGAAAAATCCACCACGCCGTCGCGTTGACATTGCGCATCGTAGGCGGCGTACATCTCAACGTATCGTCGCGTGATGCCGTCTTGTGCACCGACCGCTTGTGCGCGCAGACCTTCTTCTTTGCGCGCATTGATAAACCACTGCACTTCGCGTGGCGGAAATTTGTCTTCATCAACGTTCATCGATTTAACGATACGTTTCACCGCAGCCAGTTGATCGGCGCTATCCAAAATCTGAAACGTTTGCGGTAAGCCCGCGTCTCGATGATGCGCACGTAACATGCGGTTACATAAGCCATGAAACGTGCCGATCCACATACCGCGTGGATTAATCGGCAACATTGCGCTCAAACGCGTTTGCATTTCGCGCGCCGCCTTGTTGGTAAAGGTCACCGCCAAAATCTGCCCTGGCGAGGCGAGGCTGTTTTTAATCAACCAAGCAATGCGCGTTGTCAGTACGCGCGTTTTACCACTTCCCGCACCAGCCAAAATCAGGGCGTGTTGCTCGGGCAGCGTCACCGCGGCGTGTTGTTCTGGATTGAGGTGTTCGAGATAGAGCGACATCGCGGTGTGCATTTAAAACGGAGGCGTATTGTCGCATTACGCCGCGCTGCGTCGTCGCTTGCGTCATCATTGGGCCGGTGTTGGGCAGTAGGGCAGCACCGAAGCACGTCGCTTCCGCTATACTTTGCGGCTCTCTGATTTGTGATTCGCGCCGCGCTGTTTCTCGGCGGTACAACCCCCAAAATCCATGCAAGAACGCTACGATCCGCGCGCCGTTGAAACCGAGGCGCAAACCTGGTGGAACACCACCGGCGCTTTCCGTGTTGAGGAAGATCGCACCAAGCCAAAGTATTACTGCTTGTCGATGTTTCCCTATCCCTCTGGCAAGTTGCACATGGGACACGTACGCAACTACACCATTGGCGATGTGATCACGCGCTATCACCGCATGCGCGGCTACAACGTGCTGCAGCCCATGGGTTGGGATGCCTTTGGTTTACCGGCTGAAAACGCGGCCATTGCCAACAAAGTCCCGCCTGCCAAATGGACCAACGACAACATCGCGTATATGCGCAGTCAATTGCAAAGCTTGGGCTTTGCAATTGACTGGTCTCGCGAAATCGCCACCTGCGATCCCACTTATTACAAATGGAATCAGTGGATGTTTCTTCAGCTGCTCAAGTCCGGCGTGGCTTATCGCAAGACGCAGGTAGTGAATTGGGATCCGATTGATCAAACCGTGCTCGCCAATGAACAAGTCATCGACGGACGCGGCTGGCGTACTGGCGCGTTGGTCGAACGACGCGAAATTCCCGGCTATTACCTAAAGATCACTCATTACGCCGAAGAATTACTTGGGCATTTGCATACGCAACTCCCCGGTTGGCCTGAGCGCGTCAAGCTCATGCAAGAAAATTGGATCGGCAAAAGTGAAGGGGTGCGTTTTGCTTTTACGCACGACATTTGTGGGGCTGACCGCGTTTTAATTGGCGAGGGTAAGTTATGGGTCTTTACCACGCGTGCAGACACCATCATGGGTGTGACGTTTTGCGCGGTGGCACCAGAACATCCACTCGCGCAACATGCCGCGCAACAAAACGCAGCGCTTGCGCAGTTTATTGAAGAGTGCAAACAAGGCGGCACCACCGAGGCCGAGCTCGCAGTCAAAGAAAAAGCGGGTATGCCCACCGGCTTGTTTGTGTCGCATCCGCTCACCGGTGAATCGATCGAAGTATGGGTCGGAAATTATGTGTTGATGAGCTATGGCGACGGCGCTGTGATGGGTGTGCCCGCCCACGATGAACGTGACTTTGCATTCGCCAAAAAATATAACTTGCCGATTCAACAAGTCGTGCATGTCGAGGGCCAGCACTTCAGCACCGAGGCTTGGGCCGATTGGTACGCAGATAAACAGCGCGGACACTGCGTCAACTCTGGATCGCTCGACGGATTGGGTTTGTCGGCAGCGGTCGATGCCGTGGCACGACAACTAGCAGAAAAAAATCTCGGTGAGAAAAAAACCACCTGGCGTTTGCGCGACTGGGGCATTAGCCGTCAGCGCTACTGGGGCACGCCGATTCCGATCATTCATTGCGACACGCATGGCGCCGTGCCGGTCCCGGAAAAAGATTTGCCAGTGGTGTTGCCACAAGATTGCGTGCCCGATGGTTCAGGCAACCCACTCAATAAACGCGCTGACTTTTTAAACGTGCCCTGTCCAATTTGCGGTAACGCGTCGCGTCGCGAAACCGACACCATGGACACCTTCATGGATTCGTCATGGTATTTCGCTCGCTATGCCTGCCCGGATAATGACGCCGCCATGCTCGATGAACGCGCGCGGCACTGGATGCCGGTCGATCAATACATCGGCGGCATTGAACACGCCATCTTGCATCTGCTGTATTCGCGGTTTTTCACACGGGCGATGCGTGATGCAGGGTTATTGCGTATTGATGAGCCGTTTACTAATTTACTCACGCAAGGCATGGTACTTGCCGAGATGTATCACCTCGACACCGCGGAGGGTCGACGTGAATGGGTTAACCCGGCCGAGGTCGATGTTGAGCGCGATGCTAAAGGTCGAATTCTGTCAGCCAAGCGCAAAGGGGATGGCGTGGACGTCGTGGCCGATGGCATCGGCACCATGTCGAAATCAAAAAACAATGGTGTTGATCCGCAAGCGTTAATTGAAGCCTGTGGTGCAGATACCGCGCGCTTTTTTATTATCTTTACTTCACCACCAACACAAACGCTCGAGTGGTCTGACGAAGGCGTGGATGGCTCGTTTCGCTTTTTAAAGCGCCTCTGGGCTTGCGCACTGGCCATTGCCTCGCGTGGTCCTGCCAACGGTGCCGTGACACACGCCGAACTCGATGCCAATAGTAAAACTGCACGGCACGAAATTCACAGCGTACTCAAGCAAGCTACCTACGACATGCAGCGGCATCAATTTAATACGGTAGCTTCCGCTACCATGAAGATGCTGAACGTGATTGAAAAACTTCCAGCCACAGCGCATGCATTGCGTCACGAAAGTTTGTCGATTTTATTGCGTGTGCTCGCGCCGATCACGCCTCACATTTGTCACCAGCTTTGGCGTGAACTCGGTTACGGGGACGACGTGCTCAGCGCTGCTTGGCCCGAGCCTGCAGCCGAAGCGCTTGAACAAGATGAAATTGATTACGTTGTCCAAGTCAGCGGCAAAACACGCGGCACCGTGCGCGCCGCCAAGCTTGCCGATCAGGCCACACTGCAAGCGTTAGCGCTGGCTGATCCACAAATCGCGAAGCATGTTTCAAGCAGTACATTGAAGAAAGTCATTGTAGTGCCCGGTCGATTAATCAATCTGGTGGTGTAAAGACATGCACTTAAAACTTCTTCTGACGAGCCTATGTTTTGTTTTTCTGGCTAGCTGCGGTTTTCAACTGCGCGGCACCGCCAACTTGCCGTTTGAAACGCTCTACATTCCGGGCACACAGGGCGGCATTCCGCTAGATCTCAAGCGGTTTGTGCAAGCCGGCACACGCACGCGTGTTGTCGATCAGCCCGAACAAGCGCAAGCGCGTTTAGACTTTACCGAAAACACGTATACGCGCGGCAGTTTAGCAATGTCTTCCGGTGGTCGTACCCGCGAAATTCGCCTGACCTATCGCGTAAATTTTCGCGTGCACGATGGTAAAGGCGGTGAGTATCTACCAACCGCCAGCGTCGTCGTCATCCGCGATATTTCGTATAGCGATGCCGATGTGTTGGCAAAAGAAGCAGAAGAAGCCAACATTCAACGCGAAATGCAATCGGATGTGGTTCGTCAGATCTTGCGCCGCTTGGAAGCCGCCACGCCGCCCAAGCCGGTCGTTCCTTAAACGCGCGAGGACGCATGCAGTTGCGTTTGGACCAATTGGCCGGGCACTTACGCCAACCTCTGGCACCACTGTACGTGGTGCATGGCGATGAACCGTTGCTCGCCATGGAAGCCGCCGATGCGATTCGCGCCGCGAGTCGTGTCCAAGGATGCACCGAGCGTGAATTACTCATGGCCGAACGCGGCTTTGATTGGGCGGCGTTCTTACACGCCAGCGCCGCGGGCTCGTTGTTTGGTGACCGCAAATTCATCGAGCTGCGTTTACCCACGGGTAAACCAGGTACGCAAGGCAGCGCCGCAATCGAGCGTTATTGCGCGCAACTCAACCCCGACATGATCACGCTCGTGAGTGTGCCGCGCTTGGATAAAACCGGTCAAAACAGCGCATGGTTTCGCGCCCTTATGGATGTGGGTGTGTGCGTAGATATTTGGCCCGTCGAACGCGCGCGCCTTGCCGATTGGATTGCGCAACGTTTGTTGGTAAACAAACAACGCGCCGACCGCGACACCTTAAATTTTTTAGCCGATCGCGTTGAAGGCAATTTACTCGCTGCGCATCAAGAGGTTCAAAAACTAGCGCTGTTGTTACCTGCTGGCGAGATTTCCCTCGATGCGGTGCAAGCAGCGGTGACCGATGTTGCGCGTTTTGATGTGCAGCGTTTAGCTGAAGCTTTTTTATCTGGCGATACGGCGCGCTATGCGCGTGTTTTAGAAGGCTTGCGTGGTGAAGGTGAGGCCCCCACGTTATTACTGTGGGCCTTGGCCGAGGAGTTACGTGCTTTGGGCCGCATCGTCGCTGGCACGGCGGCTGGCCGACCGATGGATCAGCTATTTCGAGAAAACCGCGTCTGGCGTAACAAAGAAGCGGCGGTGCGTGCGGCGTTACGTCGCTCAAGCGATGTCGCCATCCGCAGGGGCCTATCGCACGCAGCGCGGATCGATCGAATGGCCAAAGGGGTCGCACAAGGCAACGTTTGGGATGAATTCCTACAACTCGGTCTACACTTCGCGCATGGCACACGCTAAATCACCTGCAAACACCGCCGCGTCGCAAGACATTCGCAGCTACATGCACGGGTTGGGTCGTGCCGCGCGTGCTGCATCGCGTGTGCTAGCACGCACTGATACGGCCACTAAAAACGCCGCGTTGCGCGCGATGGCCAACGCAATACGTGCGACCAAAGCAGCCCTACTCAGCGCGAACGCCATCGATATCGCGCGTGCACAGCAAGCCAATCAAGATGCCGCGTTTATCGATCGACTCACACTCGATGAGGCGCGTATTGAACAAATGGCTGCGGGACTAGAGCAGGTGGCTGCTTTACCTGATCCGATTGGTGTGGTGAGTGAATTGCAACGACAACCCACCGGCATTGAAGTGGGACGCATGCGTGTACCACTGGGGGTGATTGGTATCATTTATGAATCACGACCCAATGTTACTGCCGATGCTGCAGGGCTGTGTCTTAAATCAGGCAACGCTTGCATCCTGCGGGGCGGCTCAGAAGCGCTCGCGTCCAATCAAGCGATCGCACAAGCAATTGTCAGCGGGCTACAACAAGCCGGACTACCCGCCAATGCAGTACAAGTGGTGGCGACAGCGGATCGCGCCGCGGTGGGTGCACTGATTACCATGCACGAATACGTCGACATCATCGTGCCGCGTGGCGGTAAAGCGCTGATCGCGCGGCTGATGCAAGAATCGCGTATTCCTATGCTTAAACATTTAGACGGTATTTGTCACGTGTATGTCGATGACGCGGCCGATCTCGATATGGCGCTCAAAATTACCGATAACGCGAAGACGCATCGCTACGGCACGTGCAACACCATGGAAACGTTACTGGTTGCGCAATCTGTTGCCGCACAGTTTTTGCCGCGTATCGCTGAAATTTATCGCGCTAAGGGCGTACAAATGCGCGGCGACGTTGCGGTACAGCGCCTTCTACCGGATGCCGTTGCGGCCACCGAAGAAGATTGGCGTACCGAGTATTTAGCACCGGTGATTGCGATACGTATCGTGGCCGGTCTAGACGCGGCGATTGAACACATCGAAACCTATGGCTCGCGTCACACCGATGCTATCGTGACCAACAACGCCGCGCATGCGCAGCGTTTTTTGCGCGAAGTCGATTCCGCCTCAGTGATGGTGAATGCCTCAACTCGGTTTGCTGATGGCTTTGAATTTGGTCTAGGCGCAGAAATTGGTATTTCAAACGATAAACTCCACGCACGCGGCCCCGTCGGGCTTGAGGGTCTGACCTCACAAAAATATGTGGTGCTTGGTCACGGCGAGGTCCGTGGCTGAATTGTCATCCGCTGGCGCGATCTCACACCCAGCAGTGATTGGGTTGTTCGGTGGCAGCTTTGATCCGGTGCATTTGGGTCACCTTGCGCTTGCGCGTACCGCGTTGCAAAGCCTGTCACTGGATGCCGTGCATTGGATCCCAAGTGGTACGCCGCCGCATCGCACAGCCGCGCAAGCTTCAAATCACGATCGGGTAGCAATGCTTGAATGCGCGCTGCGCAATGAGCCACGCTTTGTCATTAATCCGCTCGAACTCGAGCACAACGCAACCAGTTATACGGTTGATACGCTGCTGCGTTTGCGTCAACAGCACTGGTCAACGCACGCCTTGGTTTGGTTAATTGGTGCCGATCAATTTGCACGCTTAGAGACCTGGCATCGCTGGCAAACCTTATTTGAACTCGCGCATCTTGGCGTCGTAACTCGGCCAGGTTGGGATCGTCAGCAACTCACGCCAGCGGTACGCAGCGCGCTCAGCGCGCGTGAGGATGTACCCAACGGCACATGGCGCACACATGCAGCCGGCGCGATTGTGCAATTGAGCATGCCACCAATAGACATCGCGTCGACACAAATTCGTCTACATTGTGCAGCGGGTCATTCCCTCAATGGGTTGCTCCCGCAGGGCGTCCTCGACTATATTGAACACGCAGGTCTTTACCGCAAAGGAAAAGCAACTGGACATCCGTAAAAAACAGCGCACCATCGTCGACGCGCTGGAAGACATGAAGGGTCGCGATATCGTGGTGTTTAACACCGAGCATCTCACGCCACATTTTGAGCGTGTGGTGATTGCAAGCGGTGATTCAACACGGCACGTCAAATCGCTCGCCGATCACGTGGCCCATCAAATTAAGAAATCGGGCGGCAAAGTGCATCGCCTTGAAGGTGAAGACACGGGCGAGTGGGTGCTGGTCGACTTGGGGGATGCGATTTTGCATGTGATGCATCCAACCATCCGCGCTTACTATCACCTCGAAGAAATTTGGGGTGGCAAAACCGTACGTATCAAAGCGCAAGCCACCACGCCTCGACGCTCGAGTGATCCTTCGATCGCAGACGAAGCGCCCGTCGTGGCTAAAAAGAAAAAAGCCAAAAAGCCTGCGAAGAAAAAAACGGTGGTTCGGATCTCCACGCAGAAAAAAACTACTGCACGGGTCAGTGCAAAAAAGCCGGCAAAAAAACGCAGCGTCAGTACGGCTAAACCTGCTGTAAAACAGTCCGCCAAAACAAGCGTCGCGACGCGTAAAAAAACCAGCGCCGCCAAGCGCACCCGGTAAGTCATGCAACGCTTGTCGATCATCGCCGTCAGCGGCAAGCTGCCGGCATGGGCGCAGCAGGCTTGTAATGATTATCTGCAACGCTTGCCACGTGGGTTTGATACGCAACTCATCGAAGTCAAAGCCGAACCGCGCACGACCGGGCGTACCGCGGCACAACTCATGGCAGCCGAAGCCCAACGCTTGCGTGCAGCAGCGCCTCCAGGCGCCCGCTTTGTAGCGCTGGATGAACGTGGTGCAGAGCACACCACGCAACACTTTGCGACGCAGCTTCGATCGTGGTTGGATTCGGGTATACCGACGGCCTTTTTAATCGGTGGGCCAGATGGACTCGATGCCGCGCTGCGTCAGTCGTGTAGCGCGCAGCTGCGCTTATCGTCGTTTACCTTGCCACATGCGCTGGCGCGGGTGCTACTCACCGAACAGTTATATCGCGCAGCCAGCGTGTTGACTGGGCATCCGTATCATCGAGAATGATGCGCACATCTGCTGGCCGCTTGCACGATGCCATTGGCCAAGCAGCGATACACAACGCCTCTGCTACACTCGTTGACCCGTGCGGATTTTTCTATGCTCAACACCGCGTCTCCTGTGATTTATTTAGCCTCTGCTAGCCCACGACGCGGTGAGCTACTCGCGCAAATTGGCATGGACTTTCGTTGGCTCGTGCCCCACGCGGGCGAGCCCGAAGTCGATGAATCCGTTCAACGCAACGAACTCGCCGATGCGTATGTGATGCGTCTCGCGCGCGCCAAAGCGGCAGCAGGCGAAGCACGACGTCAGTTACGTCATTTACCGAGTGGCCTCATCATCGCTGCAGATACCACGGTGGTGGTTGATACAACCATCTTAGGTAAGCCACGTGACCACGCCGATGCTGCACGCATGCTGCGACTGCTTTCTGGACGTGAACATCGTGTGCTCACTGCGGTGGCGGTACAACGCGCGGCCCACATGGAGGTCGCCTTATCTGATAGTTGTGTGCGGTTTTGCACACTCAACGACGATCAAATCAATCAATACATTGTCAGCGGCGAAGCCAACGACAAAGCAGGTGCCTATGGGATTCAAGGACGCGCCGCGCAATTCATTCAACACCTGAGCGGTAGCTATTCGGGTGTCATGGGATTGCCTCTATTTGAGACCACGCAATTAATCCAGCATGTCTGCGCCGATCGCGCCACAAAGGAAGCTGTGCATGAGTGAAGACATTCTCATTAATGTGACGCCACAAGAAACACGCGTCGCCGTTATGCAAAACGGTGTGGCGCAAGAATTATTAATCGAACGTTCGGCCAGTCGCGGCTTGGTTGGCAATATTTATAAAGGTAAAGTCGCCCGGGTGTTGCCGGGCATGCAGTCTGCCTTTATTGAAATTGGTCTAGAGCGCGCCGCGTTTTTGCATGTAGCAGATATTTGGGATCACCGCATTAAAGATGCGCAGGGCAATGTCAGCCCGAGTAAGCCGATCGAAAAAATTCTGACCGAAGGCCAACCGATTGTCGTGCAAGTGATCAAAGACCCGATTGGCACGAAAGGGGCGCGTGTATCGACACAGATTTCGATTGCGGGGCGCTTATTAGTGTATCTGCCACAAGATCCACATATCGGTATATCGCAACGTATCGGCGATGAAGCGGCGCGCCAAAGTTTGCGTGAGCGAGTACAACGTGTCACCGCCGCCGACACCGCCGGCGGCTTTATTGTGCGCACGATCGCCGAAACCGCTGCCGACGACGAGCTTGCCGCCGATGTCGCGTACCTCAAGCATTTATGGCGAGACATTCAAGCGCGCAGTGCCACCGCGCAGCCAGCGACCTTGCTGTACCAAGATCTGTCACTCGCGCAGCGTGTGCTGCGCGATATGATGCATGTCGACGCAGCCAGTGTGATCATCGATTCAAGAGAAAATTTTTATAAGCTCACGCAATTCGCTGAAACGTATATGCCGCAAGTGCGCGAACGTCTACAGCACTACACCGGCGAACGTCCTCTGTTTGATTTGTACAGCGTCGAAGAGGAAATCGAGAAAGCACTTGCCCGTCGTGTAGATTTAAAATCCGGCGGGTATTTGATCATCGATCAAACCGAAGCGATGACCACCATTGACGTCAATACCGGTGGCTTTGTAGGCACACGTAATTTTGATGACACGATTTTCAAGACCAATCTTGAAGCGGCGCAAGCTATTGGTCGACAACTGCGATTACGCAATCTTGGCGGCATCATCATTGCCGACTTTATCGACATGGACTCCGAAGAACACCGCGCTTCGGTGTTAGAAGAGCTACGCAAAGCACTATTACGCGACCGCACACGGATGACCGTGAGTGGATTTACACAACTTGGCTTAGTTGAAATGACTCGCAAGCGCACACGCGAATCGCTTGCACATGTGTTGTGTGAACCTTGTCCGGTGTGCGAAGGTCGTGGACAACTGAAAACGGCGCATACGGTGTGCTATCAAATTTTGCGCGAAATTTTGCGCGAAGCGCGTGCGTTTAATGCACGCGAATTTCGAGTGTTAGCTGCACAACCGGTCATCGATTTACTGCTCGACGAAGAATCTGCGTCGGTGGCGATGCTCTCTGACTTTATTGAAAAGCCCATTTCGATGCACGTGGAATCCAGCTATTCGCAAGAACAGTTTGATATTGTGTTGATGTAACTTTTTTAAAGGTAAACGATGGCCAACGCACTTGTTTTTCAATCCGCCAAAAAATTGGCGCGCATGATCGCCACACGCAAGGTTTCTGCCACCGAACTGATGCAGGCGCACATCGCACAAATTGAACGCGTCAATCCGTTGGTGAATGCGCTGGTAACTTTTTTACCAGAGCGTGCGCTCAAGGCCGCGCGCGCCCTCGACAAGCAATTAGCACAACGCAGTCGTCAACGTCATCCAGCGGCGTTGCCACCCCTCACGGGTTTACCCTTAGCCTACAAAGATCTTTTACCCACCAAAGGCATCCGCACCACGTTTGGTTCGCCCATTTACGCCGACAATATTCCTACGCAAGACAATGTCTTGGTGTCACGCCTGAGTGCTGCAGGGGCGATCACGATCGGCAAAACCAATACGCCTGAATTTGGCGCGGGCTCACAAACCTTTAATGCCGTCTTTGGCGCCACGCGCAACCCGTACGATTTAACGAAAACCTGCGGTGGCTCTTCAGGTGGCGGCGCCGTTGCGGTGGCTTGTGGCATGTTGCCGTTTGCAGATGGCTCTGATTTAGCAGCCAGCCTGCGTAACCCCGGTAACTATTGCAACATCGTGGGCTTTCGTCCTACACCAGGACGGGTACCCAATTGGCCCAATGCCAATGCATGGGATACACAATCCACACTCGGCCCAATGGCACGATCGGTCGAAGATGCGGCCTTTTTGTTTGCCAGCATGGCTGGCCCAGATTCACGCGCACCG
The DNA here is from genome assembly GCA_947467435.1 of Betaproteobacteria bacterium. GTDB lineage: Bacteria > Pseudomonadota > Gammaproteobacteria > Burkholderiales > SG8-39 > SZAS-79. The sequence continues at coordinate 115,532 of CANIIA010000001.1, forward strand.
GTCAGCATGAGTGAATCGGGTCAGCTCTTTTCTAAATCGTTGGCAAGAGATTTTCGTCATGTACGTGTCGCCTTTACACGCGACTTTGATGGTTTACCGATGGACCCGCAGGTGCTGGCCGTCATGGATCAGCAGAAAAAAATTCTGCGCTCGCTCGGCTGCAAAGTGGAAGACGCGTGCCCTGACTTTAGTGGTGCCAAAGAAGCGTTCGAAACCATCCGCTCGGTTTCTTTTGCTCAAAAATATGCGCCCTTACTCAAAACACATCCACATTTGCTTAAAGACACGGTGGTGTGGAATATCAAGCAAGGGTTAGCGGTCACCGGCGCCCAGATGGGTCAGGCTGAAAATTTACGTACTCAATTGTTTCAGCGCATGCGCGAATTTTTGGAGCGCTACGAATTTTTTATCGGGCCAGTGAATCAATTACCGCCGTATTCGGTGGACCTAGACTATCCACGCTCCATTGCTGGCACCCGGATGGAAAATTATCTCGATTGGATGAAGAGCTGCTACTACATCACCATCACCAGTCATCCTGCTATTTCGGTTCCAGCGGGATTTACCGACGATGCAGGCCCGTTAGCAAAAGATGCCTTGGGTCTGCCCGTGGGCTTACAAATTGTCGGTCGTTACCGTGATGATTTTGGTGTGTTGCAGCTGGCGCACGCGTACGAACAAGAATTACGTGCGTTAACCCCTGCGGGTCAAACACCGGTGTTGTTGCGTCGACCAAGCATCGCGCTAGCCTCAGACGCACAGTAATCATGGCGTTTGCAACACAACAAAGCCTCCCCGCAGTATTTATGCGCGGTGGCACCAGTAAAGCACTGATGTTTCATCTGCGTGATTTACCCACTGATCGCGCTGCGTGGTCGCCAATTTTTCTGGCGGCGATAGGCAGTCCAGACCCTTACGCGCGTCAGTTAAATGGCATGGGTGGTGGCGTGTCTTCGTTATCCAAGGTCTGTGTGATTGGTCCGTCCACGCGAGATGATGCTGATTTGGATTACACCTTTGCGCAAGTGTTAGTGAACGAATCACGTGTCGATTACAGCGGCAATTGCGGCAACATGTCTTCTGCCGTCGGGCCATTCGCCCTGGACGAAGGTTTGTTACCGCACTTATCGACAACGACCGGTGAGGTGTGTGTGCGCATTCACAACACCAACACAAAAAAAATTATTCACGCACGCTTCCCCGCACAACAGGGACGGGCAGTGGTCGCTGGTGCGCAAGTCATTCCTGGCGTGAGTGGTGCAGGTGCCGCCGTGCGTCTAGAGTTTCTTTCACCAGGTGGTGCAACAACAGGACAACTTTTACCGACAGGGCGTGTTTGCGATTCGATTGACGTTCCTGGGCTCGGTACGATTGATGTGTCGATGATTGATGCAGCCAACGCCTGCGTGTTTGTTCGCGCGAACGATCTCGGCTTCATCGGTACCGAAATGCCCGACGTGATTGAACAACGCGTTGATGTGATGCAAACGCTCGCTGCGATTCGAGCATCTGCTTCGGTTGCCATGGGAATCACACCAGACATTGCAGCCGCGCGCGCGAAAACTGCTGTCCCGTTTGTGGGCTTTGTTTCTGCACCTCAACAGGCCACCACCTTAGATGGCGCGATGATCTCTGCTGACGACGCCGATCTCACTGTGCGCATGCTGTCAAACGGGCAACCGCATCGTGCGTTGCCACTCACCGCATCGTTATGTACTGCGGTGGCCGCTGCGTTAGAAGGCAGTATTGTCCAGCAATTATGTGCGCGTTCACCGGAGGTTCAACGCGAGAGCGGCCTACGCTTAGCCATGCCCTCAGGCGTTCTCACCGTCGGTGCAGAAGTGGAACGTCATGCACAAGGTTGGCATGCGACCCGCGGGACGTTTTATCGCACAGCACGCCGATTGTTTGATGGTCGCGTTTATTTTTAGCGCTGTGGGGCGCTTTGCTTCGCGTACGTTAGCGCGCTGTGAATTGCACGATCCAATCACTGATCGCGTTTAACACCACCTCTGATTCGCCTAGCGGCGGCATCACTTGCAATTTCAGTTCGGGGTATTGCGCCTGCAACGCAGCGATTTGTTTGGGTAAATCTTGCTTCAAATGTCCGCCCTGCGCCAAAAACACGGGAACCAAGGTGATGCGCTGAATTTGCTGCGCCATCAACATATGCACCGTTGTAGCAAGATCAGGTTGCATGTATTCGAGATAGGCGCAGTGCACACCAACCTGAGCAATTTTTGCTGAGAGGATTTGTTGTAAGCGCTTCACTGGATCGGCCCACGCCGGATCGCGTGCACCATGGGCGAATAAAATAATGGCCTGCGACATCAGCAGTCGATCGCTTAGGATGACTTGGGTGATCGACCCATGAGATAAAACTCATCGTTCGGTCGCATGCTGGTTAAGTTTGCCATCCGATTAGACAAGGCAAAAAACGCAGAGATGGCACCGATATCCCAAATTTCATCGTCGCTAAACCCATCGGCACGCATGGCTTCCAGATCGGCCTCATCTACGCTGGCCGCGTCTATCGCCACTTGCATGGCGAAATCCAGCATGGTGCGTTGACGCGCGGTGATATCAGCTTTGCGATAGTTGATCGCGATTTGGTCTGCCAGCAGTGGTTGTTTGGAACGGATGCGCAAAATGGCTCCATGCGCAATGACGCAGTACTGACATTCATTGGCAGCACTGGTGGCCACAACGATCATTTCGCGTTCAGCTTTACTCAACCCGCCTTCTTTTTCCATCAAGGCATCGTGATAAGCAAAAAAAGCCCGAAATTCTTCGGGCCGATGCGCAAGCACCATAAACACATTAGGAATGAAGCCCGCCTTTTCTTGCACACCGAGTAACCGCGCGCGAATATCCTCTGGCAATTGCGCTAGCTTTGGGACCGGAAAGCGACTGATTTTCGATGCGGTCATACGCTGCGTTGATCGTTGCACTGACGGTTGCGCAGAACCTTAGTCTGCATACACGCCTGCTTTTTTGATTAATGGGGTCCACTTTGCGATCTCTGCTTTTAAGTAGGTGCCAAGCGCAGCCGGTGTGGCACGGTCAGAACTCACTGGATCCGTTCCCAAATCATTGAAACGCGTTTTCACGGTGGGATCTTTTAAGGCTTCCTGGAGTGACGCAACTAATTTATCAATCACGGCCTTCGGTGTGCCTTTCGGCGCGTATAAACCATGCCACACCGCGACTTCAAAGCCTTTGAGTCCTTGCTCTTCGAGCGTGGGGATTTCTTTTAACGATGGCACGCGCGTCTTTGTTGTCACGCCGTAGGCCTTGATTTTTCCACTGCGGATTTGTGACGTGGTGTTCGTGGTTTGATCACACATAAAATCCACCTGACCACCCAACAAATCGTTCATGGCTGGACCCGTGCCTTTGTAAGGCACGGTGGTGACATCCGTTTCAATCGCGCTCATAAATAACATGCCACATAAGTGCGACGCAGAACCGATACCGGCGTTGGCGTAAGTCACGGTGGCTTTGTTGGCTTTGATGTAAGCGAGAAACTCTTTGAAATCGCGCGCCGCTAAGCCGGGCTTTCCAACCAAGGTCATTGGTACATCTGCGATCAGACCAATCGGCTCAAAACTATCCACGGCGTTATAACGTAACGTGCGATACAACGCCGGCGCGGTCGACATACCGATGTGATGCAACAACAACGTGTAACCATCAGGGGCGGCTTTTGCGACGTATTCGGCAGCGATCGTGCCGCCTGCACCAGCCTTATTTTCAACAATCAATTGGCCGCCACCCATCGGTTTAGACATCGCTTGCGCAATCACGCGCGCCACCGTGTCGGTTGGGCCGCCCGCCGCAAACGGCACCACAATATTGATGGCTCGTGTTGGGTAGCCTGTTTGCGCCACACTCTGTACCGAGTAGAGCAAGAAGAGCGAGCTGAACAGCCCGAGTAACAGTGCAATTTGGCGCGAACGTTTGGATATCATTTTTATGGTCTCCTCGTATAAATAGGCAGTCTGCTCAGTGTCAAAGGTAACAAGGCACCAATGGCACCAATGGCAACAATGGCAATAATGGTGGCAATGAGGCACCGAGAGGGGCTGAGCGTACAGCAAGATGCACGCGCTGAGCGACACGCTAAGCGCTCAACCACAAAAAAAGCGTTGCAGAACGCCCAGCCGAACGGCGGGGCTATCGCCTAGCGCTGTTACAAACTAAACCGCAAACTGGTCGCGGCTTTTACCGGCTTTTTCTGCGGCCATCAGCCAAACGGGGGTTCGGCCACGGCCCGACCAGGTGTTTCCTTGTCCATCGCTAAATTTAATGGCGGCCTTTTTACGCACACCCGCTTTTGCCTTGGCCACGCGCTTGCCGGGCTTTTTGCTGGCGCCCTTACCCATCGCGTCGCGCAGCTCGGCAATGGTGATGCCGCTGGCCTGCATTTGTTTAATAATGCCCTTAATGACTGAGCCCTGTTTACGCTCAATCGCCTCGGCTTGGGCTTGTAATTTTGCAATCGCTACAGCAATTTGTTTGGCTGATTTCGGTTGGCGCATGGGGTTCCTCTAAACTTTTTAAGTGAATTAAAGTGAATTAAAATGAAGATGGATAAAAGTAATTTTGGCGCCGACGTTTTTTGTATACATCCGCGACTTAGATAATCAGTATAAACCGATATTTGATTCACTCGCGCACAACCAACTAAATTTTTAATTATTTACATTTAATGTCTGTGGCTATATTTTGTGTATTCCCTCTATTTTAACGACCTGGCATTTGGCATTGATCTCCGCAAATTATCGCCAGATTGTGTCTTTAAAACAATAGCTTGCGTAGATGGTTGAGATGTCTACAGGCTGCGCCCAATGCCGCGCTTAAAATCTGCGATTATTTTCTTAATACGCTGCTACCAAAAATACGCGCCACGTCGCGTTCGGCAACTGTGCGTTTATACCCCGTGTTGTTCTGACTATATGGTCGGCTCGATTGAGAAACATGGGGTGCTTATCGGCCTGGGCAAAGGCACACTACGTATTTGTCGTTGTCGCCCCGGGCGTGGCGGCACAGATTACCCATAACAGCGCCACGACGCATCGATAGGAAATGAGGAGATACGCATGAAGGGCTGCATTATGTTTTTAGTCATCATCTTGTTGATCCTGATCATCATGTCGATGCTCTAACGTTTGTGACGCGCTTCATCACACCCCACTTACGCTGGTGGCTCAGTGTGCTTGGGGTGATTGTGATTGCCTACGTGCTGTTTCATCGTCAGCGTGCGCAACTTGCGCCTGGTATTTTTCGCGATGCGTTTCCTAGTTTGATGGTTCCAACCGCGCTGTTTGCGGTGATTGAATGCGTGCCGGCGATTGTGTTTCGTGATTGGCGTTGGAAATGTGTTGTCACAGGTCTCACCACTTTGGTCGCCACGGCAGCGTTTGAATGGTTGCAACCACAATTGCAATCCCGTGCCACTGGTGATCTAAACGATGTCTACGCCATGGGCGTTGGTTTACTCGTCTATTGGGGGCTGGCTTTTTTAGCGCCAGGGCGGGTGCGTTAACTTAGATTTAATCTCTGAAATAATCGCAAACAGATCTTATTAAAAGCTGTGCAACTTTCAAAGGGTGATCATGTACTGTCCAACCTGTGGGGCAAATAATGCTGAGCTGAGTAAGTTTTGTACGGCCTGTGGCGGCGCCTTACTTACGATGAACGACACCGCTGCTACTGCTAGCAGCCCATCAACAACTGCGCTTGGTAAGTCGGATTTAGTTTATGCAGGGTTTTGGCTGCGGGCCGGCGCTCTACTTATTGATACGGTTGCCACCAGTATTATTTTTTCTCCGCTTTCTATCTTAAGTGTTTGGGACACCTTTTCAAGATTCGACTGGGATCACCCAGAGACTGCAGACCCAGGTTTTAGCGGCTTACAAATCGGCCTCGTTTTCTTAGGCTTACTTTTTGGCTGGCTTTATTATTCGATTTCCGAATCCTCAACGTGGCAAGGCACCCTTGGCAAGAAGCTGCTCGGCCTTCAGGTCGTTGATCTCAACGGCCATCGCATTCGCTTTGGCCGTGCAACAGCGCGTTACTGTCTCAAAACAACAGAGAGCTTTTTATGCTGTCTTGGATTGGCCGGCTATGTGATGGCTGCTTTCACCGAGAAAAATCAGGCGCTACACGATATGGTAGCTGGCACGTTGGTGGTTAAGCGAAAGTGATTTGGCTGACGCTCACTCAACGTTTAGCGCGTGGTCATTGCCTTGGTCTTATTTCATCATGTCGTTGCAAGACCTGGCTGCAAACACACCCGTTAGCCAAGGCCAAGTTTTCTAAATAATACCGACCACAATATTTCTGGACGGTAATGTTGAACCGCCCAATCAAACGCTGCGGCAACCATCTCTTCACACTGCTGCGCATGTTTTTTCATGTACTGCGTCCATGCGATTGCTTGGTGCACATTAGAAAACGGAATGTAGTGCACGTAGGGCACAAACAGCATGTTCATGTCTGAGCCTGACTCTTCAAGAAGCAGAGAACGCGAGTAAATTGTCTCCAAGGATCTCCCAGTCACAATGTGCTGGAGGTTCGTTAAGCGGCCATTGTTAAACGTGACACGTGACTGCGCCATTACCTTGCGGTAATCATCCATTTTTAGGGCTTGCTGTTTTGACCTATCGTGAAGTAGTAGATGCCCTTTTAAATTTGTTCGTTGAAAACAATTCAAGAACAAATCTCGGTTTCTAATTGCACTGTTCGTGCCTGTAATATTTATATCGTAATTTTTTTGCATTTGATGAAACATCTCATGGCTGAATGGTAGCCAAGGCCAATAGAGCCCGACTTCGCTGCACTTGCTCGAAACCTGTAGGGTCGTTTTTTCGTTCAGGTAAATCACAGCATCCGAAATATCCGCCCAGTAGTCCAGTACGTTTGTTTCCCTTTTATCGTACAAATCAGCAATAAATACCACCAGCTTTATACCTTTAAGTTTCAACGTTTTTAAAATATATTCGTTGATTAAAATCTTTCCGCCCTCAAAGTTTCTCTCGAGCAGGACAATATCCGGCAAAAAGTCCTCAAGGTCTTTCTTTATTCTCTCCCCTATACTACTTAGGACGCTGACGTCTTTTTGTTGGCCTTCCTTTAGGACAAGTTCGACAAACAACTCATTACTGGCCTTTGACCATC
>CANIIA010000002.1 GCA_947467435.1 Betaproteobacteria bacterium
GCGGGAAACCCGGCACAAAATGGTGATCACGAATCGAAAACCCAGGTACCCGATTGACCGGGTTGGGAATGATGGCAGCGCCCAGTGGAAACTCCCCCATCTTTAAACGTTGCGGCGTGGTCTGCGCACCAAAGCGCGCCTGAATTTCGTGCTGTGCCTCTGGATGAAGCACCAACGCCACCCCGAGTGCTGCGGCAGCACACTGACGCGTATGGTCATCCGGGGTCGCCCCGATACCACCAAAACTAAACACCACATCACTCGCGGCAAAAGTGCGCGACAACGTTGCTTGCAAACGTGGCGGGTCATCCGCGAGGTACTCACACGCGGTTAAACGCAAGCCACGTTTCGCTAACGCCGCCACCAGAAAAGAGAAATGCTTGTCCTGTCGTTTGCCGACCAAGATTTCATCGCCGATGATCAGTGCGCTGATACCCATACGAGATCCAGACTGTTTCGATTTAACGGGTGCGCAGTGTAACGCGGTTCGCAATCGCGTATTGACACCCCCTTCGCGCCAATCCTAGTCTGCGATATGAACGCGCCACACACCATTGATGAGAGCACACCACGCGCCACTACGTGTTGGGAATGCTCTACATTGTGCGGCGCACTCGCCCACATCAACGCTGGTCGAGTCACGCGTGTCGCGCCAAACCCTGCGCACCCAGCGAGCCATGGCATGTTTTGCGTCAAAGGTGCGCGCGGATTACCAGAACTCACTTACGGTGCTGCACGCTTAACGCAACCGATGCGACGCGTGGGTCCACGCGGTAGCGGCGAATGGGAACCCATCGATTGGGACACGGCCATGCAAACCATGGCCAAACAATTTGCACGTGTGCGTCAAGCGCACGGTCCGGTTGCCTTAGCCGGCGCAACGGGCGGTGCGTTTTTTTCGCGTGGTCCCATCATGGCACTGACCATGCGGGCCATGGGGTCACCGAACTGGCTCATCAACCAAGATCTTTGCGGTGGCTGTCGTGGCGTATCTGACATGGTCACTGGATTGAGTATTCAAAATGGCGAAGATGTCACCAACGCCAACACTGTGCTCATCGTTGGCGCCAATCCACATGCAGCCAACCCAGTGCAATGGGCCAACATCAAAGCAGCCAAAGCGCGCGGCGCAACCATTGTGGTACTTGATCCCTTGCAATCCGAAGCGGCAAAAATTGCTGATCTATGGCTCGCGCCTAAACCTGGAACAGATGCAGCGATTGCCATGGCGATGTTACATATACTGATTACCGAAAATCGCGTGGATCATGCATTCATCAACGCATGGACGCATGGTTTTGAAGCACTGTCACAACGCGTTCAAGATTGGACACCGCAACGCGCGGCAGCAATTAGCGCTGTCGCGCCAGAGAAAATTCGTGCAGCTGCACTTGCTTACGCCAACGGACCGTCGGCCTTTGTGTCTGGTCACGGTATTGATGCCGTAAGCAACGGTGTACAAACGTTTCGTGCGTTTCATTGTTTGGTGGCCGTCACCGGTCAGTTGGATCGCCAAGGCGGTAATCGTCGAACCAAACGACCGCGCGGATTTAAAACGTATCTCGACATCATTCACGATGCGCAATTTCAGTTACCCGAAGCCATCGCCTCACAAACCTTGGGCGCAGCGCAGTTTCCTTTATGGGCTGGATCAGGTGGCTGGCAAACTGCTTGTCACAACCCCACGGCAATCGAGGCCATCCTCACGCATCAGCCCTATCCGCTGCGTGCAATGTATATCTCTGGCGTGAATATCGCTGTCACCTACCCTAACTCTCAACGCACGATCCAAGCACTGCAATCCTTAGATTTTTTAGCGGTCGCAACGCACAGTATGAATCCAACGGCGGCGCTGGCAGACATCGTTTTACCGAAGACCACCACGCTCGAAGAAGAAGAGGTCACCCTCAACGCCCATGGCCCCTGCCTCACTTACACCGCGCCAGTGGCGTTGCGTGTAGGCGAGGTGCGCAGTGACATCGAGATTGCGCACGCATTGGTTCAACAAATGGCGGCCTTGGGTGCTGCCGACGAAAAATTTTTACCGTGGCGTAACGCGGCTGAATTGATGGCGTATCAATTACGCGATACCGATATTGATACCGACGCGCTTAAACGTAACGGGTTTGCCGAGTTTAACTACACCTTAGGTAATTTTTCGGAGCAAGGTTTTAAAACACCCAGTGCCAAAGTCGAGTTGTATTCGCAACGGATGGCCGCACTGGGTCTAGACCCACTCCCCGATTGGGTACCAAGCGCCAGCGCGCAAAATGCAGACCGTGTGCAAACCGAGTTTCCTTTAATCTTGCAAACAGGCTTGCGCGAAAAAACTTATCACCACTCTCGATTTCGCGAACAAGCTTGGGCACGTAAGGTCTCGCCTGATCCAGTGCTCAAACTCCATCCCGATACCGCGGCCGCGTATGGCATTGCCGATGGTGATTGGGTGCAAATCGAAACGCCCGCTGGACAAGGCGCATGCAATCTAAAAGCCGTGGTGAGTGGTGCTACCGCGCCTGGCGTGCTGGTCACCGGCATGGGCTGGTGGTTACCCGAAGCAGCCGGACCGGGTTATGGTGTATTGGATGTCAACATCAATGCAGCGTTGTCGTATGACGGGCCCTATGATCCTGCGAGCGGATCAGCCGACACGCGTGGTGTCGCTTGTCGTATGCGACGTTGTCTCGATACGTAACACCTCAACCGTCTCTAGGGTAATTTCGCCTTCAATCGGCGCCGTGCGCAGCGCTTGTAATGCATCCAACGCCACATGCGCAAACACCAAACCAAAATAAGCAGGCGCCAACCAACCAACAATCGGCACGTACGCCGACAGCGCCATCAACAACCCAAGCAAATACCAAGACCATCGGCGTGAGGCAATCAGCGTGCGCAATTCATCAGCCGTTGCATGCAACGCCAATGCATCGTAACGCAACACCTGTTGATTCAACCACGCGGCGGCAATCACTGGCACCGCAGCCCACACCGGCGGAAAAAACAATAACGGTAGGCCAATCACAAATAGCACACTGGCAATCAACATCGCCTTCACGCTATTGACAACTCCACCAAAAAAACTGCCTCCGCGACGCTGCGCTAAAGCCGTGTAATGTCGATCGGCCACATGCGTCACGATACGTGGCATACCAAACACACCCAAGATCAGTAGCGCGGTGAGTTGAATCAACGGGAGCAAGGCCACCAACAGAATCACTTTCGCGACCAACAAGACCACCCCGCTCGCACTCCAAGACAGCGCGAACGTTCCATGGGTCCACCAATGCTGCAAGGTATCCACGATCCACACCAGGGCATGGGTCCAAAGAGCAATCGTCAAACCAATCCACAACGTTGCAGAGATCAGTAACGGCCACAGCATCAACCAAAGCATGCGCGGATGAAAAAGGTGTGCCAACGACAACACCAGAGCTTTTCCTAACCGTCGCTGTGCTGCATTCATCGTTCACCTAACAAATCAAGAACCGATCACAAATAAAAACCAAACGAACGACCACCGATACACTGCGCGCGAGTACCCGACGTTGGCTACGCACGCCAAGCCTTAATGAGCGCGACGTGCAGCCAAACTTTGCCACAGTTTAGCGAGGCGCTTACTTGAGACTGGCACCGGCGTGCGTAGTTCTTGCGCAAATAACGAAACACGCAATTCTTCTAACAACCAACGAAACTGTTCCAACGCTGCTGAGTCACCGCCCGAACGCGCACGAGAAGCAGCGTCACGCCGCCAAGCAAGAATCAACGGCGCGAGCTCTGCTGCCAAACGCGTATCCCGCGCTGGATCTGCGCGTAACTTATCTAAACGCAAGCTGATCGCCTGTAAGTAGCGCGGCACATGCTGTAGGCGCTCCCACGCAATACTAGCGATACCGCCTTTGGGGAGTAACTGCTGTAACTGCTGCTCGATGTCTTGGACTACAGTCGGAAAATTTTTTGCTGCGGCCTGCATTTTTTTTTGTACCTCGCGTTGCTCCGTCAGAACGCGAGCGCTGAGTCGCATAATCTCTTGGGCAATCAAGCCAAAGCGATCACGGCCTGAAGCGACGCTGGCAGCAAACGCAGCGCGAGTCATGGGTAATTCATCAGCCAAAAAACTACGCTCCAAAGACGCAATCAGCACATCCTCTTTGATGGGGCCAAGCAACGCATCACGCACCAAACTGCGTTCTAGATCTTTGATTCGCTCGCGAAACACCAACATCAGCAAGCGCCGTACACCGACACGATGTGCGTGTCGCGCGGCCTCCGGCGCCTCAAAGACAGTTAACTGCACTGCATCGCCCACATCGACCAATGCGGAATAACCCACCATTGATTGTCCATGCGAGCACAAGGTCATCACCTCTTCTAAATCAAGCTGCAAGTCCGCTGCGCTGCGTGTGCCAATGCCACCCCATGCGCTATAGCGCTCTTGCGTAGATGCTTCTGCAGTTGTTTGCGTTGGGTCACTGGCTGCCGCTTGCAACAGCGCGTTCAGGGCTGGGCGTAATTGTTGACGGACGCCCTCTAAATCACGCCCCATCGCCAATTGCCGGCCATGCTCATCAAGCACGCAAAAATTCATGTGTAGATGCGCTGGCGCTGAATCTGGACGAAACGCATCCAACGGCACTTCTAAACCAATCTGTGTGCGGATGTAGGCGCTGAGCACCGCATCCAGCGATTGATCGACTGGCTTCACCGTTGCCACAAAGCCGTCGGCAAACGCTGCTAACGCCCCTAAGCGATGACGCAGTCGCTGCGGCATGGCTTTAGTTAACGCCTGTACTTTTTCTTTTAATAGTCCTGGCACTAACCATTGACAGCGCGCTGCGGGCACTTGATTGAGTAACGCCAGCGGCACGACCAGCGTCACGCCGTCGCGCGCATGCCCAGGCTCAAAGTGATACTCCAGTTTAAATTCGCTCGCGCCATAACGCAGTGTTGCCGGAAAATTTTCTGTGGTGATCCCCGCAGCTTCATGCCGCATTAAATCTTCACGCGATAAAAACAAGCATCGTGGGTCGTCTTGCTCAGCAGTTTTTCGCCAACGCTCAAAGTCCGCACCTTGATAAATATCTGCAGGAATCCGCGCATCGTAAAACGCTTCGATCAGCGCATCATCAACCAAAATATCCGGGCGCCGTGCCTTGTGTTCTAAACGTGAGATCTCAGCAAGTAACTGTTGGTTGTGTTTAAAAAATGGCGCCCGCGTTTCAAATTCGCCCGCCACCAACGCTTCGCGTATAAATATTTCCCGACACAGCGACGGATCCATTGGGCCGTAATGCACACGTCGATTGACATAGACCGGCAAGCCATACAAGGTGCCGCGTTCTATCGCCACCACTTGCGCCCGCGATTTTTCCCAATGCGGATTGTCGCGTGAACGTTTCATTAAATGCGCACCCAATTCTTCGAGCCATTGCGGCGTAATCGCCGCCACAACGCGAGCGTATAAGCGTGTGGTATCGGTCAACTCTGCGGCCATCACCCAACGTCCTGGTTGCTTGGTGCCTGAGCTGGGATGTATCCAAAATTTAATTCCGCGCGCACCGGTATAGGCACCTGCGCCAACACCCCGCGCATTGGCGTCGCTCTCTGCACGCCAACCCACGTGCCCCAATAGCCCAGTCAGCAAGGCCCGATGGATAGCCTGCACGCCTTCGGGTCGCTCGATGTCCACGTGCGTCATCGACCAACCCAATTCAAGCACCTGCGTGTGTAATTGGGTATGCACTTCGCGCCATTCACGCAGTCGCGCCACCGATAAAAAATGCTGTCGACATGCAGCAGCAAATTTACGATGCGATAAGCCTTGCTCTAGCGATTGTGCAAACGACCACAATTTGAGCAACGCTAAAAAATCTGAACGTGGATCGGCAAATCGCGCATGCGCTTGATCTGCAGCTGCTTGTTGATCAAACGGCCGATCGCGCGGATCGGACACCGTGAGGGCTGCGCCAATCACTAACACTTGCTGCAAACAGGCTTCGGTATTCGCGGCGAGCAGCATGCGGCCAATGCGTGGATCTAACGGTAAACGCGCGAGCGTCTTGCCAATCGGGGTCAGTGCAAGCTGCGTATCGACTGCACCCAATTCATCTAACAACGCATAGCCATCTGCAAACGCGCGAGGTGGTGGCGGATCAATAAACGGAAATACGGCTGGATCGCCCAGATTTAAACTCTTGGCGCGCAAAATCACCGTGGCCAGCGATGCGCGTAACACTTCTGGATCAGTAAACGCTGCGCGTGCATTGAAATCCTCTTCGTCATACAGGCGAATACACACGCCATCTGCCACTCGCCCGCAGCGTCCTGCACGCTGGCGTGCGGCGGCTTGCGAAATTTTTTCGATTTGGAGTTGCTCAACTTTATTGCGATAGCTATAGCGTTTTACCCGTGCCAATCCGGTATCCACGACATACCGAATGCCAGGCACGGTCAGCGAGGTTTCGGCCACGTTGGTTGCCAGCACGATGCGGCGCGAAGCGCTGGTTTTAAATACACGGTCTTGTTCGCCAGCAGATAAACGCGAATACAAGGGCAAGATTTCGGTGTTGGGCGGAAGATGTTTGCGCAAACTTTCTGCGGCGATTCGAATCTCACGTTCGCCCGGCAGAAACACCAACACATCTCCTGGACCCAGACGACAGACGGTATCCACGGCGTCGATGAGTGCCACCTCTTCCTCATCACGCGTGGTGTCTTCGGTATCGCCCTGCACGGGTTGATAACGAATGTCGACTGGATACAACCGCCCCGAAACTTCAATCACCGGTGCGTGTACGCCATCGGACGAAGCAAAGTGTCGTGCGAATTTATCTGCATCAATGGTGGCTGACGTGATCACCACCTTTAGATCGGCGCGTCGGGCAAGTAAGCGCTTGAGATAGCCAAGCAAAAAATCAATATTCAGACTACGCTCGTGCGCTTCATCGATGATCAGGGTGTCATAGGCTAGCAAGTCGGGATCCGTTTGCGTTTCTGCAAGCAAAATCCCATCGGTCATGAGTTTGACAAACGATTCACGTCGCACGCGATCGTTAAAGCGCACCTTGTATCCCACCTCAACGCCCAACTCGACGCCGAGTTCTTGTGCGATTCGCGCGGCAACCGAGCGCGCAGCGATGCGACGTGGTTGGGTGTGTCCGATCCACCCAGCCACACCACGACCCATCTCCAGCAAAATTTTAGGTAACTGCGTGGTTTTTCCAGACCCCGTTTCGCCGCACAAAATCACGACAGGGTTGGCGTCGATCGCTGCACGAATGTCCTCACGCTTACCATTGACTGGCAGCGCGGGATCAAACGTGGGGCGCGGTCGTCGCGCTAGACGCGCGGCTTGTTGGGTAGGAGAAAGCACGGCGGGGCGAATTCTACCGCCCCAAGTGCGTACTTACGCTGCGCGATAACTTTGAAAGTGCAGATTGATTTTGTGCGCGATGTAATCCCCCGCCGTCACTGGCGCGTACGCCACTGGACGTTCTTCGCTCACGCAGGTCGGAATGCAACGCACCTCAGCATCTGGATTGGGTTGATGAAAATAAACCAGCGATAAACGCCGGCTCGCAGGTCCGAAATCCGTGGGGGGATTGGCCACACGATGTAGCGTTGAGACCCAGCGGTCGTTGGTCCACTGCGCCATCATGTCGCCGATATTGACCACAAAGGTGCCAGGCGTGACATGCACATCGGTCCAACCGCGATCACGCGTTCGCACTTGCAAACCACCCGGTGCTTGCGTGGGCGCAACAATCGTGACCGTACCGTAATCGGTGTGGGCGCCAGCACGTAACTGACCTGGCATCGGCGGCGCGGTTAACGCGGGGTAGTGATTCAGACACAACGAAGACATCTCACGATCAATCATGGTGTCAAACCAGAATTCATCCAACCCTAACGCCAGCGCAAATACGCGTAGTAAATCGCGCGACAAGAGACTCATCGCGCGGTAATACGCACTCAGATCACGCTCGAATGCGGGTAACTGCGTCGGCCACACATTCGGCGCGTAGGCACCATCGGAACGAGCGCGATGGTAGGCATCGTCTGCAAATCCAAATGGTCCTAAACGATAGCGCTCAAACAAATCTGCTGGCGGTCGCTCGCCTTGACCCGTCATCGAATACGATAAGGCATGGTCTCCCATGGGTGTCCAACCCCGCGTTTTGTGGCGGACTGCGCGCGCAGCGTTTTTAATTTCTTCAGGGCTATCGAAAAACGCTAATCCGGTTTGCTGCGCATCTTCGATACAAGGCAACCCGACGCGATGTCCAGTCACACACAAAAAGCCAATCTCACACAAGGCTTGATCGACTTGACGGATCAACGCTTGCATCGCCTGCGGATCGCGTTGTGGTGCGTAGTACGGCGTCAAGTCAATCAGCGGGATGGCAGCGCGATGTGTTGCGTCAGGGTTTAGATTGAGCGGTTGCGCAGATTGCATGGGCGAGATCCTTTGGGGTGGACGGTCTTTGTCTTCGGTGTAGCGATGGCGAATACAACGGGGGCGGTTTGGTGCAGCACGGCTAATGTTCAGCAACATACGTTCCCGCTGTTTGCGCAGGTCAAACCACGCTCGATCTGTTACATCAACGCCTTCGTACCGAGGGTGCTTCTGCCCCAGGTGCCTAGACGTCCCATCGATCGACCCTGCAGGACTAAAACAGCGCACCAAGTGTGTGCAATAACGCCATCGAAGGCGCTCAGACAGTGCACAACCTTGCTTGCACGACGTAATCTGCCCTGCCACGCAGTGGGCACAACCCTTGCTCAGTGAGCCGTTATCCGATGTACGTTATGCGTTATCCGTTGTGCGTTGTGCGTTGAAAGTTATGTTCTAGTCCCAGCGATATTTCTGCCCATCCATATTTCTGTTTAGTTTCCTACGTCTCGTTTGCTTGCCCTCGGAGCCCCCAATGAAAACCCGCCTCTCACTGCTCGCGCTATTTTTATTTACTAGCCTCAGCTTATCCGCGCAAGAAATCAAGATTGGTTTAGTCGCTGCGTTGACCGGTCAATCCGCACAGTCCGGTGAAGCCATCACGCGTGGCCTCACGATCGCCATTGAAGAACTCAATGCCAAAGGCGGCATTGGTGGACGTAAGCTCGTGTTGATTCGTCGTGACGACGAATCCAGTCCACCCAAAGGGGTTGCGGCGGCACGCGAATTGATCTCTAACGAAAAAGTCAGCGTGTTGTTTGGCGGCATTGATACGCCCGTGTCACTAGCGATTGTGCCCATCGCCAATCAATCCAAGGTGCCTTTTATGGGCGTATGGGCAGCGGGAACCAACATCACGCGTAATGGCGCGAACCCGAACTACGTGTTTCGAGTCTCAGCGCAAGATGATTTGGTGGATATCGCATTACTGCGTTACGCCAGCAACAAAATGGGCGCCAAAAAACCCGGGCTTGTGCTCATCAATAACCCATGGGGTGAATCCAATGAACGCGGCTTAAAAGCAGCCGCAGCGGCTGCAAACATCACCCTCGCCGGTATCGAAAAAATTGAAGCCAACGATGTCGATGTGACACCACAACTCACGCGTTTGCGTAACGCGGGAGCCGACGCCTTAATTTTGGTGGCCAATGCCGCCCCCGGTGCGCAAATGATGAAGGCCCGTGAACGGATGGGCTGGAAAGTGCCGGTGGTTTCGCATTGGGGTATTTCTGGTGGTCGCTTTGATGAGTTAGCAGGACCCACCGCAGGGGAAGCACATTTTGTGCAGACTTATAGCTTCTTTGCCAAACAAAATGAAGCGGGTAAGCGCGTGTTTGCCGCGCTCGCGAAAAACTACGGCGTGAAATCGCCCGCCGATGTATTGGCACCGGTCGGCACGGCTAACGCATACGACGCGATGCATTTAGTCGCGCGCGCCATCGATAAAGCCAAATCCACCGACGGCGAGGCCGTACGCAAAGCCATGTACGAAATCGATTTGCATGAAGGCTTGATCAAAACCTACAAGCGTCCATTTGGCCCGACAGATCACGAAGGTCTCGCTCCAGAGGATTACATCATGGTGCGTTTTGAAGCCGGCAAGATCGTTCCTGTGCCCTAATCAATAATCAATCACCACCCCTCGTTGACGCGAGGGGTGGCTTTGGTGATGGACACATACGCACTTTTATCTGCTGCAATGACCGGCATTGGTCTGGGCAGCATGTACGGCCTAACCGCGCTGGGTTTTTACATCACGTTTGCGGTGTCCGGTTGCGTCAATTTTGCGCAAGGCGCCACCCTGATGTTGGGCGCGGTGCTGCTGTTTACACTGCAAGTCAAACTCGGTTGGTCGTTGTGGTTTGCTATTCCGGCTGCGTTGCTTTTGTGTGGGCTCTGGAGTGCGTTGGTTGAACGCATCGCTGTACGTCCGTTTGTACAACGACAATCCGATGCGTGGTTGATGGCCACGGTAGCGTTGGGTTTGATTTTAGAAAACGTGGTGTTGTTTAGCTTCGGCAAAGACCCTCGCGGCATGCCCGCCTCCATACTGACCTCTGGAGGAATTGAATTCGTGGGCTTACGTATCACGCCGCTGCAACTATTGATTCCTGTGGTTGGATTTTCGATTGCCTTTGCCTTACGTATCGGCATGCAACGCAGCGCGCTGGGTCGCGCAGTGAGTGCAGTTGCGCAACATCGCGAAGCAGCGCGCTTGATGGGCATTGATGTGGGTTTAGCCACCACCGGTGCGTTTGCGCTGGCCGGGGTGTTTGCCGCGATTGCCGGAATGTTGATCGCGCCGCTGTATACCGTCTCCGCAGGGATGGGCACTTTATTTGGTATCAAAGCGTTTGCCGCAGCGATTTTGGGTGGCATTGGAAATCCACGCGGGGTCATGCTGGCTGGGCTGATCTTGGGGGTGGCTGAAGCCATGATCACCGCGACACTCGGTTCTTCGTGGACGCAGATCGTGTCGTTTGCATTTGTGATCGCAACGCTCGCTTGGCGTCCCCACGGCCTGTTTGGTCGCGGCGCACTCAAAAAAGTTTAATCATGACCACACGCTTGAAGACCCTCTGGCCGAGTGCGCTCTTTGTGGTGATTGGCGCTGTGGCAGCAAGCATCGGCAATGGCTATCAACAGTTCATCCTCGCCAACGTGGCGCTCACTGCTGCAGTCGGCATTGGATTAAATGTATTACTTGGGTTAGCGGGACAAATCTCGCTTGGGCATGCGGCGTTTTATGCAATCGGTGCTTATACCGCAGCCATTCTGGCCACCGCGTTGGGTTGGAACATGTTCGCGGGTGCACTTGCCGCTGCACTCATCTCGGCCGCAGCCGGTGCGGCGCTTTCTTTGCCTGCCCTACGAGTACGCGGTCCTTATTTAGCGATGATCACGATTGCCTTTGGCTTTGTGGTTGAACAAGGTATTGCCGAGTGGAAAAGTCTGACGGGCGGTTGGAACGGCTTGATGAATATTCCCAAACCAAGCATCGGCACTTACACCTTTGATGAGCGCGACTTGGCGTTGTTGTGCGTGCTGCTCACCGGCGGCTTGATGTTGGGCTTTCACCGATTGCATGCGAGTCGATGGGGGTTGGTGCTACGTGCCACGCGCGATGCGGAGGTCGCTGCGCAATCCTTGGGAGCAAATTTAATTGCCGCACGCACCCTCGCTTTTGCGATTTCGGCAGGCGTGACTGGCTTGGCGGGTGCATTGTTTGGTTCACTCAACGGCTTTATTAGCCCCGAGTCGTTTCCGTTTTTTCAGTCTATCGCTTTTTTGTTAGTGGTCCTTGTGGGCGGTGTCGGCACGATGAGTGGTCCCGTTCTTGGCGCATTGGTAGTGGTGCTATTACCCGAGATGCTGTCGTTTCTTGCTGAATATCGCTTGCTCATGTTTGGTGTCTTGTTGTTCATCGTGCTGCTGCTTGCGCCAGGTGGATTGGTTGGCTTACTGCAACACTGGTGGGAGCAACGGCGTCAGCGCGACGCCTGCGTGCAAACGCCACAGGCTAACGCGGCATTCGTCGACACGTGGTTACGCAAGGCTGCACAGATTCATCTTGAAGTACAAGATGTATCGATTCGTTTTGGCGGCAATCAAGCCGTCGGTCACGTGTCGTTGCTGGCAGCCGGCGGAAAAATCACCAGCTTGATTGGTCCGAATGGCGCGGGCAAAACCACGTTACTCAATTTGATTTCGGGTTTTTATGCACCCGACCAAGGACACATCCGGCTGCATACACAAGCACTCGCCGGACTGGCTTCGTGGCGTATTGCGCGCGCCGGTGTGGCGAGGACATTTCAAACATCGCAATTATTTTCCGGCATGCGGATCGATGAAAATCTACGCGTGGCGATGTTGCGTGGCCGTTTGTGGGAACCGGGATCCAAACAACAAGTAGACCCTGCACTTGCACAAGCGTTACTGGCATGGGTGGGTTATCAAGGCGATCCATCCCGCTTAGGTGGTGCGTTGGCGCATGTGGATCGCCGTCTCGTTGAAATAGCACGCGCGCTGGCCATGCAACCGGATGTTTTACTGCTCGATGAACCGGCGGCAGGATTATCTGCAGAAGAAAAACAACAGCTCGGCGTGGTATTACAACGCATTGCTGCACTCGGTATTGCTGTACTTTTAATTGAGCATGACATGCAATTGGTGATGGGCATCTCGGATCAATTGTTTGTGCTGGATGCAGGCCGACGGATTGCCGATGGAACGCCCGTCGACATTCAGCGCAACCCCGAGGTACAACGCGCTTATCTCGGTTCACCGACTACTGCGACACCCGCCATTGCACAAAACACTAGAAACGCGAATCACGTGGCCGCCCCCCGCGGCGAACTGTTGTTAGCCGCGCAACAACTTAGCGCAGCCTATGGAACCGCACCTGCACTACATGGGCTTTCTTTGGACGTCCATGCCGGCGAGGTAGTTGCGGTATTGGGCGCCAATGGTGCGGGAAAGTCGACCTTACTGCGTGCGATGGCTGGGCTTCATCGGCCGGTGACTGGCGGCGTCTTTTTTTCTGGCCATCAAATCGCCCATCTTCCTGCGCATCAAATCGCGCGTCGCGCACTCATCTTGGTGCCCGAAGGCCGTCAAGTGTTTCCTGAATTGAGTGTCGAAGATAATTTACGACTTGGCGCATATCGACTCGGAGCGCTGCACGATGCGGAATTGCAATCGTTGTACGCCTTATTCCCAAAATTAGCGCAATTAAAGTCGCAGCCCGCAGGCTTACTTTCAGGTGGTGAACAACAAATGCTCGCGATTGCACGCGGCCTTGCCGCACAGCCACGGGTGTTATTACTCGACGAACCTTCACTTGGCCTTGCACCGGCCATCGTACAAGAGTTGTTTGCAACACTCGCCACCTTACGCACACGTGGCATCACCTTGTTGCTGGTTGATCAAATGGCGCGCATGGCACTCACACTTGCAGATCGGGCGACAGTGTTAAACGCCGGTCAGGTGGTGTATGCAGGTAATACCGCTGCATTAGAAAATGCCGATGTGCTCGCCCAAGCCTATCTTGGCTCGCCGCCGCAAGCGAAATAAACGCCACCGACAACCTAGGCGGTTTATCCCCTGACAACACGCACGCTGTAAGCGCCGAGCACACCGTTAGAATCGCAGCACTTACGCACCCCAATCACTCATTTATTTTTTCGATTGCTTGAGCCCTCGCATGACTCGTCTTTTAAAAACGCATGGACGCTACGCTTACAGTGCGATTCATCATCGTCCTGATTACAGCTTTCCGGGTGGAAAACGCTTAGCGGTTTACCTCGGATTTAACATCGAGCACTTTGATTTCGGTGAAGGCTTGGGCGCCACCCTCGGTCCACCAAGCCCGCAACCGGATGTCCTAAATTACGCGTGGCGTGATTACGGCAATCGCGTCGGGGTTTGGCGTTGCCTAGAATTATTTGATCAACTCGCGTTACCGGTGGGTTGTCTGATCAACACTGCGCTCTATGATTATTGTCCTGAAGTGATTGAAGCGTTTGTTGCACGCGGCGATGAGCTCATCGGACATGGCCATACCAATGCAGAGCGGCAAGGTGTTCTTGCTGAAGCCGATGAACGGACGTTGCTAGTCGACTGCCGTCGTCGGATTGAGCAACACACAGGCTGCGCGCCACAAGGCTGGCTCTCACCATGGATTTCTGAGTCGATGCAAACGCCCGACCTGCTCGTCGAAACGGGTTATGCCTACACGCTCAATTGGTGTCACGACGATCAACCGATCGCCTTTCAAACACGCAGCGGCCAAACGCTGTGGTCGATTCCGTACCCACAAGAGCTTAATGACATCCCGATGATCGTCGCGCGACAAATGGATGGGCGCGATTTTGCTGACATGATCATCGATAACTTTGATGAGATGCTGATGCAATCAAAGGCGCAACCCTTGGTGATGGGCATTGCCTTACATCCGTACTTAGTGGGACAACCGTATCGCTTGCGCCACTTACGTCGCGCCCTACAACACATTTGCAGCAGCGGGCGGGTGTGGTTCACCACGCCGGGTGAAATCTGCAACTTTATGCAGACCCAACGCTGATATCACTACGCAGCTAGTTTTTCGATTTTGGAATAAATCGTAACCAAGCACCCGATTCAAGCACCGAACTTGGTACAGGTCGGCCTTGATAAAAAATCGAGACGTTTTGACCTTCAGCTAGGCGCACCAATTCATCTGAAGCAATCGATACACGCGTAGAAGTGTTGCGTGGGAATTCAATTCGCGCAGGTTCTTTCTCGCCCTTTGCACGCTTTTTTAAAATGACAAAGGGGGTGCGTCCTTCGACATAAAAAGAACTGCTTTGCTTGTCTGCACTCGCCCCGACAATTTCCACCACACGAGGGGCTTCCTCAGGTGGGGACGCCTCGATCACCGGATTGGGTGTGGTGATGGTGGGTGTTGGTGCCGATTCAACAACGCTCGGATCGCGACTCGCTAGCTGCTCGGGAACGCTGAGAATCACCGGCTCAAGCTGAACCGTATCTGTCCGCGTTGGCACGACACCAGGACGCGTCTCATGCCATGCACCGCGGATAAACAACACCACCACACCACCAAGAAGCAAAAACATAAAAAGGATAGGCACCACACGACGACGCGGCGAGCGCGCAGTCAGTCGGGTTTCAATTTCTACTGGCTGCATCGGTGTCGCACTGGCCACGGGGCTCGATGCAAATCGCACCACTGCTGGAGGTGCGGGCGCGTGATTGACCTCGGGTGATATCTCACCGTCTGCAGGTGCGCTGCGCACAATCGCTGCAGCGATGGAATTTGGCATCACTGCAAATGCATCGGTTGGGGCGGTGTCTGGCGCGCTGGATGCTGGCGACGCTGGCGCAACCGATTGCGTCTCGGGTGCTTCGACAAAAGGTGTCCAATCTAACGCCATGTAAGCGCAGTAACGTCGCGCACAAGTAAAGCGCAACGAATCGCTCGGAAAAGATATCGATCGATCTTCCTCGAGCGCAACCACTTGATGCTTAGATAAGCACAAATAATGTGCCGCAGCTTCTAAGGTGATATCGCGGGACTCGCGTGCGGCGCGCAGGGCGACGCCTAGACCAAGCCAGTTGATGTGCGCTAGATCAGTCATCTGCTTTCGGCCATAAGATCCAGGCGCTCAGATGGGCTTGCGTGCCCGCCAATGGAACCCGATTTTAACTTTTTTTATCGCTCCTGTGCGGGCGATGGGTTGGACGCACGCCACCGACCTTCGGGCGGTGCCAACGACGCGCAGAGCGACTCTCAGTCGTTGTGCGGCTGCCCGGCCTCTGCCGACACCATGCGTTCTACATAGCGCGCGATCAGATCGACTTCGAGGTTCACCAACGCGCCTGGTGCTAGGCGGGATAGCGTGGTCACAGCCAAGGTGTGGGGAATGATATTTAACTCGAAACGCGCACCACGCACTTGGTTGACGGTCAGACTCACGCCATTGACCGTCACCGAGCCTTTACGGGCGAGGTAACGCGCAAGCGCCTCCGGGGCTTGGATTGCCAAGTGCCACGATTCACCGCGCGCTTCAAAAACTCGGACCGTTCCCAGACCATCGACGTGCCCGGTCACTAAATGTCCACCCATACGCTCGCCCAAACACAAGGCTTTTTCTAAATTCACTGGCCCGGGTTCAGACAAACCCACAGTACAGTCAAGCGATTCGCGCGACACATCAAAACCCAGCACTTGGCCTTGCCGACTCACCACCGTCATACAAGCGCCTTGAATCGCAATTGAATCACCCAACGCCACATCGTCTATTGGCAACTGCGCAACATCGACCAACAAATGGACGCCGGCGGCGAGGGGTTGCACTGTCACAATCTGACCAACTGCTTGAATAATTCCGGTAAACATCAAGACTCCTTGAATACGCGTGCCAATAAGCGTACGTCATCACCCACACGATCAATCGCATGAAAGCGCCATTGTGTTGGCGCAGGTAGCTGACTGTAGGTTGGTAAGCACGCCATGGCGCGCGCGGTATCACCAAGCAACGTCGGTGCTAAATACAGTAATAACTCATCGACGCAGCCTTCGCGCAACAATGAGCCATTTAGTTTTTCGCCCGCTTCTACGTGCAGTTCGTTGATGCCTCGATCGGCGAGTAAAGCCAACATCGCCGGCAAATCAACTTTGCCCGCTGCGTTCGGAACGTAAGCAATTTGCGCCCCTGCCTGCACCAGCCGAGCGTGCGCGTCACGCTGCTCGTTGGCCGCAACGATCAACACCTCTTGCGTCGCAGACGATCGATGCAAGATACGCGCATCGGGTGGCGTCTCGAGACGGCTGTCGATCACCACGCGCATGGGTTGTCGTGGAGTGGAAATGTCGCGCACATTCAGCTGCGGATTATCTTCACGCACGGTACCAATACCCGTGAGGACCGCACAAGCGCGCGCGCGCCAAGCGTGACCATCAGCGCGCGCGGCCGCACCCGTAATCCACTGCGACACCCCATTCGCAAGCGCAGTACGGCCATCCAGACTGGCGGCAATTTTCATCCGTACCCAAGGCCGGCCTCGCGTGACACGTGAAATAAATCCAAGATTTAATTCACGCGCTGCCGATTCGAGCACACCAAAAGAAACATCAACACCTGCTGCTTGCAAGCGTTGCGCACCTCCGCAGGCCTGCGGATTTGGATCACGCATGGCCGCCACCACCCGCGTCACACCCGCTTGAATCAGCGCTTCGGTGCAAGGCGGTGTACGTCCGTGATGATTACAAGGCTCTAAGGTGACATAAGCCGTTGCACCCCGCGCGGCCTCACCTGCCGCATTGAGTGCATGAATTTCTGCATGCGCAGATCCCGCACGCGCGTGCCATCCCTCACCCACCACACGGTCGTCACGTACCAACACACAACCAACGCGCGGATTGGGGCTCGTGGTAAACAACCCACGCTCGGCCAACTGCAACGCCTGTTGCATCCAGCGAACATCGGTTGCTACGTTGGAATCAGAACGAGACACGGGCTGAAGTGCTAACGCGTGCGCGTACGACGCGGTTTTCGCAGCGACAAGGGCGCATCGACCGCTTGTGCGGCGACACGAAAATCTTCAGGCGTATCAAAACTCCGATAGACCGACGCAAAGCGAATAAAAGCCACTTGATCGAGTAACGCTAATTCGTGCATCACCAATTCACCAATGTGTGCCGTCGCTATTTCACGCTCACCAGAGCTGCGTAATTTTTCTTCGATTCGATCAATCGCCAGATCGACGCGCTCGGTGGCCACATGCCGTTTACGCAGCGCTACCATCATGCTACTCGAGAGTTTTTCTCGATCAAAGTCACTGCGTGTGCCATCTTTTTTAATCAGCCGTGGCATGCGCAATTCAACTTTTTCAAACGTTGTAAAGCGCTTGGCGCAAGCGCCACATTTACGCCGCCGCCGTACTGCATTCACCTCAGGATTGGTGCGCGTATCCAGCACCTGTGTATCGTGTGAATCGCAAAACGGGCAACGCATACGCGGTGCAGTCGTTTAACCGTAGACTGGATGCGCGGCACACAATTCGGCCACACCGGCACGCACACAGGCTAGATTTTTTTCGTCGGTAGGATGCTCAAGCACATCGGCAATGAGGTGCGCGAGTCGCTCGGCTTCGGCCTCTTTAAATCCACGTGTGGTCATGGCTGGCGTGCCAATCCGAATACCGGATGTGACCATGGGTTTTTCAGGATCATTCGGGATCGCGTTTTTATTGACCGTGATGTGCGCTTGACCCAACGCGGTTTCCGCATCTTTTCCGGTAATTTTTTTAGCGCGTAAGTCCACCAAAAACACATGCGACTCAGTACGACCAGAAACAATACGTAAACCGCGTGCAGTCAACACCCGCACCATAGCCTTCGCGTTATCCAACACTTGTTGTTGGTAAACCTTAAACTCGGGACGCAAGGCTTCACCAAAGGCCGCTGCTTTGGCGGCAATCACATGCATTAACGGCCCACCCTGGATACCCGGAAAAATAGCCGAGTTGACTGCCTTGCCAGTGTCGCCCATACCAAGAATCAAGCCACCACGCGGCCCACGCAGGGTTTTGTGCGTGGTGGTCGTGACGTAATCCGCAATCCCCACTGGCGACGGATACAACCCCGCCGCAATCAAGCCCGCGTAATGCGCGATATCGGCCAACAATAACGCACCGACTTGATCGGCAATCGCGCGAAAGCGTTTCCAATCAATAGCCAAAGAATACGCAGAGGCGCCAGTGACGATCATTTTTGGTCGATGCTCGAGTGCGAGTTTTTCTGCGGCGTCGTAATCGATTTCTTCTGCTGCATTTAATCCATACGACACAAAGTGATACAGCTTGCCCGACATATTCACGGATGCGCCGTGCGTCAAATGACCACCGTGCGCAAGCGACATACCCATCACCGTGTCACCGGGCTTCAAGGTGGCGATATATACCGCCTGATTGGCTTGCGATCCGGAGTGCGGCTGCACGTTGACCCAATCAGCGCCAAACAGTTTTTTAGCGCGCTCGATGGCAATCACCTCAGCTTGATCAACAAACTCACAACCGCCGTAGTAGCGTTTACCCGGATACCCTTCAGCGTATTTGTTCGTGAGTTGGCTGCCTTGCGCAAGCATCACTGGAACACTCGCGTAATTTTCAGAAGCGATGAGCTCTACGTGCGCTTCTTGTCGGGCATTTTCACGACGAATCGCCGCCCACAATTCGGGGTCGGCTTGAGCAAGTAAGTTGGCGTTAAACATGTGTCGATATCAGCACGGTGAAAGAGAATGACGATTTTAACACCCAGGCTTTACGCCACGACACCCTCAAGCTTGGGCTTAGACAGAAAAGCGTGGCGATAAGTCAGCCGGTGTATCAATGTCGCGCACCACACCAGGATCGCCGACCGGAATTTTTTTGATCAATGCAGCATGTGTTTCAAACAAAGCACGCGCACCGGCATCACCACGCGTTTGCAGTAACGCCTGTTCAAACTGACTGGCAATCCCCACCGGATGGCCGCGTCGCGCACGAAAATACGGCGCACTCAAGGCCGCGCCGGCGTCAATGGCATCGCGTACCGCAGCAATCGAGCTGCGTCGAATAAACGGCATATCCGCCAGCGCCACGACGTAACCCTTTGCCGCCCCGGCAGCTTTGATGGCACAGGCCAAACTCGCTCCCATACCGGTGTCCGCATCGATGCATTCCACCACTTCAAACTGCAAGTCTTGTAACGCTTGCATTAACACTGTCGAACCGGGACGCACCACCGCAACACAGCGTGGCAATTCAGCACGCAACTGCTTTGCGGCAGTCACTGCGATCGGCACCTGCGTCGGCAAGAGATGCAAAAGTTTGTCCGAGCCAAAACGCCGTCCGGCACCGGCCGCCAGCAAAATGCCAACCAGTTCGTTCACGCCGAGTTAACGCTCGGTCGCGACAGCACTGACCTCGCACGCCGAGGCCGCATAGCGTGGCTGTGTTTTTGCTGCCCAATCGACGCTGGCAACACCATGTCGAATCGCGGTCATTTCGGCCAGAATGGCGAGTGCAATTTCGGGCGGTGTTTTTGAGCCTAAAAATAAACCAACCGGACCATGTAAGCGCGCAATCTGTTCTTCAGAAAGATCGAACTCACGCAAACGCAACCGTCGCGCATCGTTATTTTTTTTCGATCCGATTGCACCGACATAAAACGCCGACGAGTTGAGCGCTTCCATTAACGCCAAATCATCTAACTTGGGATCGTGCGTGAGGGCCACCACCGCCGTGTGCCCGTCCATACCTAAACTCTGAATGACATCATCGGGCATCCCACGATCCACACGGATGCCTTCTACCGACCAACCGTCGGCGTATTCCTCGCGCGGGTCAACGACAATGACTTGGTAATCGAGCATCTTGGCCATTTCGGCGAGATAGGTAGTGAGTTGACCCGCACCGATCAATACTAAGCGCCAGCGCGGGCCATGTACCGTGGTAAGCGTCAGATCGTCAAACGTTAATCCATCCGTCCAACGCGCAGCAGACAAACGCACTTCGCCTGACGCAATGGTGAGTTGACGCGACACCAATTGCTGCTGACTCACGGCATCCAGCAGTTCTTGTAAACGGCTTTTTTCGTTCACGGGCTCAAGTATGAGCTGCAACGTGCCGCCGCACGGCAAACCCCACCGCGAGGCCTCTTCATTGGTGATGCCATAGGTGAGGATTTGCGGCGCCTGTGCGGCAATTTTTCCTGCTTTGACCTGCGCGATTAAATCATCCTCAACGCAACCGCCCGAGACCGATCCACTCACCAATCCGTCGTCACGAATCACCAGCAACGCGCCCACTGGGCGTGGCGCTGAGCCCCAAGTTTTCACGATGGTCGCTAACGTAACGGCATGCCCTGCAGCTTTCCATGCAATGGCATGCCGTAGCACCTCAAGATCAACACTATCCATACAAGTCACCTTCATGCCAGCGGTCGACAAAAGCGGTGCGACCACACCAGCGGAGAATACAAACGGAGAATACAAAGGGAGAATACAAAGGGTGATTATCCCTCTTTTAGCTACACGTCGGCAGCCGAAAAGCGCACACGCACACAGCAACCGTGGCCAAGCGATGCGTCAAGGATCTCGACCTGCGCGGTGTGTAAGGCGGCAATTTCCGCCACAATCGCCAAGCCCAATCCACTGCCTGTTCCCACCGTGCCCGGCAGCCGATAAAACCGTTCGAGTACGCGCGCGCGCTCGGCCTCCGGTATGCCCGGCCCGTCGTCCTCGACCTCTAACACGCAATACGTGCCGATACGGGTACTGCGCACGGTGATCCGTCCACCCACCGAACAATATTCAACCGCATTCGCAATTAAATTCACCAAGAGCTCACGCAATAAAAACGCGTCCCCCAACACTGGTGCCGATTGCAGATCAAAACCCAAATCAATTTCACGCAACAGCGAGCGATGCACCCATTCATCCGCACACTCTGTGGCCACTGCACGCAAATCGACACGCTGCAAAGACATGGCTTGATGACCGCCTGGTTCCGCACGTGCCAGGGCTAACAGTTGATTGGCCAAACGCGCTGTACGAATCGTGGCGCTGTGCACCTGCTCGAGCTCAGCGCGCACACTGTCTGGCGCAGGCTGTGCCAACGCCAGTTCGGTATGTGCTTGTAAACCCGCTAACGGGGTTCGCAACTGATGCGCCGCATTTTCCAAAAACCGTTGTTGATTTAGATTCGCCTCCGCCACGCGACCAAATAATTGATTAATGGCGCGCACCAACGGGCGCACTTCGTTGGGCGCCTCAGCCAAATCAATCGGACGTAAATCACGCGGTGAACGCGAAGAAATTTCGACGGACAAGCGCGATAGCGGGGTCAATCCTTGGCGCACACCAAACCACAATACGCCCAGCGCAAACGCGGCCAATAAAATTTGCGGCAATAAACTACCCAGCAAAATTTCGCGCGCCAACCGTACGCGCTTGACAGTGGTTTCGGCCACACGCACTTCACAGATTTGCCCATCGCAAGGCACATCCAGTTTCACAGCGCGCACCGCCTTTTGACGAAACAGAGCATCATAAAAAACCACACGCTTTGATGCAGGTGCCGCCGTGTTTTTGAGCGCTTGCGGCGGCCCAACCAACTCCGCCTCACCGCCAAGGAGTTGGCCAGCCGAATTCAAAACGGCAAAGTGCACCGTATCAAACTCATCCGTGCGTAACACTTGCTCAGCCACCACGGGTAAGTCCAGCACGGTATTTCCATTTTGTGAACGCAATCGCTGTGAAATCGCCAACGCCACATCCGCCAATGCCTGATCGTGGGCTTCCGTGGCCACATCAATCGACACGTAATACGCCACCGCCGCCCCCAAAGACAACGCCAGCACGATCGGCGGCAACAACAGACGCAATAGGTTGCGTCGTAAACTCAGACCAAAGTTAGTCGGCACCATTGCTCCCATCCTCGTTCACCGTGACAGCGTTCGGCGCCACCCACGCTTCGAACAAATAACCAAATCCGCGCACTGTTCGAATGCGCAACCCTGCAGGCTCGAGTTTGCTGCGTAAACGCGAGACATACACTTCAATTGCATTCACCGATAAGGCTTCGTCCCAAGCGGCCATTGATTGAATGATGTGTTCCTTGCTCACCACTTGGTCCACACGCGCCAGCAAAATTTCTAATACTGCCCATTCACGCGCCACCAACTCGAGCGGCGTACCATTTAAAAAAGCACGGCGCGCCAACACATCGAGCACTAATGGGCCATGGACGCGCTGCGGCCCTGCTTGTGATTGGCTACGACGCAGTAAAGCGCGGGCACGGGCGGCAAGTTCTGGTATTGCAAAGGGCTTCACCATGTAATCGTCTGCGCCCAAATCTAAGCCACGCACCCGATCATTCACTGCATCGCGTGCGGTCAACATCATCACAGGCATGGTGCGCTGTTCAGCACGCAAGCGGCGCAGCACTTCAAACCCATCGATTCCAGGTAAGCCAATATCGAGAATGAGTAAATCGAAGTGCTCTTGCCGTACCGCTAACGCCGCGTGTTCACCATCGCGCATCACATCAACGGCATGGCCATCCGCCTGCAAAATTCGCGACAAGCCCAAGGCCAACGAATCATCATCTTCAGCGATCAAAATACGCATGTGGGTCAGGGTGAGCTCAGGTTGTTCACCTGCGGACGTCTAATTTGTACAGATTTGACGAACTTTACCGTGATTTGTGGTGCTTTGATCCCGAAATGACCTATAACACACGCCAACTTTGCAGGCTTTAAACCAATCTCTCGGTGGTTTTCTGTAAAGTCAGGACTCAACCAACTGCGCGATTTCGATGCTGTCTCAATTCGATTTCCGCACATCACTCCAGCTACCGATGACCGCACTCAACGAAGACCTGATCTTGCCACGCGTTCAATCCATGTTGCGTGAGCGTTTTGCCCTCAGCGAGGCGCAAGTCGAGGCAACGCACGCGCTCACCGAATTGGGCGTCGACTCACTTGCGGTGATTGAGTTTATGTTCGATCTCGAGACTGAGTTTGATATTTCTTTGTCTCAAGAACGCGCGGATATTCACACCATCGGTGACATCGCCGCCCTAGTGCGCGCGACACTGGATAAAACTACCACGCAAAAATGAGGCGTGTTGCCCTCACCGGCGCGGGTGTGATCTCGCCGGTTGGTACCGGCAAAAGTAATTTTTTTCAGCAAATCAGCGCCGGGATATCTGGTATTCGGCGACTGCAACATCCGGACGCCCAGCGCCTCGGCTTGCAGCTGGCTGGGCAAATCCAAGACTTTGATCCGAGCCAACACTTTTCTAAAGAGCGGCTCTCAACATTGGATCGCTTTAGTCAGTTTGCCCTGGTTGCTGCACACGAAGCTTGGCAACAAGCTGCCTATCCGTCGCGCTTTGATCACTCGCGCGGCGGGGTCTTTGTCGGCACCGGCATGGGTGGTGCGAGCACACTCGAAGCGGGCTATGACGCCTTGTTTCGGCAACAGCAAAACCGCGTGCGTCCAATGTCAGTCATTGCCACCATGCCTAACGCCGCTGCGGCCAACATTGGCATTGAATTTTCATTGCGCGGTCCGTGTTACACCTACGCGGTTGCATGCGCTTCAAGCAGCGTGGCGATTGGTGAAGCTGCCCGCGCCATTGCCTACGGTGACCTGGATGTTGCGCTGGCTGGTGGTGCTGAAGCCATGCTCTGCCTCGGTGTACTTAAAGGCTGGGAAGCGCTCATGACCCTCGCCATCGAAGACAAGCAAGCGCCCGAACAATCTTGCAAACCGTTTGCAGCGAACCGCTGCGGATTTGTACTCGGAGAAGGGGCCGGCATGCTGGTGCTCGAAGACCTCGAACTTGCACAATCTCGCGGCGCGACGATTCTTGCTGAATTGGTCGGCTACGGCGTATCGAACGATGCGGTACATCTAAGCCGCCCAGAACCGGCTGGACAAGCTGCCGCAATGCGCGCTGCACTCAAGCAAAGTCAACTGCGCGGTATTCATCTTGAAGACATTGGCTATATCAACGCGCATGGCACAGCCACCAAAGCAGGTGATGCCAGCGAAGTCGCCGCGATCTGCGACGTGTTTGGCGCGCATCGCACCGCACTTGCCATTAGCTCGACCAAAGCAGTCCACGGACACTTGATGGGCGCTGCAGGCGCGATCGAATTCATTGCCACTGTGTTGGCGCTACAAGCGCAGACGCTTCCACCCACGGCACACTTAACCGAACGCGATCCAGCGTTTGATTTAGATTTCGTTCCTCTGCATGCGCGCCCAGCACCTCAACTGCGCGCCGTGATGTCGAACTCGTTTGCCTTTGGCGGCGCCAACGCCGTCTTGGTTGCCGCACATCCGGACGCTTGACTCACCACACGCCAATTCATGCACACATCTTCAGCACCGCGCATCACCTTACTCGTCACCGGGAGCACCGGATTTCTTGGCAGCGCAATTGTTGCCGAGCTCCTGACTGCGCATCGTGACATCGCTTTGTTATTTCTGATCCGGGCAGAAAACCCAGAAGCGGGGCGATTGCGTCTAACCCAAAGCGTACGGGGCATGCTTGCCGATCCAGCGTTACTTTCTCATCTCACGCCAGACATGATTTTGTGCGGAGATCTGCAACACTTTGCTGAGTTACAAAACGATCCACGCGTACAACGCATTACGCATATTTTGCATGCTGCAGCCTTAGCCTCGTTTGCTTGGAAACCCGAGATTTGGCAAGTCAACGTCGAACAGACCAGTCAGTTCGCACGCGCCGTGGCACAACTGCCCGCCATGCAACGGTTTTTGCATGTTGGTACCGCAATGATTTCTGGCGACACCACCAATCAGCACGTGCATGAAACTCAGTTCCCTGCCAAGGTGCGTCACTTTGTACCCTACACCAAAAGTAAGGCAGAAATCGAACCATTGTTGCCCACCCTGCTCGGTCGCATCCCCGTAGTGATTGCACGACCTTCGATCGTGGTAGGGCATTCGCGTACGGGTTGCAGTGCATCGCCGAGTATTTTTTGGGTGTTTCGGATGATTCACGCAGCCAAGCGCGTACCTTTTAAAACCACCAATAAAGTCGACATCATTCCAGTTGATTTTTGTGCGCGTGCATTAATTACTCTAACGCTGTCAAGCGAATTAGCGCATGCGTGTTATCACATCTCAGCGGGTGACACAGAGAGTTGTACCTTTGATGAAATTGATGCCGCTTATACACGCGCTGAAGGCCTCGGGCGCGATGCACCGTTGCAACAAATCGACGTCGCCGATCTAAGCGCACTCGAGCCACAATTTGAATCGTGGTTCGGCCCATGTGATACCCAACGCATGTCGACGGTAGCCAAGCTGTATCGCATCTTTGCTGGACTCAACGTCACGTTTAACAATCAGCGCATGCGTGAAGCCGGCATCGCGCCTCCACCTCGCTTTGTCGACTATTTACCGGTGTGCCAACAAACCGGCGAAGATCAACCTATCGCCGAGCAAATGCTTTACGATTTTCGTTAGCGCACGACAGACGTCGGCGCTGCGGCCGCAGGGCGATACTCTTCCAACATATAACCAAAGCCACGCACCGTTCGAATACGAATACCTGCGGGCTCTAATTTAGCGCGTAAGCGCGAGATGTACACCTCGATCGCGTTAGCCGATAAATCTTCGGTCCAATGCGTCAGCGACTCGATAAAGGTGTCTTTGCTCACCACCTTTTCAACATGCTCCAGCAAAATTTGCAGCACCGCCCATTCACGTGCCGCCAATTCAAGCGGCTCATCATTTAAGAACGTCCGTCGCGCGACAGTATCAAACTCAAGCGGGCCGTGCACCGCGCGCGTAGAGTGATCCACCAGACCGCGCCGAATCAACGCACGTACACGTGCAGACAATTCTGGAATCGCAAACGGCTTCACCATGTAATCATCAGCGCCTAAATCTAAACCATGCACGCGATCTCCAATGGCATCGCGGGCGGTCAAGATCAATACCGGAATACGCTGACCGATGGCGCGTAGTCGACGCAACACTTCAAACCCGTCAATGCCAGGTAAACCGACATCCAACACCATCAAATCAAACGCGGTGGCTTGCAAACGCTCTAACGCGAGCTCGCCATTGGCGACACATGCAACTTCATGACCATCTAGCGTCAACGCACGTGTGAGTCCTGCAGTGAGGCTACTATCGTCCTCGACAATCAATAGGCGAGCGCTGGAGGCCTCCTGCACTGCGGTTTTTGGTTGTACTTCTGCGGTTATTGGGTCTGACATCAAACTATCCTTTCAATCGCTTCACGCTACCGGCGGCTCATTCGGTGAACGTAAACTGATACGACCAAATAATAGTGGTAGTAACAGCAACGTAAACACCGTCGCGCTAACGATACCGCCCACAATCACCACCGCAAATGGACGCTGCGTTTCAGAGCCAATGCCACTCGATAAGGCCGCCGGCAGCAAGCCCAATCCGGCCATCAATGCCGTCATTAAAATCGGTCGCAAACGCATCACAGCGCCTTCAACAATCGCCTCTTCCATGCGTTTGCCATGACGAATGAGCTCGATCATCTGCTCAACCATGATCACACCGTTTTGCACCGAAATACCCGCCACGGCAATAAAGCCAACAGCGGCCGACACAGACAAATGCAACCCCGCCAATCCCAAGCCGGCAATGCCACCAATTAAAGTAAACGGCACCATCATCAAAACAACCAGCGCGCTTCTCACTGAACGAAACGCCCAAAACAACAACGAAAAAATAGCCAGCAACGATAACGGCACAACCACTTTTAAGCGCGCCATCGCACGCTGCTGATTTTCAAACTGCCCACCCCAAGTGACGGTGTAACCCGGCGGTAAGACTACTTTTTCTGCCACCAGCTTTTGCGCTTCAGCAACAAAGCTACCCTGATCACGACCGGATAAATTTGCTTTTACTGCCACAATACGACCACCGCCCTCACGCGATACGCGTGTGGCCCCTTGCCGGACCTCGACCTTCGCCACGTCACCCAACGACACAGTGGGCAACAAATTCATACCAGGCGTGGCATTGGCAGGCACAGGCAAAGGAATTTGTAAGTGTGCAATATCATCCACCGCATCGCGATATTGGCTTAACAAACGCACCGTCACATCAAAGCGCCGACCACCGTCGTAAAACGTATTCACTGATGCGCCCGCTAGCGCGGTTTGAATGACGTTATTGACGTCACTCACGTTTAAACCCAGTCGTGCGATTTTATTTCGGTCGACGGTAATGGTGAGTTCACTTTGTCCACCGATACGAAACACGGCTACATCCACAGCACCGCGAATGGTATTAAGCACCTCTACAATTTGATCGCCCTTTTCCTGCAAAATTTCAAGGTCAGGGCCAAATACTTTGACCACAATTTCCCCGCGCGCACCAGACAACGCCTCTTCGACGTTGTCTTGAATGACTTGCGAAAAATTCGTCGGTACGCCCGGAATACGATGAATGCGCGCGGACATATCGCGTACCAAATCATCTTTGGTGGCAAAACGCCATTCTCCACGCGGCTTGAGCTCAGCCAGTATTTCTAAGTTGTTCGGGCCCTTTGGATCGGTGCCATCATCGGGTCGGCCCACTTGAGTGACCACCATATTCACTTCAGGGTAGCTGCGCAAAATAGTCCGCACTTCGCGCTCGATATCTTTGGTTTTTTGCAGGCTACTGGGCGGTGGCATGGTAATGGTCAGCCAGATATTGCCTTCATCGAGTTTGGGTAAAAATTCACTGCCTAACAAAGGCACCACCGCAACAGAGGCGGCAAGCAAACTCAAGGACACAAAAATCAACTGACGTGCATGCTGATCTAGGGCCAACAAAAAGGCGCGATAGCGTTCTTGTAACGCATGCATCCACGCCGAGTGTTTTTCAACCATATCACCTGATTTCAAGGCGTAAGTTAGAAGGGTCGGGACAAGAATCAAGGTCAGGATAATTGCGCCAAGCAAAGCAAATGACAGCGTAAAGGTGACCGGCGTAAAAATTTTTCCTTCTACCCGCTGAAAGGTAAAGATCGGCAGAAAGGCAATAATGATGATGGCCTTTGAAAACAAGATGGGGTGACACAGCGACACCGCAGTGTGCTTTAGTTCATGTAACCGCCAACCGTACGTGCCATGGGCTGGATTTTTATCGGCTTGACTAAGCGCTAAGCGCACCATCAGCGCTTCCACCAGTACCACCGCACTATCGACAATGATGCCGAAGTCAACGGCACCTAACGAAATCAAATTGGCCGATACGCCGCGCGCATCCATCAAAATAAACGCAAACAAGAGCGACAACGGAATCACTGTGGCGACAATCAGCGCTGCTTTCCAGTTACGCAAAAACAGCATCAACACGCCGATCACCAACAAGGCGCCCACCAGTAGATTTTCAATCACGGTGTGTACCGTGTGCTCAATCAAATCGGTCCGCTGATAAATCGGCCGGATCTTCACGCCAGGTGGTAATTTGGTGTTCACCAAATCGACTTTGGCACGCAGATCCTTCACCACCTTGGCGGCGTTTTGCCCCTTGATCATTTGCACAATACCTTCGACCACTTCATCGCGATCGTTGGCTGCAACAATGCCCTGACGCGGTCGCATGCCAATGCGCACTTGTGCAAGATCAGACACGTAAACCGGGCGCCCACCTGGTGAGGCCACCACCGTGCGGCCAATGTCGTCGAGATTTTCAAATAAACCTACGCCACGAATCACCAACGCCTCATCACCGCGACGCATTAACCCACCGCCAACGTTCGCGCTGTTATTTGCCAAGGCTTGCGAGACTTGATCCAGCGTCACACCGTAGCGCTTCAGCGCAAACGGATCGACCCGCGCTTGGTACTCCTTGACGGCACCACCAAAGCTAATCACATCCGCAATACCAGGCACGATGCGTAGTGCGGGCTTGATGGTCCAATCTTGAATCGCGCGAATTTCGTATAAAGGCATTTCTGCCGGTGCATCCAGCACGTAACGATAGATTTCACCCACCGCCGTTGAGAGTGGCGCCAGCTGCGGCTGCGCACCCGTCGGTAGCGTGACGTTGCCCAGTTTTTCTAAGACTTGCTGACGTGCGAAGTAATCGTCGGTGCCTTCTGCAAAGGTCAGCGTGACCACCGACAATCCAGTAATCGACACTGAACGTAAATTAGTCTGACGCGGTACACCGCTCATCTCGCGTTCGATGGGTAGCGTGACACTGCGCTCGACTTCTTCGGGTGCCAGCCCCGGCATTTGCGTAACGATTTGCACCTGTACATCCTGCACATCCGGAAACGCCTCGATGGGCAAATTTTCAAGTGCTCGAAGACCAAACACCGCGAGTGCAAACGTCAACACCAGCACAAAGACGCGCTGATGCATCGCAAACGAAATCAGCCGATCAAACATAGCGCGCTAGCTACCCGAGGCCAACTCTGAAGCAAGTAACAATGCACCGCGCACCACCACGCGCTCGCCCTCTTTGATACCCTCAGAAACGTAACTAAATTCGCGGTCTTGCACTTCGAGCGTCACTTTACGTTTTTCAAATACACCAGCTTCGCGCTCGATAAAGACAAACGAATACAGACCATCACTCACCAACGCGGCGTTAGGAATCCGCCCCGCTGAGCGCCGCGCTTCGGCCAGCAGGCTCACGCGCGCGTACATTTCTGGGCGTAACCGCAGCAGTTTATTGTCCACTTTGCAACGCACCTGTAAACGGCGCGTCGTCGGATCAACAGCGGGCGCAATGCGCTCAACTGTTCCCGGAAATTTTTCATCTTTCCAAGCATCCACCTCAACAGACACCTCTTGTCCTACCCGCACTTTGCCGATGTGCGCTTCAGGCAAATCAACCAACACTTGTAAACGCCGTAGATCCGTAACGATGAATAATGGATCGGCTAAATCTGGGCGCACTTCCATTCCCGGATTGGCTTTTCGATCCACCACCACGCCCGCGATCGGTGTGGTTAAGGTCATGCGCTGACCAAGTAAATTTCCACCCCGTGGATTGAGATTGGCTAAACGTAACGCAGCACGTTCTGTCTCGGCGTGCGCTTGCGCTTGATCGGCTTCGACCGATTCCAGTTCGCGACGCGACAACACACCACCTTCGGCTAATTCACGCGCACGGCGCAGCGCCAACGCTTTGCGGTTTTCATCTGCGCGCGCCTTGAGTAAATCTGCTTGAGCCGCGCCCAAATCAGGGGCATCGATCACGGCGAGCGCAGCGCCCGCTTTTACTTCATCACCCAACAAGGTGCGCAGCTCAACCACACGACCGGCAATCGGCGCACTGATTCGCGCAGTGGCATTTTCATCAAACACAATCCGCGCATTGAGTGGTTCGGCCAGCGGCACAGGAAACACAACCAAGGGCTCCACTGAAAGCAACGATAACTGCGACGCACCGTTCGGAAAGCGCAGCACCCCGGGCTCTTTAGCATGCACTTGCGGCGGCTCAGGAGCCACCGCCAGTGCGGGGCCACGGTTCTTATACCAAACAACCGTCATGGCAATTCCTGCCCCGATCAGCAACAGCAACACAAGCCAGTGCAGACGTTTATTTTTCATGCGCTTCCAATCACAACAATTCAGGGCGCGACACTTGTGCTTGCCGCAGTGATACTGGCACGCCAAGCATGTAAGGCACGTGCATGCTCTGCACGTGCGGCCAATGCTTCGAGTTGTACAGCGCGTAAGGTGCGGCGTGCATCCAACACTTCAAGCACCGACGTGGCGCCGCGCGCAAACGCAAATTCAGCGGCTTCGGCGGTACGCTGTGCGGCAGCCAGCAAACTGCCTTCATAGCGCTCGACACGTTCACCTGCGGCGCGCAAATCGCTATCGGCGCGCGCGATTTCGGTGGCTGCAGCAGCACGCACGCGGGCGAGTTGATCCAGCGCCGTGTTTCGATCGACCTCAGCACGCTGAATATCGCCAGAAAAATCGTTACCAAAAAATAAAGGCACGGATACGCCAAAGCCCACGCTATTGGCCGGGACGTTGCCGGCATAGCGTTCAAACTGCGCACCCACAGAGACATCACGCGTGCGCTGACTTCGCGCCAATTCACGTAAGCGCTCTGCTGCATCAAACCGCGACTGTGCAGCACGCACATCGGCGCGGGCTTCTACTGTCGTTTCAATCGAAGTTGCGCGTACGGGCGCATTGGCTGGCCATGATTCTGCGGCACGTAGTTGGCTTGCTTGGGCTTCTTCACCAATTAAAAATGCCAACGCAAACTGCGCGCGCACGCGCTCAGCTTCGGCGCCACGCAAATCGGCCGAAGCGCGCTCTGCATCCACCTGTACACGCGCCACGTCGGCCGGAGAAATATCCCCGGCCTTTAAGCGCGTTTGTGCGACCGCGAGTGTCTTAGCAAATAATTCTGCGTTTTCACGCATCAGCGTGTTTTTTTCTTGCGCCTGTTGCAAATCAACGTACGCCGAACGCGCCGCCAACAATTGCTGTCGCAACACATCTGACACATCGCCACGTGCAGCCATTTCGAGTCGCTGAGCGGCATCGACACGTAACGCACGCTTATTGCCACGCTCAATGGTTTGATCTACGCGGTAGATGTTATCGATGCGCTTGTTATTCCAACTGCCCGAACCCACGCCTGGGTTGCTATTGATTCCCGTGCTACTGAACGACACCACCGGGTTGGGCAACACATCCGCTTGACGAATTTGTGCTTCGGCGCCTTCCAGTGCGCGACGTGCGGCTTGCACATCGCGGTTTGCGCGCAGCACCAACGTTTCAATTTGCGCGAGCGTGAGTTCGCGCACGGTCGATGATTGAGCGTGAACTGAAAATGCGCTAACAAATAAATATGTTGCGGCTAATAAAGACAACCGCTGGGTTAAACGTCGCATAACAAGAATCCGCTTGCCTCTGTAGACAACGTATTGCCGGGCGCGGATTGTCACACCTTTGCGCTGAATGGGGAACGTACCTTACGCGCCAGGCTTGTCCACAAGCTTGCGAGAAGCTGTCTAAATTCTGACGTTGCATCGCAACATGATCGAGCGTGTAGCGATCTGTTTGGTTGCGAGGTGCTTGGGGCTGGATTAGGATCCAACGCACTGTTCCTAGGAGGGTCCGATGACCATCAACGTCTCTATGCAAGTCAATGGCAAAGCCGCCAGCGTGAATGTCGAAGAACGCACGTTATTGGTGACCGTGCTGCGCGAAGAACTTCGTCTTACCGGCACGCACGTCGGCTGCGATACCGCCCAGTGCGGTGCATGCACCGTGCATATGAATGGCAAGGCCGTAAAGTCTTGCTCGATGCTCGCCATGCAAGCCGAGGGTGCGCAAATTTTGACCATCGAAGGTGTTGCCCATGCAGATGGCAGCCTGCATCCAATGCAGGCGGCGTTTAAAGAGCATCACGGTCTGCAATGCGGTTTTTGTACCCCCGGCATGGTGATGAATGCCATCGATTTAGTGCAAGGTCGACCTAACATCACCGAAGAAGAAATTCGTCACGGACTCGAAGGTAACTTGTGTCGCTGTACCGGCTATCACAACATTGTGAAGTCGATTGCAGCTGGTGCAAAAGCAATGGCAAGCGCGAAGTAACGCTCAAAAAAACACAACCAAAATAAACGGTTCAGGAGACGACAATGAATGCACCTTTGATCGGCGCACGGGTTGCGCGTAAAGAAGACTACCGTTTCCTCACCGGTGCTGGGCAATACACCGATGATGTGAATCTGCCACATCAAACGTACGCCGCCTTTGTTCGTTCACCGCACGCACACGCAAAGTTAAAGCGCATTCAGACCAGCAAAGCCAAACAACATCCCGGTGTGCTTGCGATTTTTACTGGTGAAGACATGCAGGTGGGCAGTTTGCCTTGCGGTTGGCTGATTACCGATGTGCATGGCCAACCCATGAAAGAACCGCCGCATCCGCCCTTAGCGCAAGGCAAAGTTCGGCACGTGGGTGACCAGGTCGCGGTGGTAATTGCAGAAACGCTTTCAGCTGCGCGTGATGCCGCCGAGTTGGTCGAGGTGGAGTACGAGGTCCTTCCAGCAGTGATTGATATGGCCAAGGCCACCGCAGCGGGCGCCCCGGCCATTCATGACGCTGCGCCAGATAACACCTGCTACGTGTGGGCCTTAGGAGATCAAAGCGCGTGCGACGAAGCGTTTAAAAAAGCGGCGCATGTCACACGTCTCAATTTAGTGAATAACCGTCTCATTCCCAATGCCATCGAGCCACGCGCAGTCAACGGCAGTTATTCGCGCGGCGATGATAGCTATACGCTATACGTCTCGAGTCAAAACCCTCACGTCGAACGTCTTTTGATGACTGCGTTTGTGCTGGGGTTACCCGAGCACAAGGTACGTGTCGTTGCACCTGATGTGGGTGGTGGGTTTGGCTCAAAAATTTATTTGTACGCTGAAGATGTGGTGGTGACTTGGGCCTCCAAACAAATCGGCGGACGCCCCGTGAAGTGGACTGGCGATCGCAGCGAATCTTTTTTAAGCGACGCGCATGGTCGCGATCACATCACGCAGGCCGAGTTAGCGCTGGATAAAGACGGAAAATTTCTGGCACTGCGCGTACACACGACAGCCAATATGGGCGCTTACCTATCCACCTTTGCGTCGTGTATCCCAACGATTTTGTATGCCACGCTGCTGGCAGGCCAATACGCCACGCCGGCGATTTACTGTGAAGTCAAAGCGGTCTTCACGAACACCGCGCCTGTCGATGCTTATCGTGGCGCAGGCCGTCCTGAGGCGGCGTACGTGGTAGAGCGCATCGTTGAAACCGCCGCGCGTGAACTGAAGATCGATCCGGCAGAATTACGGCGACGTAATTTCGTGCGTAATTTTCCATATCAAACCCCCGTGGCGCTGACCTATGACACGGGTGATTTTCAAGCCACACTCGATGGCGCCATTCAACTGAGCGATGTCGCTGGATTTGCTCAGCGTAGAAAAGCTTCTGAAGCGGCCGGTAAATTACGCGGCCTCGGCTACGCCGCGTACATCGAAGCTTGCGGCTTGGCCCCTTCGAACATTGCTGGCGCCCTCGGTGCGCGCGCAGGGTTATTTGAAGCAGGCGAGGTACGTGTACATCCCACCGGATCAGTGACGGTGTTTACTGGATCACACTCACACGGCCAAGGGCACGAAACCACGTTCGCGCAAGTCGTGGCCGATCGTTTAGGCATGCCGATCGAAAACGTCGATATCGTGCACGGCGATACCTCGAAGGTGGTGTTTGGCATGGGCACTTATGGCTCGCGCTCGCTGTCGGTGGGTGGTACCGCGATCGTGAAAGCCTTAGACAAAATTATCGCGAAGGGCAAAAAAATAGCAGCGCACTTAATGGAAGCCGCAGAAGCCGATATCGATTACGACAGCGGCGTATTCAAAGTGAGTGGCACGGATAAACAAAAAACCTTTGGCGAAGTCGCCTTTGCGGCGTACGTGCCACACAACTATCCGCTCGATAAACTCGAACCCGGCCTCAATGAAAATGCGTTTTACGATCCCACCAACTTCACCTACCCCTCTGGTACATACATTTGTGAAGTCGAAGTCGATCCAGACACGGGCACCGTGCGCGTCGATCGATTTACGGCTGTTGATGACTTTGGAAAAATCGTCAATCCAATGATTGTCGAGGGACAAGTGCATGGCGGCGTGACCCAAGGCATCGGTCAAGCCTTACTCGAAGGTTGTCATTACGATACTGAAACCGGTCAATTGATCACTGGCTCGTTTATGGATTACGCCATGCCGCGTGCCGAAGATGTACCGAGTTATGCGCTAGCAACGCGCGAAACACCGTGCACGCATAATCCGTTAGGCGTGAAAGGTTGCGGTGAGGCTGGCGCGATCGGCGCACCTGCGGCATTAATGAATGCCATCACCGATGCGCTGAGTATTTACGGTATTCAAGATTTACCGATGCCCGCTAGCCCACAAACTGTGTGGAAAGCGATCCGCGCCGCGCAACAAAAAGCGGCCTAAACGGATACGCATTCAGCACACGCTTTTTTTATTCCACACGAAACAACGCAACACGGAGAAATCAATATGTACGCATTTACTTACCACCGCCCCGCCAGTGCGGCCGATGCCGCAGCGCTCGCACTCAAACACACCGACGGAAAAATTCTTGCTGGAGGACAAAGTTTGGTGCAAGCCATGAAACTGCGCCTCGCCTCCCCTAGCGACATTATTGATTTGGGCACCGCCAAAGACCTCGTCGGCATTTCACAAAAAGGCAATCAGATCACGATCGGCGCGATGACGCGTCACGCCGCAGTTGAGCAAAGTGCTGAAGTCAAACAACTGATTCCTGCATTAGCCGATCTCGCTGGGGGTATTGGCGATCGTCAAGTGCGTCATATGGGCACACTCGGTGGAGCGCTAGCAAACAACGACCCGGCCGCGTGTTATCCCGCCGCAGTACTTGGCTTAGGCGCAACCATCCAGACCAACAAGCGCACGATTGCCGCCGATGATTTCTTTAAAGGCTTGTACGAAACCGCACTTGAGTCTAGCGAGATCATCACCGCTGTCACCTTTCCCGCTGCCAAGCGCGCGGCCTACATCAAGTTTAAAAACCCCGCTTCACGGTTTGCGTTAGTTGGCGTGTTTGTTGCGCAAATGGACCAAGGGGTGCGCTTAGCCGTCACCGGTGCGGCCTCTTGTGTGTTTCGTGTGCCCGAGATGGAAAAAGCGCTGGGGGCTGCGTTTACGCCAGAGTCAATCGCCAAGATTCATGTGAGCGCCGACGACCTCAACTCGGATCTACATGCCGCTGCAGATTACCGCGCCCATCTGATTACCGTGATGGCCAAGCGCGCAGTGAGCAAAGCGCTGGGTCAGTAATTTTTCTGGCTTCAAAAAAAAACGCGCGTCAGGTTTGGCGCGCGTTTTTTATTGCGTCAGCAACAACAAAGCAACAACTCCATCTGACGAGTTCAATCACAACAGCCTCATCTACGGGGCAACAAAATTCGCTTTCAGTTGATACTTGAGCACCTTGCCAGAACTATTACGCGGCAAGGCATCCACAAACATCACGTACTTGGGTTTTTTGTAGCCAGCAAT
Source organism: Betaproteobacteria bacterium (assembly GCA_947467435.1). Classification (GTDB taxonomy): domain Bacteria; phylum Pseudomonadota; class Gammaproteobacteria; order Burkholderiales; family SG8-39; genus SZAS-79. The sequence goes on from CANIIA010000002.1 coordinate 36,593, forward strand.
TCGGTTGCGACAGTGCTCGATCAAGGCCTCGGCTACGAGGTGCTCACCAGGGCGCAACTCAACCCACGCGGCAACCGCTTCACCGTACATGGCATCTGGCACACCAGCGACTGCGGCATCTTGCACCGCTGGATGTTCAAGTAAGGCGGCCTCAACTTCTTTTGAATAGATGTTGTAGCCGCCGGATAACACCATGTCTTTTTTGCGGTCGACAATGTACAAATAGCCCTCAGCATCCCGACGCGCTAAATCCCCAGTGGCAAACCAACCGTCGCGCAGTGCTTCAGCGGTTTCTTGTGGTCGATTAAAGTACCCACGCAGCGTCACAAAGCGCCCGGGTTCACCGCTACGCACTTGCAACTCGCCAATGGCGTCCTCTTCCGTGACCAGTTCGCCAGCTGCACTCATCAAACGCACTTCAATGCCGGCAATCGGTCGACCGATCGAGGTGGGACGTGTGAGTTGCTCTTCTGGCGGTAAGTTGGTCAACGCGCCACACTCGGTCATCGCAAAGTACGAGTGAATGCCAATTTGCGGCAACGCTTGCATGATGCGCGCCTTCACTTCACGCGGAAACGCCTCGCCCGTGGCCACCAATAAACGCACTGTGGCAAACGCTTGTGGTTGCGCTTCGATCGCGGGTAGTAACAAGCGACCCACCGTCGGCACCATTCCCAGCACGGTAATACCTTCAGTGGCACATAAGCGCGCCGCTTCGTTGGCATCAAAGCGCGGCAAGATCACCAATGGCGAACCAATACACAACATATTAATCACGCGACCAAACGCCGTCCGGTGCGTGAGCGGTGTGGTGATTAAGTGTTTGTCGTTGGCATTGATGCCCCATTCCAAGGCGTTGATGTAAGCGTTGGGTACAAAATAATTCGATTGGGTCAGAATCGCGCCCTTGGGTCGACCGGTGGTGCCTGAGGTGTAGGCGATCATGCAGTCGTCTTGATGGACCGGTAAATCAAATCGCTGCGGGGCATGCGCTTGCCATAACGCATCAAAATCTAATTCTTGCCCTTGTGTTTCACCTGCCACCAAGATCACCGGCACATCGTGCGTTGCGCGCTCTAACAACGACCGCGTCTCTGGATGGATAAACATCGCACGCGGTGCGCAATCGGCCAAAATAAAACTGGCTTCCGAAGGTGTGAGCCGCGTGCCAATCGGTACGGCGATCGCGCCCACCTTGATGATGGCAAGAAACGCCAACACATATTCCGCGCAGTTGGGTAACAGCACCGCGACGCGATCACCCACACCAACCCCACGTGCGTGTAGTGCTGCAGCGAGCTGATCACTGCGCGTATCGAGCGCGACAAACGATAAGCGCAACGCACCACAAATTAAGGCTTCACGCTCTGGCGTTGCGCGTGCGTGCGCCGCCAGAAATGCTGGCAGTTTCATCGGTTATACCAAGACAGTCAGTGAATGAGTGGGAGTGTCTTACGCTGGCTCAAAACCAGGCAGATCGTATTCTTCGGAAAGTTTTTCAAAGCACACTTTCACCGGCATACCGATCTTCACGTCTTCGTTTTTCACGTGATGCAAGTTCACCAACATACGCACGCCCTCTTCTAGCTCGACCAAGGCGCACAAATACGGCACGCGATCTTCATGACCTGGCCAAGCGCTGTAGGTGTTGGTAAAGCTATACACCGTGCCGCGCCCAGACACTTCACGCCACTCTAAATTGCGTCGACCATTCACCATGCTCACTGGACGCGGAAAAAACTGCGCGCGACCACTGTCTTTGCAATATTGAACGACGAGTTTTCCTTGATGGGCCGCATCCCAAAACGGACGTGTGTCCATGTACACCCCTGGTTTTGGTAGGGGACGTGGAATTTTTTTTGGTTCAGGTTTTTTTGCAACGTCGCTCATGATTGCTCCAGGATCAGCACGTTAGATACACCCCAGTTACGGCCGTAGGGAATGACCCCAATCCCCGTCACCATACAATTGCGCGGGTCGCTGACTTGACGGGCACCGGCACCGCCCAACATTTGGCGTACCCCTTCGACCAAATTCAAACCACCCCCCGCCAAGCCAGGTTGGCCAGCAGAAATTTGTCCGCCCGACGTGTTTAACGGCAGCGTGCCTTTGTAGGTGAAGTCGGTGTTCATCACAAACTCACAGCCTTTACCTTTCGGACAAAAACCAATGTCTTCCAGCGTAATCACCAACGCGATCAGAAAATCATCGTAGGGCATGATCATGCGTACATCTTTGGCGGCCATACCGGCTTGCTTTAAGGCACGTGGACCGGCCACAGAAAATCCGGAGACGGTCATATCGGCCAGCGGATCAGCACCCTTAAAGTTAGTGATCTCGCCATAACCGACCGGATGACACATGCGCTTGGCGCCGTATTTTTTGGCTTTTTCCGTCGATGTCACTAACACGGCGTTCGCACCATCGCACACCATCACCGAATCCAACATACGTAGTGGCTCAGACACATATTTCGAGCTGAGATACTCTTCTTCAGTGAGTGGCTTTTGTAATTTGTCGCAGGCGTTGGGGTTCATCAACGCATGATTGCGCTGGGTGATTGCAAGTTTTGCCAGCGCACGATCATCTAAGCCGTATTGATGACGGTAGCGTTGCGAGAGCAAACCAAACGCACCCACCGGTCCACGTAAGCCTTGTGGGTACTGAAATTCATGACGCTGGCCGCCTTGCTCAGTCGGTCGCGATGACGATTGCGCATCTGAGGCCAGCACTAACACGGTCTCGCATAGGCCATCACGAATCGCTGCTGCTGCGCGCGCAATACCTCCAATACCAGAGGCACCGCCCAAGCCATTGAGTTGCATCCAGGTGGGCGAAATGCCAAGCATCTCGCACATGTAAACCCCCCAAAATGGATTGGCAGTTTCGCTCATGGTTTCAGCGATGGATATGCCATCGATGTCTTTGGGCTCAAGGCCGGTTTGCACCAAGACTTGTTCAAATACTTCGCCAGCCAAATCATAAGAACTACGTCCACCCTTTAAGGTGACCTTGGTTTCGCCGTAACCAATGACGGCGATATCTTTACGCGTACTCATCGCGCACCACCTTGATTGACGCGCAGCAAAGTATGTCGCGCTTGTTGGTGTGTTTGCAGCTTCATCTGTGTTCTCCGTGTCTAAATCGTGCAGCGTGATCGCCACCGTTCGCGCCAACGCGCATTGCAGACCCCATCGTAAGGCGTTTCCCCGCTGCGATGCAGCGCGTCTGTGAAACTACGCGATACGCGTTCACAATCACCACCGAGCGCGGGCGTGTTGCGAAACGCAAACCATGCCTTGACGCATGCAAATCAGCCGCCTAGTCTCGACTGCTATTGCTTGGCGTCTCCAAGGACTGCATGCTCACTCTGCCCACCCTGTTGCGGCGCACCGCACGCTTGCATGGCAAGCATATCGCCATCCGCGATCCCGAAGGGGATCTGTCGTGGCAGGCCTATCATGCGCGTATCGTGCGCGCTGCAGGCATGCTCCGTCATTCTTTGGGGCTTCAGCCTGGTGCGCGCATCGGCATTTTGGCGCGCAATAGTGTGCGACAAGCCGAACTCATCTATGCCGCTTATTGGGCAGGTGTCGTGCCTGTGCCCGTGAACTTTCGCTTAGCCCCCCCTGAGATTGCCGATTTGCTCGCCGACGCTGAATGTGCGGCGCTCGCCATTGAATCGACGTTTTTATCGCTCTTCGATCACCACGCACTCACCCAATGGCGTGATCGCGCCATGTTACTTGGGGCAACCAGCACCGCAGCGCAACCCATCGGACTGGGCGCGTATGACACGCTGCGTGATGCGGCTCCGCCCATCGATGCACACGAACCCGATGAGCATGATGATGCGATTTTGCTATACACCGGCGGTACTACCGGTCGCGGTAAGGGCGTGCGCATCACGCATCGCAATGTCGTGGCCAATGCAATGCAATTGGCGCATATCATGAATATCGCTGCGCAAGATAGTTACTTGCATGTCTCACCGATGTTTCATTCCACCGATTTAAAAGCCACTTGTCTCACGCTACATGGTGGCAGCCATGTTTATCTGCCTGAGTTCACACCGGCCGGCGTACTAGAGGCCATTGCACATTACGGCATCACGATTGGTAGTTTGGTGCCGACCATGATCATTCGTTTGCTACAAGACCCCGCGTTTGGCAAACACGATATCTCTACCTTACGCGTGATTAGCTACGGCACCTCTCCGATGGCCGCCGAATGGATTCGTCGTACCATAAACGCGTTTCCGAACGTGGCCATGCAACAAGTGTATGGGCTCACCGAAACTTCACCCGTACTTGCGATTTTGGATGAACACGATCACGCGCGTGCCTTGGCCGGAGAAGAGCACATCTTGCGTGCGGGCGGCCGGCCCGTGGCGGGCACCGATGTTCGCATCGTCGATGAGAACGGTCATGAAGTGCCGCCTGAAGAAAGTGGCGAAATTTTGGTGCGCGGCCCGCAAGTAGCGAATGGCTATCACAACCGTCCGCGCGAAACCGCCGAGGTGTTTCGTGATGGCTGGTTACGCACCGGCGATGTCGGGCGGCTCGATGCCGAAGGGTATTTGTACGTACTCGATCGCAAAAAAGACATGGTCATCACCGGCGGTGAAAACGTCTACACCTCAGAAGTCGAAGCGGTGTTGTATCAACATCCCGGAGTGCATGAAGTGGCGGTGATTGGTGTGCCCGATGAACGTTTTGGTGAAGCCCTTTGCGCAGTGATTGTGCCCGCCCCAGGTCACACTTTCAGTGCTGAAGATATTATTCAGCACTGTCGTGGGCGTATTGGTGGTTACAAGATTCCACGCCAAGTACGATTCGTCGACGCGTTACCAAAAAGCGCCATGGGAAAAACCCTCAAACAAACGCTACGGCAAGAAGCTGTGGCCATGCAATCCGGGTCCCGTACGCCTTAGTACGTCACCGCAGGAGTGCAGCGTTGATTTTTTATTTTTTTTAGGAGACATCGTATGAAACCCGGATTCACTGTTGGCATGAAAAAAACCGCACGCATCACGGTCGATACTGATCGCACCATCGGCTTTATGGGTGATGCGCTACGCGTATACGCCACGCCGATGATGGTGCGCGATGTCGAAATTACCTGCAAAGATTTTCTCGGAGAATTTCTGAGTGCCGAAGAAAACTCTGTGGGCGCGCGCGTCGAAATCGATCATCTCGGTCCAACGCTGCGCGATATGTGGGTCGACATCACAGCAACAGTCACCGCCATCGAGGGTCGACGGGTGAATTTTGAAGTCGAAGTACGTGATGCGCTCGATACCGTCGGTAAGGTGAAGCACACGCGCTTTATTGTGGAGCTTGCCAAACAAAAAGAGCGCCTCGAAGCCAAGGCCGCCAAGTTAGCTGCGCTCGGTCATTAAGAAGACGCACAACGCACGCATTAAGTAACACACCGCATTGCCGGACGTACAGCACGCCATTCAACCTCACTGATCACGGTCCATACACCACCCATGTCAACGACAATTCCTGTTCAACCCGTCACCAGCACGGGCGAGTCCAAGATGGTGCCGCTGTATTGCAATCAGTGCGTGTGCGGCCCTGATTTATTTAAAGTCGAGGTGCGCGATGGTGTGGCGTTGCGCATGACCCCGAATCACGACCTCGAGGGTATTCATCCAGCCGGTGGTCGCGTATGCGTCAAAGCCTATGGCTTGGTACAAAAAACCTACAACCCCAATCGCCTGACGCAACCACTGAAACGCACCAACCCTAAAAAAGGTAAAGAACACGATCCCGGCTTTGTACCGATTTCGTGGGATGAAGCACTCGACTTGGTGGCAGAAAAATTAAACGCTATTCGCGCCAAGGGCCTGCGAGATGAAGAAGGTTACCCACGCGTAGCAGCGACCTTTGGTGGTGGCGGCACGCCAACGCGTTACATGGGAACGTTTCCAGCATTTTTGTCCGCGTGGGGCGTTCTGGATCAAGGCTATGGTTCGGGTCAAGGAGCCAAGTGCTTTCACTCTGAACATTTATATGGTGAGTTTTGGCACCGCGCCTTCACGGTGGTTGTCGATTCACTGAATTGCGATTACGTGATTAACTTTGGCAGCAATCACGAAGCTTCCGGTGGCGTATCGGGGGTATGGCGACAAGCCGATGCGCGCTCACGCGGCTTAAAACGTGTGCAGGTTGAGCCGCATTTGTCGGTGACGGGCGCATTGTCCGGTGAATGGGTACCGATCAAACCAAAAACAGATGCTGCATTTTTGTATGGCTTGATTCATCGCATTTTGCTCGAGCGCGATTGGCAGGCTGTGTGTGATGTGCGTTTTTTAAAAGAAGACACCAATTCGCCGTATTTGGTTGGACCACACGGCTATTTCATGCGCGACACAGTCTCAGGCAAGCCACTCATTTGGGACACCGCCGCGCAATGCGCCAAGCCCTATGACGCCTCGATTAGCGATGCCGCACTGACGGGTAGCTATTGTGTCAGTGGCGAAGAACACGGACCCGATGGCGAACGCTGGCAACACACCGAGATCCAAGCGCAACCGTCCTTCGAACGGTTGCGCGAACACATGCGTAAATACACGCCGGAGTGGGCCGCAGCAGAGTGTGATGTGCCGGTAGAAACCATTCGTCGTGTTGCCGACGAATTTGTCGCGCATGCGCGTGTTGGTGCCACGATTGAAATCGACGGACAAACCTTACCGCATCGGCCCGTGGGCGTAATGCTAGGTAAAGGCGTGAACAACGGCTGGGGTGGTTATCAAGCGATGTGGGGTCGCACTTTACTCGCGAGCTTGGTGGGTGCACTCGAAGTGCCAGGTGGCACGATGGGAACCAAAGTGCGCTTGAATCGTCCTGCAGACAATCGACTAAAGAGCGCAACGCATGGCGAAGACGGATTCATGCACTACCCGTTCAATTCGACATTGAAAGCCGATTGGCAATCCAAGCCGCACATTCGCAATGCCTACAAAATGCTGGTGCCATTGGCGGCCAATTCGCCTTGGTCGGCCGCCCTGGGCCCCGCCCATTTACCTTGGCTGTTTCAACACAAAGCCCCCGCCCCTTGGCCGCGCCAAACATTGCCTGAGATGTGGATTTGTTATCGCACCAATCCAGCGATTTCATCTTGGAATGCACCCGAAGTTGCAAAACGAATCGCCGAATTTCCGTTCATGCTGGCCTTTGGTTATACCCTCGATGAATCCAACTGGATGGCGGATGTGATTTTGCCTGAGGCCAGTGATTTAGAAAGCTGGCAACTCTCACGCATCGGTGGCACCGGGTCGGCTGAACAGTTCTGGCATCACCAAGGTTGGGCGTTACGACAACCAGCGGTTGCACCCGCCGGTGATTGCAAAGACATGAGCGATATCGCGACTGAACTCGCGAAACGAACCGGTCTATTACGTGAATATAACGAAGCCATCAATCGCGGTTCTGCGGCGATGGCCTTACGTGGCAAGGACTACGACTACGCGCTCGATCCAGACATTGCCCACGATTCAAAATCGATTTGGAATGCTGTCGCGAAGGCCGCGAGTCATGAAGTGTCTGCGGGCGCAGACGTTAAAGATCTGGATTGGTTTAGCGAACACGGATTCATGATTCGTCCGTTTTCGCAACTCGAGTGGTATTTATATCCGCGCATGAAAAGCACCGGTTTACGTTTTGAACTGCCGTATCAAGAGCGCATTCAACGACATGGCGCACAACTCGAGCGGCGCCTACACGAAGTTGGGATCCAATGGTGGGATCCTCAATTAAAAGAATATGAAGCGCTGCCTGAATACTTACGTTTTCCCGATATCTGGGAACACTACGCGACCGAATTAGGACGCGATCCTGCCGAGTTTCCGTTGTGGGCGCTCACCGCACGCAGCATGCAATACGCTTGGGGCGCGAACGTGGGTTTACCTTTGATTCGAGAAGTCGCGCAAAACGTCGCCGGTCACGATGGAGTGATCATTAATCGCGCTACCGCCAAACGCTTAGGCATTGCGGATGGCGATCCGATTGTTCTTGAATCAGCCAGCGGCACCACCCGGGGTCGCGCCACGCTACGCGAAGGTATTCGTCCCGACACGGTCTTATTGATTGGACAATTTGATCACTGGGCCACGCCAGTGGCTAAAGATTTTGGTGTCGCCAGTCTCAATTCTCTTACTGATCTTGCGGTCTCTCTCACCGATGCAACCGGGAGTGGCGCAGACATCATGCGCGTCAGCGTGAAAAAGGCACCCCGATGAAACGTTACGGCATGATTGTGGACCTCAACCGCTGCGTCGGTTGTCAGACCTGCACCATTGCGTGCAAACACAGCAACGACACGCCCCCGGGTGTGCAATGGCGTCGCGTGCTTGATGTCGAGCAAGGACAGTATCCCGATGTCGAACGGCTGTTTTTAGTCACCGGCTGTCAACATTGCGCCGAACCCTCTTGTGTACCGGTGTGCCCCACGGGTGCGACACGTCAGCGAGAAGATGGCTTGGTGACCATGAACTACGATTTATGTATTGGCTGCGCTTCGTGTGCGGTGGCATGTCCATATCAAGCACGTACCATCGTGCACGAACAACACGGCTACTACGCAGACACCCTCACCAAGCAAGAAGAAAAAACAGCGCATACCGATCGATTGGGTGTGGCCAACAAATGTACCTTTTGTATCGAGCGTATCGATACCGCGCATACACAGGGCTTAACGCCGGGCGTTGACCCCGACGTCACACCGGCCTGTGCAGTGTCATGCATCACGCAGGCGATTCGCTTTGGCGATTTTGCCGATCCCAACAGCACCGTGTCGCAGTTGGCGCGTGATGAACGTTCGTTTCAAATGCATGCCGAACTGGGGAATGATCCGCAGATTAAATATCTGTATGAAGTTCCACAAGCCACACCAGGGCGCGGCCCAGACGCCATCGATGTGAGTGATGAACGTTTGTCTGATCCCGCCAATCCACTGGTTGGACAGCGTCAAACATTTTGGGACTACCGTGCCGCAATGAATTTTATTTTGGGCGGTATGGCCGCAGGTCTCATGCTGTGCGCGTGGTGGGCCGCGCAATTACAACTGATTGAAGTGCAAGCGCATCGCCAAATCAATCTTGCTGCAGCGGCAGTCATGGCGATTGGATTGTTTTTTGTGTTTCTAAAAATCGGTCGTAAGTTGCGTTTTCTGTTTGTGTTACTGCGTCCGCAAAGCTCATGGATGACGCGCGAAACCTGGTGCGTGGCTGCACTGTATCCTGCCATCGCCATCAGCTTTGTGTGGCCACAAGCCGTTTGGATGCATTGCATCGCGCTCGCCGCGGCTGGTTTTTTGTATTGCCAAGGACGCATCTTGCAAGCGAGCAAGGGCATTCCCGCTTGGCGCGTTGCGCGTATGCCGATGATGTTGATCTGCACCGGCATAGCAGAAGGCATCGGTTTACTTGCACTCTTGACGGCCCAATACACAACACAAAACACGCTGCCAATGTATCTTTGCATCGCGGGGGCGTTATTCGCGCTACTCAACGCGGTATTCTGGTGGCAGTATGTACGTCAAGCACGGGCAAACGGCATCGGTCCACTAGCCCGCGCAGATTTGATCAAGGCCACCCCAATCGTGCACGGACTCGCCCATTTAGCCCCGCTAGGTTTATACGCCCTCGCCTTAGCTAAACCTGAAACGATGCACGCGCTCACTGCGATCGCAGGACTCTGTGCAGTCGCTGGTGGTGCATGGTGGAAATTCGTCGTCATCACCCGGGCTTGTCACCAACAAGGCTTTGCCTTGCCGATGGTGCCGCAGCGCGGTTCGGGTCAGCGTGCCGCTCCAGCGCGCTACGCGCTAAATTAATCGGCGTTACGCGCAACACCAAGCACTGCCAATGCTGATCAGCGCAAACGTTGCGAGCTGCGTTTAGAAACACCGCTCACACGAATGACATGTTAAGCCGGTCTATCGAGCCGGCATATTGATCGAAGGAGATTGACTTGCATCACACCCCTCGTCGTTACTACAAAAAGCTATCCCAAATTTTTGTATGGCTTGTATTGGGCGCCCAGTTACTCATGGCCCATGCTTTTGCACAATCGGAAAACTGGCCAACACGCCCACTCAAACTGATCGTGCCTTACGCAGCCGGCGGATCCACCGATATCGTGGGACGAACCTTTGCGCAAAAAATGACCGAAGCCACTGGACACAGCATTGTGGTTGAAAATCGCGGGGGGGCTGCAGGCAGTGTGGCGACGGCGTTATACGCAAAATCAGCTATGGATGACCATACCTTTTTAATGGTCACCGTCGGACAACTCTCGATCAACCAGTGGATTTATAAATCGCTCGGCTACGATCCAGAAGCCGACTTACAGCCTGTTGGCCTGGTTGGACAAGTAGCAAACGTGATGGTGGTCAACCCCAGCGCCCCTTGGAAAACCGCGCGCGAGTTGTTTGATTATGGTCGTGCCAACCCAGAAAAACTCAATTTTGCGAGCGCCGGCATTGGCTCTACCGGACACTTACTCAACGAACTGATTGCCACGCGCTTAGGCATGAAGCTGGTGCACATTCCGTACAAAGGTAATGGCCCTGCCATGCAAGCGTTACTCGCCAATGAGGTGCAGTTCAACACCGAAAACATGCCGCAATTGTTACCGCAAATTCGTGCGGGCGCGTTGCGTCCGCTGGCAGTCTCCTCGGAGAAACGCTGGTTTCAGTTGCCCGATGTACCCACCTTTGCTGAATTGGGTTATCCAGAGATCACCACCATGGTGTGGTTTGGTGTGGTGGCGCATGCAAAAATGCCCAAGCCCATCATCAACAAATTAAATCGTGAGATGGTGCAAGTCATCAAACGACCCGATGTCACCGCGCGCTTTCGTGAGCTGAGTATGGAAAACATCACGAGCACTCCAGAAGAAATGCTGGCGCTAGCGCGACGTGAACGCACACGCTGGCAAAAAATCGCCATTGATTCGGGTGCGCGCGCAGATTAAATCAACGCGACAGAGGTGTGTATTCACCTGCGCGCTGAGGGAAACGTAAGCATAGCGTCACCGCCACAGGTTTTTGCTTGAGGTAATTACGTTACGTTTTTGCTTTACGTTGAAGTGTCGCGGCAGCGATGCGCGTGGATGGCGATTTGCGACCGTTGCGATCGTAAGCCCGCGCTTGCAAGGTCACAAACTGCGAAATCAGTACATCGCGCAACCAGCGATTGCCTGGATCGTTATGCACACTACGATGCCAATGCATATTGACTTGAAACGTGGGCGGAACAAAGGGTAACGGCACCTGACACAACCCACGCTGCGTGGTGATGAAATCTGCCAACGCTTGCGGCACGATCGCCACCACGTCGGTACTCGCCACAATGACTGGCACGCTCATAAAGTGCGGGGTATGTAACACCACACGCCGCTGGATGCGGTGGCTACGAAAAAATTTTTCGAGCACTTCTTGGCTACGGCCAGAGGCTTCAATGACCACATGACCCAGTCCAGCAAACTGCGCCAGACTCATCCGTTTGCCCGCGAGCGGATGGTCACTGCGCATGATGCAAGCAAATGAATGTAAACCCACCCGCCGGTGCAAATATTCCCCGGTACGAATATCCGGGAAATAACCTACCGCAAGATCCACTTCTCCTGCATCCATGGCTTGCGCCAATGCCTGCGGTGAAAGCGTCACCGATCGCACCCGTGCGCCTGGTGCCTCTTGCGCCACGCGTTGCAACACCAAGGGTAAATAAATCCCCTCGCCAATATCTGAAAGCGCTAAACGAAATTCACGCTGCGTATTCGTCGGATTAAATTCGGGCGGGGTAAAAAGCTGCGCTTGCACTGTGTCTAAGATGGAGCGAATAGGTTCAATCAACGCGCGCGCACGCGTGGTGGGCTCCATGCCACGCGCAGTTTTGATAAACAGCGGATCATCCAATAGCGTCCGTAAGCGCGCCAACGCAGTACTTAGCCCAGGCTGACTCATTGCAAGTTGTTGTGCAGCGCGCACCACACCACGCGTTTCAAACACGGCAATAAATACGCGCAGCAACGCCAAATCCAGATGGCGCAAACGGGTGTCGCTGTGCGATACGACGGATCGTCGCTTCATGGTTATCTCAAATTAAGATACTGAATATCTATTTTATTGCATTGTCAGATATATGTTCGGGCCGTACGATACGGGCTACATCGTCTCACCTACGTACGGAGTCACTCAGATGTCTGCCACCCCTTCTGCGAGCACCGCGCACAGCACCGGTCCTGTTTCGGCCCCGTTATCGGCGCCCCTCGATTGGCCTGCCGAAGGCGTAGCGCGTGTGCCATTTCGGGTGTTCTCCGACCCAGAGATTTACGCCCAAGAACAAGAACGGATCTTCCGCGGGCCAATCTGGAATTTTGTGTGCATGGAAGCCGACGTCGCGCAACCCGGCGATATCCGCACGGCTTGGGTCGGTGAAACGCCCGTGGTGGTGACGCGTGATCATGATCAAAAGCTTCACGTCATGATCAATCGTTGCGCGCACAAAGGCGCGCTCGTGTGCTTAAAACAGCGCGACAAACAAGACTCCCTCACCTGCGTGTATCACGCGTGGAACTATGGGCTAGATGGACAACTCAAAACCGTTGCTTTCCGACATGGCCTGAAGGGCAAAGGCGGCATGCCCGAGGATTTTGATTCGACCAAACACCGCTTGCAGCCGCTACGCGTAGCGACTTTTTGCGGCTTGGTGTTTGCAACGTTTTCTGATCAAACCGAACCCTTGGATCAATATTTGGGCGCACCGATGTCGAAGTTTCTGGAGCGTAATTTAGGCCGTCCGCTCAAGATCCTGGGTGTACACAGCCAGATGATTCACAACAATTGGAAGCTGTACGCCGAAAACGTGCGTGACTCCTATCACGCGACGCTGCTACACACCTTCTACACGACGTTTAAAGTCAATCGTCTCGATATGGATGGCGGCATTATTCTGTCGGACAAAAAATGGCATCACATCAGTTATGCCAAACGCGCCACGCTGGACCAAGCGGGTGAATATAAAAATGCCAATGTGCACTCAGCCAAATTTGAATCGAATTTGGCGGGCCCCGAGTTGCTCAAAGCGTGGGACGAATTTGAAGACGGCATCACCCATAGCATTCAAACCGTGTTTCCCACCTTGGTGGTGCACTTCACGCTGAACTCTCTAGCGGTACGCTATTTTGTGCCGCGTGGCGTTGATAAAACAGAATTGTTTTGGGTATTTCTGGGCTATGAACGTGACGATGCCGCACAAGAAAAAATGCGCGTGATGCAAGGCAACCTCACTGGTGCTGCCGGCCTTGTGTCCTTGGAAGATGGCTGTATCAACGAGTTCGTACAACGCGGCTCAACCACCAGCCCCGACAAACGGGCATTTATTGAAATGGGTGGAAAAGTGGCCGAATCGAATGAATCTTCACGCGCCACCGAGGCCTCTGTTCGTGGCTTTTGGCACGGCTACCGCAACATTATGGGATTCAATTAAACGCACCATGTCTACACCGTCCGTCACTGCACACGCCACCCACGCGGTGGATGCAAACACACACCACCGCATCAGCACGTTGTTCACGCAGTATGCACACTGCCTCGATGATGATCGCACCGATGATTGGCCGGGGTTTTTTACCGCCGATGGGCTGTATCAAATCACGACGCGCGAAAACGAGGCCGCTGGCTACCCGATTGGGCTCATGCGATGTGAAGGTCGCGGCATGATGGAAGACCGAATGCTGGCACTCAAAATTGCCAACATCTACGAACCCCAACACGCTTGCCACTTGCTGGGGCCTGCAGAAATTCATCCACACACCGATGGTAGTTATCACGCACGCTCAAATTTCAGCGTGTTTCGTACCATGCAAAGCGGTGATGCGAGCTTGTTTGCCACCGGCAAATATCTCGATCACGTGGTCAACGAAAACGGCCAGCTGCGCTTTCAATCACGCCGCGTGATTATCGACTCACGCTGCATCGATGTGTTGTTGGTTTTGCCGCTTTAATTCTGTCGCTTTAATTCTGTTGCTTTATTTCGGCGCTGGATGCGCTTGGGTCTCAGCAATGTGCTTTTCGAGCGCTTTAAAAAAACGACCGACTAAAAATTTAGCGACGCCAGAGAGCACACGTTGGCCCACACCAGCCACGACACCACCCACCTCACCACTGCCTGTGTAGAGTAAGCGGGTTTGAGCGTCACTCACCACCTCGAGATCGAACGCGGCGTGGCCTTTCATAAAACCAATCGAGCCCTGACCTTCGACACTTAAGATGTAATGCGCGGGCTCACGTTTTTCTTCAATCGCGACCGTACCCACGTATTCACCTGAAACATTGGCCACTTGCAGCTTCAGGCCCATTTCATAGCGATCCGGGCCCACTTCACGCACCGTATTACATCCAGGAATTGTCTTCGCTAAAACAGCCGGATCGTTCAGCAGCGCCCATAACGTGGCTTGGCTCACGGGGAGGGTTTGTTCACCTTTGAGTTCGATGGCCATGGTCTAGCTCCGGCACCAGCAATCGGCGCGCACACGAAAAATGTGTTGTGCGGTTCCGCCGAGGATCGCGTCACGTTCTTTGGCATCCACATGCGCTGCATGAATTAATTTTTGCGGCTCTAAATCACCAATCGGGAATGGCATGTCTGAGCCGAGCATGATACGGCCTGGGCCTGATTTTTTAGCTAAAAATTCAAACGCATCGACATCAAACACCACCGAATCAAAATACAAAGCCTCAAATCCAGCGCGCGGATCAGCGTATTTGCCTTGCGCAATGGTGAAGTTACGCGCCAACCGTCCGAGCACAAATGGTAGCGCTGCACCGCCATGCGAGAGCACTAATTTCACACCCGGAAATTTCAGTAGATGACCAGAAAATAATAGGCGCGCTACTGCAATCGAGGTATCAGCAACACGACCAATGGCATTGACTAAATCGTATTCTGCTAATCGTGGTTCGCCGCATAAAAACATCGGATGCAACACCACCGCGGCTTTTAAATCCGAGGCGGCTTGCCAGAATGGATCGAGATTGGGGTCATCTAAATTTCCGCCTTGGCCCTTAGGCAAGGTCCCAATCATGATGCCGCCAAAACCATCGGCCATCACTTCGCGCAACACTTGCGCGGCCATTGCGCCATCTTGTAAGGGCACGGTAGCCAAGGGTGTAAAGCGCGTTTCATTGACCAGCGCGTCTTTCATGCACTGATTGATAAAACGACTCCAAGCCAAGCCCTCTGCAGGCGGTAATTCGTAACCAAAGCTATCGAGCCATCCCCCCACGAGTTGATGATCGATGCCGTTTTTATCCATCCATGCACGACGATCATCCAGATCAGAAAGCTTCGGCATGATCGGACGCGTCATCTCTCCGCCCGGAAATTGCATGCGTCGACCTTTGTCGTCTTGCACCAACTTCACGCCAGGAAAACGCGCGTGTTCGGTAGCAAATCGATCAAAGACAAGCTTGGGAATGTAATGGGCGTGAATATCGATAATCATGCGTGCAACCTTTCGTGAGAAACCGTTTGAATCATTGTCGACATCGCTGTACGGCCAGCAATACGACCAAAAACCAGCGCGCGTAATACCGCAACTGCGTTGGGTGCGCTATCGTAAAAATGTCCGGTGATTTCACCAGCGGCAAACAACCCCGCGATGGGTGTTGCATCCATACCAGCGCGTAAGACGCGCGCTTGCGTATCGGTGGCTAAGCCACCAAAGGTGTAGGCAATCGCACCAACCAATGGATACGCAATGAATGGCGCGCGTTCGATCGGACACGCCCAATTCGATTTAGGCGGCTGTAATTGACTGGTACTGGCCAGGCCATCCACACGCGTCGCATCAAAGTGTTTGGTGTCGCCAAGACACGCAGCGTTGTAAGCACGCACCGTTACCTGCAATCCCGCGCGATCAATACCGGTACGTTGTGCCAACGCATCAAGCGTCTCAGCTTGGATCGGGGCGACATCAGAACGGACCGCACGAGCCAATCCCGGAATATCCAGCGCGCGTGCATCGAGGATTGCCCAGGCTTGGCGCGCTGCCGTCTTGAAATGAATATCGCGCGAAAAATATTCCCACGTTTCATGCACGAGACCAGCACCTTCATCAATAAATCGCTGGCCTGCTTGATCCACCACAATGCCATACGGATACACCAACACCACAGGCGCTGAGGCGGTGCTACGTGCATCAACCGGTTCGCTATGCATGCCTGCCCAATTGCCCGACGTGCGTGCACCAATGGCTTGCGCCATGCGAATTCCGGCACCATCATTCATTGCAGAGCCTGGCGAAATCGGTCGCAGTGTTTCAGCACCTGCCCCGAGGTGTTCACGGAGCATGTGTGGATTCCCTTGAAATCCGCCACTGGCGAGCACGACACGTGGGGTATGTAAGCTTCGGCGCTTTGCGTGCTGCGTGATATCGATGCCAATGATCGCGCCGCTTGCATCGCAACGTAGTTGTTCTGCACGACAGTCATACCAAAACGTCACCCCTGCTGCATGGGCTGCTTGCATCAATCCAGACACGATACTGGCACCACCGCCCTGCGGTTGAATGCGGGGTGGACCCGCACTCATGTAATACCCCGGTGCATGGAACTGCACACCATGCGCTTCAACCCATTGCAGCGTCGCTGGCGCTTCTTTGGCCAGACATTCAAAGTAATCAGCATCGTGACGCGTACCGTTCGCCAAGTGCATATCGCGCAAAAAATCTGGCGCAAGCGCGTGTACCGATTGCATTCTTAAATTTGCAGGGCTCCAACGAGTACCACCACCACACTGCTCGGGGGAGGCTTGTTCTAGCACTACGATGCGTGCCTGCGTCGCGGCTTCTGCCGCAGCCAGTGCAGCGGCCAAACCAGCAGCGCCGTGCCCGACAACGACCAGATCAAAGGTGTCTTGCAACGCGTTCACAAGAAAAACAAATCGAGCATGGATTGATGCGAATTAGATTCAGTCGGATGTTCAGTTCAGCTTGATATTCGCTGCTTTAACCAAGGCCGCATTGCGCGCCAAGTCATCGCGTAAATACGCATCAAATTGTTCTGGCGAAAACACGCGCGAATCCTGACCCAAACTGGCCCAACGTGTACGAATCTCTGGCGAGTTCAGTGCTTTGAGTGTTTCTGCGTGCAACTTGTTGACGATGTCACGCGGCGTTTTTGCATGCACGCCCATACCCACCCAGAAGTTCTGCGCAGAATTTGGTACGCCAGCTTCCTCGGTGGTGGGCACATCCGGTAAACCCGATGAGCGACGACTCGAGCCCACGGCCAGCGCCAGCAAACGACCGTCTTTCACCATCGGAATGACATTGGTGGCTGGGCAGAAACAAAAATCGACACGGCCACTGATCACATCGGTGAGTGCCTCGGGTGTACCTTTATAAGGCACCGAGGTCACATCAATGCCTGTGCCCAAACGAAAACGTTCGGTGGTGAGATGCGTGGCACTGCCAGTGCCAATAACGGCGGCGTTCATTTTTCCGGGATTGGCCTTTGCATACGCAACCAAATCTTTCACCGATTTAATGTTGCGATCAGTCTTCACGGCAAGTGCGTTGGCAATATCGGCAAGCATCGTGACACCGGCCAAATCTTTTAAGGTGTCGTAAGGCAAATTCGCGACAGTCACCGGCGTCACGGTCCACGAGGAGGACATAATCAAAATCGTGTAGCCATCCGGATCAGCTTTAGCCACGGCATTCATTCCAATACTGCCGCTACCGCCCGGGCGATTTTCAACAACGAACGTCTGACCAGTTTGCGCAGACAAACGCTCTGCAATCGCGCGGCCGGTGATATCAGTGCCACTACCGGGGGGCAAAGGCACGATGACCTTCACCGGTTTGGTAGGCCACGACTGTGCGTTTACTAGGCAGGTAAATACCCCAAAGGAAAAGAACAGGATGCAGCGTAAGAAAACGCGTTGGTTCATGACAACACCCCTTGTTTGTGCATGTGACTAAATAAATGATTCATTGGTTTGATTCATCACGTACAAAAAAACCTGACGCCCATACATTCAGTACGTATGGAAGAAGCTGCGTCGTTATTTCATCGAACCCGCGCTCTGCAGCGTGCTCCATATGGCCATCGGTGTCATGGGTAATTCATCGAGCGCGTGGCCACTGGGGGCCAAGGCATCGTTGATTGCACATGCAATGGCTGCAGGCGCACCCAAATAGCCTGCCTCACCCGAGCCCTTTTGACCAAACACCGTCAGTGGCGACGGGGTGCAGTGATCGACAATATCGACCGAAGGTACTTCCATTGCACTGGGCATCAAATAATCCATAAACGTTTGGCTCGCCAATTGCCCGTTTTCGCTGAAGGCAAATTTTTCATACAGCGCGGCACCAATGCCATGTGCAATACCACCCCACGTCATGCCGTGGACAATTTGCGGGCTGATCATCGTGCCGCAATCGTGGCCAATAGCGTAGCGTGTGAGTGTTGGTTGACCAGTGGCTGGATCAATTTCAACCAATACGACGTGCGCTTCAAATGAATAACATGGATACATCTGCACACGACCATCGGCCGTTGGCAACCCGCCACCCGTGGGCACTTCAAACACAAACTTTGCTTGCAAGCCTGGCTCGAGCCCCGGGGGCATTTGATGAATGCGCCGGTGCGCAATCTCAATCAACGCATCCCAATCCATGACGCGCGATGGTTCTGCTTTCACGGACACATGACCGTCGCGATACACCAAATCATCGAGCGGGCACTTCAGGTTGTGCGCCGCAATCGCCATCAAATTGGCTTTGATTATTTTTGCAGCACCCGCTGCAGCACTGCCTAACATGATGGCCATGCGCGAACCCACCGGACTGTTGGAGGGCAAGGCGTTCAGCGAATCCGCATGCACCACACGAATGTCAGCAGGGTCACGTTCAAGAATTTCACCAACCACGGTGGACACTAAGGTTTCATGACCCTGCCCCGAAGTGGAGGTATTCATGACACCAGTAATGGCACCGGATAAATCGACACGCACTAAACACGAATCCATCCAGGTGGTGGTGAGATTTTTTGGATTAAACAAGGGCTCAAACGACGAGTTACCGCCCGAAGGCTCCAGACACGTTGCAATGCCGATGCCCGCCAACTTCCCAGCTGCACGCGCCGCATCACGCGCTGCCACCAACGCGGGGTAATCAGCAGCAGCCATCGCTTTATCCAGCACCGTATGGTAATCCCCACTATCGTAGGTGGTGCCACTCGGAATCAAATACGGAAATTGGTCTTTGCGAATCAGGTTGTGTCGACGTAGCGCCACGCGATCCATGTTGAGATGACGCGCAACACGATCAATGGCAGATTCAATGGCAAAGTTAGTGGGGGCTTGACCAAAGCCACGCACCGCTTCTTGCGCGGTTTTATTGGTCAACACCGAAATGGGTTCGTATTCGACGCTGTGAATTTGATATGGCCCGACAATCGCGCCCACCGGTTTACCCAACTGCAACGGCGAGCGACCCGCATAGGCACCCACATCATCCAGCGCGCGAATTTTTAGCGCACGAATGGTGCCGTCGTTTTCAAAGGCGACTTGCATATCGAAGATCCGATCGGGGCCATGCATATCGCCACCGCGCATGTTTTCGAGTCGGTCTTCAATAAAGCGAATGGGCATCCCCAATTTACGCGCGAGATAACCCACCAACACCGTGTGTTTAATGCCGCGTTTGACGCCGTAACTGCCGCCCACATCTACATCAAAATGCACGCGTACGGCATTGCCCGGCAAACGCAAGGTGCGTGCAATTTGGTCCGGATATTTCGGCATCTGAATCGAGGCCCAGACATCCAGCAGCTGCTGCGCCGGGTCCCAACGTGCAGTGACACCAAAGGTTTCGATGGGCACCGTGGCGCTACGCGCCCAACGACAACGAAAAGACAAGGTCTGCGCCGCTGCAGCGAAATCTTCTTCGACTGCGCCCCAAACAAATTTCCGCCGATACAACACATTGGATCCATGCGCGGGATGCACTAGATGCGCATCCGGGTTCAACGCCGCTTCGGGATCGAGCAAACAAGGCAGCGTTTCGTATTCCACCTCAACGCGTTCGGCGGCGTCTTCTGCTAACGCACGCGTATCTGCAACCACCGCCGCAACCCACTCACCGGCATAGCGCACCACTTCATGCGCTAACGGATAGCGCTTCACCAAGGGCGTATCCACGCCAACCATTAACGCTTCCGTGGCGGCGACTAGCTCTGCCCCAGTGAGCACGTAATGCACACCATCCATGGCCAGTGCACGATCGGCATGAATCGCTTTGATGCGTGCCGACGCATGTGGACTGGCCACCAACGCTACGTGCTTCATACCCGGCACCACAATGTCGGCCACGTAACGACCGCGACCCGTTACAAAACGCGGATCTTCTTTGGTGCGACGATGCTGACCGATATAACGAAATTTACTGTTACTCATTTCGCACCGCCAGTTGCGCGTAATTTTTCTGCCGCCAGTTTCACAGCAGCAACAATCTGTACGTAACCCGTGCAACGACATAAGTTGCCGCCGATGGCGTCACGAATATCCGCTTCAGTTGGATTGAGATTGGTTTGTAACAAGGCATGCGCAGAAATCAACATACCGGGTGTGCAATATCCGCATTGCATGCCGTGGGTTTCACAAAACGCGTCTTGTAAAACACCTGGCGTGCCATCGGGCTGACTCAGGCCTTCCACCGTTGTGATGGCACAGGCATCGGCTTGCACGGCGTACATCAAACACGAACGCACGGGTTCACCATCAAGCATCACCGAGCAGGCGCCACAAATACCGTGTTCGCAACCGACGTGCGTGCCGGTTAAACCGAGTGTGTCGCGTAAAAAATCAACCAATGACGTGCGCGCAGGCACCGCAGCGCTACGCGGCTGACCATTCACCATCAAAGTGACGACATGTAATTTTTCAGCACTCATGCCTTGGCCTTTTCACAAGCGGCACGCAACACGCGGCCAAGTAACACCTGCGCGAGGTGTCGACGATATTCTGCGCTGGCGTGTAAGTCGCCTTCCGGATCAAGTGCCGCTGCCGCAGCTGCGGCCAATGCATCTAAATTTGTTGCGTTCGCAGATTGGCCGACCAATTGCGCAGCAACTTCAGGCAGGGCCTGCGGGATCGGCGCTGCACCCCCTACACCAACGACACAGCGCGTCACCACACCCGCTGCATCGAGGGCCACTTGCGCGCAGGCCGAGGCCAAAGCGAAATCACCGTGTCGGATACTGATTTCATCAAACGCACTACCAACATGCGCGTCACGCCACACTGGAAAACGCACAGCAACCAAACATTGGTCTGGCGCAATCGCCGTCACCATGGGGGCATAAAAAAATTCGGCAGCACTGAGTTCGCTGCTGCCGTTGGCATCTTGCAACTCCAACGTGGCTTCCAGTACTGCAGCCACCAGCGGAATTTCTGCCGACGGATCGGCGTGCACAATCGATCCACCCAAGGTGCCACGATTGCGCGTTTGCACGTGCCCCACCCAACGCATCGCTTGAATCAACAAAGGTAACTCGCGCTGCACCAAGGCATCGGCCTGGACATGGGCTTGACGCGTGGTCGCGCCAATACGCACGCCTTCATCACAAACTGTAATGCCTTGCAGATCGGCGATGCGACCAATGTCGATGAGTACCGCAGGGCGAGCTAAACGCATGGCCATCATCGGCACTAAGCTCTGACCACCAGCGATGAGTTTGGCATCTGCGCCATGCTCAGCGAGCAACGCACAGGCTTGCGCAACCGAGGTCACGCGTTGATATTCAAAAGCGGCTGATTTCATAGACGACATGATGCCTGTGATCACGCCGCCATGGGCGATGCAATGGGCGCTGTTTTGCAGCAATTTCACTGTTCGATATGGGTGCGCGATGCGGCACGCGCACCAAACACCCCGCATTTGCAAGACGCAACTAGCGTCCCCCCCGTAAATGACTGAAAATGGCGGTCCTTTTTTTGTCGCCGACCCCCGCCACTATGTCTGCCGCCTCCGTTGCCCTGCCCACCACGATCGATGCCACCTTAAAACTGCTGACCTCGGCCGATTATGTGGCGGATCGCAGCCTGGCCACGTCTGTTTTCCTCGCGCTCAGCATGCATCGCCCGCTGTTTTTGGAGGGCGAAGCCGGCGTGGGTAAAACCGAAATCGCTAAAGTGCTCGCTAGCGCGCTAGGCCGAGATTTGATTCGCTTGCAATGCTATGAAGGCCTCGACATCGCGCAGGCTGCCTACGAATGGAATTACTCGCGCCAGATGATTGAAATTCGTTTGGCTGAAGCCGCGGGCAATCAATCGCGCGAGCAACTGTCTTCCGATATTTATTCGGAGCGTTTTTTGATTAAGCGCGCGTTACTCAAAGCACTCGAAGGCAAACCGGGTCAAGCGCCGGTACTGCTAATTGATGAGCTCGATCGCACTGACGAGCCGTTTGAAGCCTATTTACTCGAAGTGTTGTCCGACTTTCAAATTACCATTCCGGAAACAGGCACCTTCAAAGCGGTCGATACCCCGATCGTCATCATCACCTCGAATCGTACCCGCGAAATTCACGACGCGGTCAAACGCCGTTGTCTGTATCACTGGGTCGATTACCCAGACGCACAACGCGAACTCGACATCTTGCGTCGTAAAGCGCCCCAAGCAGCCGAGGCGTTAACACGAGAAATTGTGCGCTTTGTGCAAGCCTTACGCGGGATCGATTTATTTAAACTTCCAGGCGTGGCCGAAACCATCGACTGGGCCAATGCGATGGTGGCACTCGATCAACTCGCGCTCGACCCACAAACCGTCAACGACACGCTGGGCGTGTTACTCAAATATCAAGACGACATAGAGCGCGTACGTGGCGATGAAGCCGCGCGGCTCACCGCGTTGGCTAAAGCGACGCCCGCCAGCTGAGCGACGCCATGTTGGCCCTTCCGCAAGCGCATCACGGTCGCGGCAAATTCGCCGAGAACGTCATGCACTTTGCGCGCTTGTTGCGCGGCGCAGGTTTGCGTGTCGGACCTGATCGTGTGATTGATTGCACCCGAGCCATTGAACTCGCGGGGACTGCGCGGCGCGACGATTTTTACTGGACGCTTTCTGCGGTCTTGTTATCACGCGAAGAACAACGCCCCATTTTTGATCAAGCGTTTGAATTATTTTGGCGGGACCCCAAGCTCATCGAAAAAATGATGCAAGCGCTGTTGCCTGCTGCGCACGGCAAAACGCAACGCGAAGAACAAGAGCAAAGCCAACGACTCACGGATGCATTATTCAATCAGCCCAAGCGTGACGTACCACAAGAAGAAGAACAAAAAATTGAGCTCGATGCCAAGCTCACTTTTTCTTCACGTGAAGTGTTGCAGCGCATGGACTTTGACACCATGTCAGCCGCCGAATTAGCGGAAGCAAAAAAAATGCTGTTGCAGCTTCGGTTACCCTTACCCGAAATTACCACGCGTCGCTTTCGGGTCGATCCGCGTGGACAGCGTGTCGATCTTCGCGCATCGCTACGCACCAGTTTGCGTAAAGGTGGCGATCTGATTCCATTAATACGTACCGCGCCCAAACAATTACATCCACCCTTGGTGGTGTTATGCGATATCTCCGGTTCGATGAATCCGTATGCGCGCATGTTTCTGCATTTCTTACATGCGATCACCAACGACCGCGATCGTGTGACGGTCTTTGTGTTTGGCACGCGCCTCACTAACGTCACGCGGCAATTACGTCATCGCGATGTTGATGTCGCCATGCAACGCGTGGCAGAAGCCATCAAAGACTGGTCAGGCGGTACGCGCATTGGTCGCTGTCTACACGAATTTAATTATCGCTGGGCGCGCCGCGTATTCGGGCAAAATGCTTGCTTACTATTAGTCACGGACGGGCTAGACCGCGAAGCAGGTGAAGGTCTCGCTGAAGAAATGCAACGTATCGCGCTGTCGTGTCGTCATGTGATCTGGCTCAATCCATTACTGCGTTACGATCAATTTGAAGCCAAACCTGCCGGTGTGCGCGCAATGTTGCCCTACGTTGATCGCTTCCTTCCGGTTCATAATCTTAAAAGTCTGATTGACCTTTCGCATGCCATGCAACAACCGGTCATGCGTTCACACCCTGGAGAAAAACGATGGAAATGACGGGCGAGCAACTGATTCACGCCTCGCAAGCGGACACCTGGACAGCGCTGAATGATCCAGAGATTCTCAAAGCCTGTGTGCCTGGCTGTGAGTCGATTGAACGCATCGGAGACAACGCGTATCAAGTGCTGATGACCGCGCGGATTGGTCCTGTAGCGGCAAAATTTAAAGGCAAATTAGCGCTCTCAGATATTCAAGCGCCCAATTCATACGCCATTGCATTTGAAGGCCAAGGTGGCGTGGCCGGTTTTGGTAAAGGCGGCGCACAGGTGCAATTGGCCACAGAAGGCCAGCACACGCGACTGTCGTATCAAGTCAAAGCCAGCGTGGGTGGCAAGCTTGCGCAAATTGGTTCGCGATTGGTGGATGCTGCTGCTAAAAAAATCTCTGAAGATTTTTTTAAAGCCTTCAATGAAAAAGTGGCAAGCCTACATCCAGCTGCACAGAGTTCAAACGAAGCCACCGGCGCGCATGCACCGACACATGCTGATCACGACGATCACCACCCCGAACCTGTCGCTGATGATCCAGACAAACCGCAAGTCAGCACCGCAACATTGCGTTGGCTCGCTGCCGGTGCATTGGTGGTGCTCATTGCCATTCTCGCCACCAGCTTCTAGGACACGCTGCGCGGGTTAGTTGCTTGCTTGGCGGATCGCTGCAATCAGTGCTTCGGGGGCTTGCGCCCCCGAGACGCCGAGCTTGCGCTCTAAAATAAAAAAAGGCACACCGGAAATATCAAGCGCACGCATTTGCTGTTCTGTTTCAGCGACGTCGCGGGCTACAGCGCCTGCATCCCACATCGCCGTCACGCTTTCAGCCTCAAGCCCGCTGCGTTGAGCGATCTGCAGCAACTCGTCGCGCGATCCCACATCACGGCCTTGTAAAAAATAGGCTGAAAAAATATCTTCGACCACGGCATCGCCGACCTGCTTAGATTGCGCGTAAGCAATCATTTGATGCGCCAGCTGTGTATTGGGCGTGATGGTGACGCGCGAAAAATCAAAGGCCAAACCTTCACGTGCGGCCTCAGCGGACATGCGCGCATCTAAGGCTTGGGCTTTTTCTACACTGCCAAACTTAGCACTGCGATATGTCGCACGCGGCATGCCGCTGGTAGGCATGTCGGGATTGAGCTGAAACGGCAACCAACGCACCACGCATTGCTGCGTACTCGCCAACGCTGCGATGGCTTTTTCCAAACGACGCTTACCAATAAAACACCAAGGGCAAATCACATCAGAGACCACGTCGATGTGAACCACAGGCGGGGTGTGATGAGTGGCTGGCGCGGTCATGTGGTGGGCTTTAGTTGCCGGCAATCGTCATCGAATCGATCAAGATCGATCCGGTCGAACGCGAGCCACGCACCAAGGTATCCGCACCAACCTCAACAATGCCTTGAAACATTTGCCCCAAGTGCCCGGCGATGGTGATTTCTTCAACCGGATAAGCGATCTCGCCGTTTTCAACCCAATACCCGGCAGCGCCACGCGAATAATCTCCGGTGAGTAAGTTGATGCCATGACCCAGTAATTCAGTCACAAATAATCCGCGATGCATCTGCCGTAACAACGCGGGCAAATCACGCGTGCCTGGGCGCAAAATTAGGTTGTGATTCCCGCCAGCGCTTCCGGTGCTACGTAAGCCGAGTTTGCGCGCTGAGTAACTACCTAAAAAATAATCTTGCACCACACCTGCCGACACAATGGCGCGCTCGCGCGTCGCCACGCCTTCTTCATCAAATGGCGCACTGGCCAAGCCTTGCGCTAACCATGGCTGTTCATCCAAAAAAACATTGGGCGAAAATATTTGCTTGCCTAAGCTATCTACAAGAAACGACGACTTGCGATATAAATTGCCGCCAGAAATCGCCGAAATAAAATGTCCGATCAACCCGCCCGCAAGTGGCGCTTCAAATAACACCGGTGCTTGGCAGGTTTTAATTTTGCGTGCGCCCAAGCGTGATAACGCGCGCTCTGCGGCATAGCGTCCTAAGCGGGTGGGATCAGCCAATGCAGACGCGACGCGCGCCGAACTGTACCAATCATCGCGTTGCATCAAGCCCTGATCCTCCGCGATCAATGAGCACGACAACGAATGTCGACTGGTGGCATAGCCGGACAGAAAGCCCAAGCTATTGGCCAACACAAATTGCGCGTGTTGCGCTGAGACCGAGGCGCCCTCAGAGTTTTTAATTTTTTTGGATACCGCCAAGCCGGCCGATTCGCAGCGCTGTGCAATCTCAATGGCTGCCTCGGGAGTAACCGCCCAGGGATGAAATAAATCTAAATCAGGGGTGTGTTTGGCCAGTAACTCGGCATCGGGCAAGCCAGCACAATCATCTTCTGCAGTGTGTCGTGCAATTTCTACTGCTGCGGCCACTGTTTCGCGGATGGCTTGAGCTGAAAAATCCGAGGTGCTGGCATGCCCACGTTTGACACGTGGCCGATCACCCATGTAGACGGTGACACCTAAGCCCTTGTCGCGATTGTGCTCGAGCGTTTCAACGGCGCCTTGGCGCACACTCACCGACAAGCCATAGGCCTCTGAAACATCGCATTCGCAGCCACTGGCACCTAGGGTGCGAGCGTGCGCCAACGCCAACTGCGCACATTCGCGCAATTGCGTTTCACTTTGCAAGAAACGAGAAGAATTAGACATGGCGCGCTATGATAGCAGCGCTATGCATCCTACTGACCCGCACGAAGACGAAGCGCTCGAAAATTTCGACGCACCGCTGAGTAAAACCCGTCGCAAACAACAAATGCACGAGCTGCAATTGCTGGGGGCGGCCCTGGTGGACTTATCCAAAGAACGTCTCACACAACTGACGCTACCCGAGACGCTGCTCACGGCAGTGCGCGAAGCGCAACGCATCACCGCACACGAAGGACGACGCCGACAGATGCAATACATCGGCAAGCTGATGCGCGATGTCGACCCCGAACCGATCCGCGAACGCTTGGCGGCTTGGAGCGGACAATCACGCGCCGAAATTGTCCGTCAGCACGCGATGGAACGCTGGCGCACGCGGCTGGTCGAAGACGACACGGCGCTCACCGAGTTTTTACAGCTCTATCCCAACTTAGATGCGCAGGTCTTGCGCAACCACATTCGTAACGCGCGCCGCGAGCAAGCCGCCGGCAAACCGCCGCGTGCGTATCGTGAACTGTTTCGCATTGTGCGCGATGCCTTCGCCCAGAATGCGTCGACGTAACGCTAAAGTGAAATGTTTTTTAGCGCATCTGAACCCATGTTTATTCCTCATTGATCCTTATGTCTAACGTACCCGAACTGCGCATCGGCCTCGTCTCCATTAGCGACCGCGCCTCCGCTGGTGTCTACAAAGATGAAGGCATCCCCGCGCTAAAAACTTGGCTCACTGAAACCATCACAGCGCCAAGTTGGCGCGATGAAACGCGGCTCATTCCAGACGAGCCATCGGTGATTGAACAAACTTTGCGTGAACTGGTCGACAGCGTCGGATGCCAGCTCGTACTGACCACCGGTGGCACGGGTCCGGCCTTGCGTGACGTGACCCCAGAAGCCACGCTGGCCGTGGCTGATAAGGTCATGCCCGGCTTTGGCGAGCAAATGCGCGCCCTCTCGTTACGCTTTGTGCCCACCGCGATTCTGTCAAGGCAAGTGGCTGTGATTCGATATCGCCGTGATGCCGCGCAACCGGGGGCCGGTGCATTGATTATTAATTTGCCCGGACAACCGAAATCGATTCGCGAAACACTCGAAGGATTGCGTGACGAACAAGGGCAACCCCTTGTCGCCGGTATTTTTGCGGCCGTGCCGTATTGCATCGATTTAATTCATGGTCCTTACATCGAAACCGATCCCACCCGCTGCAAATGTTTTCGTCCCAAGAGCGCGCTGCGACCCACACCGACTCACATTACAATGACCAAATGAACACGACGCTACTGCCTTGCATCGAACTAGAAACCGGCCCGACACCGCGCGCGAGTGTCATTTGGTTACATGGACTCGGCGCAGACGGACATGATTTCGAACCCATTGTGCAGGCGCTGCGCTTACCAAGTACACCTGCCATCCGTTTTGTTTTTCCGCACGCACCGCAACGTCCCGTGACCATTAATGGCGGCATGCGCATGCGCGCTTGGTACGACATCTTTCAAATGGGCGGCGGCCCTGAAGATGCCGATGGAATTCACGCTTCACAAGCACAACTCAACGCACTCATTACTCGCGAAACCCAACGCGGCGTCGCGCCCTCACACATCGTACTCGCGGGGTTTTCGCAAGGCGGCGCCATCGTGTTGCAAACCGGCTTACGACATGCCGAGCGCCTGGGCGGCATTCTTGCACTTTCCACGTATCTACCGTTGGCATCCACCGTCGCACAAGAAGCCGCGCCCGCCAATCGTTCGCTGCCAATTTTTATGGCCCATGGGCAATACGATCCAGTGATTGCGCTGCCTCGTGCCGAACATTCTCGCGACGCGTTACAAGCACTTGGTTATGCCATCGATTGGCATGTGTATGACATGGAACACGCCGTTTGCCCGGAAGAACTAGGTGATCTGCGCGCTTGGTTAATGAACATTGTGAATCGCTAGTCCAATGCATGCGCAGACACAACCTCAGTCGGTGATCAACCCAGGCGAGCAGCAGTACCTCGACTTACTGGCCCACGTACTAACCGAGGGCAGCGAAAAAACCGATCGCACCGGCACCGGGACGCGTTCGGTCTTTGGCGCGCAAATGCGCTTTGCACTGGCGCATGAATTTCCGTTGCTCACCACCAAAAAACTGCACCTAAAATCGATCATTTACGAGCTGCTTTGGTTTATTTCTGGCAACACCAATGTGCGCTGGTTACAAGAACATGGTGTCAGTATTTGGGATGAATGGGCCAATGCCGAAGGCGAGCTCGGACCAGTGTACGGGTATCAGTGGCGGCACTGGCGCACGCCCGATGGCCGCGAAATCGACCAACTGCGTCAGGTCATTGACACGTTGCGCACGCGCCCCGATTCACGCCGACACATCGTTACTGCATGGAATCCTGCGGACGTTGATCAAATGGCGTTACCGCCCTGCCACGCGCTTTTTCAGTTTTATGTGGCCGATGGAAAACTGTCTTGCCAGATGTATCAGCGCAGCGCAGATTTATTTTTGGGTGTGCCCTTCAATATCGCCTCGTATGCGTTACTTACATTGATGATGGCGCAAGTATGCAATCTACAACCCGGGGATTTTGTACACACGCTGGGTGATGCGCATTTGTATTCCAATCATTTAGCGCAAACCCAGTTGCAGCTTACTCGCACGCCACGGGCATTTCCGAAGATGCGCTTAAACCCCAAGGTCACGGATCTGTTTGCCTTTCAGTTTGAAGATTTCACGCTCGAACACTACGACCCGCATCCGGGCATTGCAGCGCCCATCGCGGTTTGAGTACACCGCGCATTAGCCTGATCGCCGCCCTTGCACGCAATCGAGTGATTGGTGCAGGTAATCGCATGCCTTGGCATCTACCCGAAGACCTGCGTTTTTTTAAAGCCACCACCTTGGGGCACCCGGTCATCATGGGACGCAAAACCTACGCCTCGATTGGCCGCGCGTTGCCGGGTCGACGCAACGTGGTCGTGAGTCGACAAGCCAATTTACAGATCGACGGTGTTGAGATCGCGCACAGTCTTGAGGCTGCAGTCGCGCTATGCGCAGAAGCGACAGAAGTATTCGTGATTGGCGGGGGCGAGCTCTACGCACTCGCCTTACCGCTTGCCACGCGTATGGTACTCACTGAAATCGACACCGAACTAACGGGTGACACTTACTTTCCCGCGTGGGACCCCACGCAGTGGAAAGAGGTTGCAAGACAGGCAGGCCCTGCAGAGGCAGCACTACGGTTTTCGTTTGTCGATTACTGTCGCACGCAATCAACAAAGTAGTGCGTCACGCCAGCTTGATCTGGCTCTTCGACCAAACCATGAATGTCAGTTTCAAAACCAGGAAACTTGGCATTGAATTCACGCGCAAATTGTAAGTAGCGCACGATGGTCTTGTTGAAACGTTCGCCGGGAATCAACAACGGAATACCAGGAGGGTATGGCGTTAACAACACACTCGTGACGCGCCCCTCGAGTTGATCAATCGCCACGCGATCGATTTCACGATGCGCCATGGCAGCAAACGCATCCGACGGTTTCATTGCCGGTTGCATATCAGACAGATACATTTCAGTGGTCAAGCGCGCCACGTCGTTGGCTTTGTACATGCCATGAATTTGCTCACATAAATCCTTGAGGCCTAGGCGTTCATAGCGCGGTTGGCTTGCGCAAAATTCGGGCAGCACGCGCCAAAGCGGTTGGTTTTTATCGTAATCGTCTTTGAACTGCTGTAACGCAGCCACCAAGGTGTTCCAGCGCCCTTTGGTGATGCCGATCGTGAACATAATGAAGAACGAATACAACCCGGTTTTTTCAACGATCACACCGTGCTCAGCCAAGTATTTGGTGACGATGGATGCCGGAATGCCGCTACGCGCGAACTTGCCCGACACATCCAATCCTGGCGTGATGATGGTGGCTTTGATCGGATCGAGCATGTTAAAGCCCGAGGCCAAATTACCAAAGCCATGCCATTTTTCATTGGCCTTTAACACCCACTCTTCGCGCGAGCCAATGCCATCGGTGGCGACCTTATCTGGTCCCCACACTTTAAACCACCAATCTTTGCCCCATTCATCATCGACTTTTTTCATGGCGCGCCGAAAATCCAGCGCTTCAAAAATCGACTCTTCCACCAACGCGGTGCCACCCGGTGGTTCCATCATCGCCGCGGCCACATCACACGAGGCGATGATGGCGTACTGCGGACTGGTCGAGGTATGCATCAAATACGCCTCATTAAACATGTGGCGATCAAGTTTTCGTGTTTGCGATTCTTGCACCAAGATTTGTGATGCTTGAGAAATACCCGCCAAGAGTTTATGCGTCGAGTGCGTTGCAAAGATCAGCGGGTCTTTGGGTCGAGGACGATCACCACCGATCGCGTGCATGTTTTTATAAAAATCATGGAAGGTGGCGTGCGGCAGCCACGCTTCATCAAAATGCAAGGTGTCAATCGAGGAGTTGAGTGTTTCTTTCAGCATCTCGACGTTGTACAACACACCATCGTAGGTACTTTGCGTAATAGTCAAAATGCGCGGTTTGCGACTACGCGCACGACTGGCAAACGGATTGGCGTCGATTTTCTTTTGAATGTTTTCAGGACGAAATTCTTCTAGCGGAATCGGACCAATAATGCCCAAGTGATTACGCGTCGGGGTCAGAAAGACGGGAATCGCACCAGTCATGGTGATGGCATGCAGAATCGATTTGTGACAGTTGCGATCGACCACCACGATGTCATCGGGCGCAACGTTGGCATGCCACACCATTTTGTTTGAGGTCGACGTACCGTTAGTGACAAAGAAACAATGATCGGCACCAAAGATGCGTGCTGCATTGCGCTCTGATGCGGCGACCGGCCCTGTGTGATCGAGCAGCTGACCGAGTTCATCTACTGCGTTACACACGTCAGCGCGCAGCATGTTTTCACCAAAGAACTGATGAAACATTTGTCCCACTGGGCTTTTCAAAAAAGCCACCCCACCCGAATGCCCAGGGCAATGCCACGAATATGAACCATCTTGCGCGTAATGCGTCAACGCTCTAAAAAATGGCGGGGCCAAACCATCAAGATAAGCCTTCGCTTCACGAATAATGTGACGCGCCACAAACTCAGGCGTGTCTTCAAACATATGAATAAACCCATGCAACTCGCGCAAAATGCCATTCGGGATATGACGCGACGTGCGCGTTTCGCCGTACAAATAAATTGGAATATCGGCGTTACGAAAACGAATTTCTTCAATAAAGGTACGCAGTTTTAACACCGCCGGATCTAGCTCTGGGCCGGGCGTAAATTCCTCATCATCGATCGACAAAATAAACGCACTGGCACGCGACTGTTGTTGCGCAAACTGCGAGAGATCGCCATAGCTGGTGACACCCAACACTTCCATGCCCTCTTCTTCGATGGCTTTGGCTAACGCGCGAATGCCTAAGCCGCTGGTGTTCTCGGAGCGGAAGTCCTCGTCAATGATGACGATTGGAAAGCGAAATTTCATTTCAAATCCTGGGTAAGGTCACACCGGTTTGTCCCTGATATTTTCCGCCGCGGTCTTTGTACGAGGTTTCGCACACTTCGTCGGATTCCAGAAACAACACTTGGGCCACACCTTCGTTGGCATAAATTCGCGCGGGTAACGGTGTGGTATTCGAAAATTCGAGGGTCACATGCCCTTCCCATTCGGGCTCAAGCGGAGTGACATTCACGATGATGCCGCAGCGCGCGTACGTCGACTTACCTAGACAAATCGTCAAGACGTTGCGTGGAATACGAAAATATTCAACGGTACGAGCGAGCGCAAATGAGTTGGGCGGAATGATGCACTCAGAGCCCTTAAAGTCGACGAAATTTTTTTCATCGAAGGCTTTGGGATCGATGATCGTCGAGTTGATGTTGGTAAAGATCTTAAATTCATCTGAGCAGCGAATGTCGTAGCCATAACTTGACGTGCCGTAGGACACGATGCGCCGGCCTTCGACCGAGCGCACCTGACCAGACTCAAACGGACGAATCATGCCCTGCGCCGCCATGCGACGGATCCACAAATCGGATTTGATACTCATGCGAGTTGGCCAACATCGAAAAAGACAGAAGGCCGCGATTCTAACCCCAGCACTGCGCTCGCTGGGTGGGTGTGGAAAGCCTTTTTTTAGTCCCTCAGCATTGGCTTGCTGGGGCTGGGGCCGGCGCGCTGCGCGTTTAGGTGTTTTGCACCACGATATTGGGAAATTTCCCGCTCAAGTCTTTTTGCGACTCGGCGATTTTGACCGCGCAACGACGTGCAATCGACTTGTAAATCGCCGCCACCTGCCCATCGGGATCGGCCACCACGGTGGGCTTGCCAGAATCGGCCTGTTCGCGGATCGCCACATCCAGTGGCAGGCTGCCCAACAGCTCCACGCCGTAATCCGAGGCCATGCGCTGCGCGCCACCGCTGCCAAAGATATGTTCTTCGTGACCACACTTTGAGCAGATATGCGTGCTCATGTTTTCGACCACACCCAGAATTGGGATCCCCACCTTCTCAAACATCTTGAAGCCCTTGCGTGCATCGATTAAGGCGATGTCTTGCGGGGTGGTGACGATGACCGCGCCGGTGACCGGTACTTTTTGCGCTAGCGTCAGTTGAATGTCGCCCGTACCAGGAGGCAGATCGATGATCAAATAATCCAGCGCACGCCAGTGCGTGTCTTTGAGTAATTGCTCTAGAGCCTGCGTCACCATCGGCCCGCGCCACACCATGGGTGTGTCGGCATCAATTAAAAACCCGATCGAAATCGCCTGTAGGCCATGACCCTCCATGGGCTCGAGCATCTTACCGTCGGGGGATTCTGGACGCCCTTGAATCCCCAGCATCGTGGGTTGTGAGGGTCCATAGATATCGGCATCCAACATGCCCACACTCGCGCCTTCGGCGGCTAAAGCCAAAGCCAAGTTCACCGCCGTGGTGCTTTTACCAACGCCACCTTTGCCAGAGGCCACTGCGATGATGTTTTTGATATTCGGAATTAATTTCACGCCGCGCTGTACCGCATGGGCGACCACTTTGCTACTCACACTCACCTTGACCGATCCGACACCGGGCAAGGCACGTAAGGCGGTTTCGACCTGGCGCTGGATGGGCGCAAATTGGCTGCGACCCGGATAACTTAACTCAATCTCCACGCGCACTTCATTGCCCTCGATCTGCAGCTGACGCACCGCGCGTGACGCGACAAAGTCTTTGCCCGTGTTTTGATCAATGAGAGTGCTGAGGGTGGACTGAACTTGGGCTTGCGTAACTGAGGACATGGCGGCTCGCGTAACGTAAAGAAAAAGTTGGGGGTAAAGATAAACCGAAAGGTAAGGGTAAGGATAAAGGTGAAGGGGCGGTAACGGCTTGGGTTGACTGCGTCGAGCGCAGCGCAGCGAAACGCATTTGCGCAGAGGCATCAGCGGCTCATGTGGGCTCGGGTAAACAGTGTACCCAACTCAACGACCCTGCGACGAGCAATGCCGCAAATTCAACGCGAATGACCCCACACGGTTTGCTAGAATTATCTTTTCAGTTTGACGCGCCATGAACGCACAACGCAGCCTCTTTGTTACCACGGCGCTCCCGTACGCCAATGGGCCGTTTCACGTCGGCCACATCATGGAGTACATACAAGCCGATATTTGGGTGCGCTTCCAGCGCATGCAAGGTCATCGCGTGCATTTTGTCTGCGCCGATGATGCGCACGGCGCACCGATCATGCTGAAGGCACACGCTGAAGGCCTGACCCCCGAAGCGCTGGTGGCCAATATCGCGGCCGGTCGCAAACAATATCTCGATGGATTTGGCATCGACTTTAATCATTGGCACTCAACACACTCGCCAGAAAATACCGCCCTGTCGCAGGATATTTTTCGTCGTCTGAATGCAGGCGGATTGATCGAACGTAAACCGGTCGAACAGTTTTACGATCCGGTCAAAGGGATGTTTCTCGCAGACCGCTACATCAAAGGCACCTGCCCGAAGTGTCATGCAAAAGAACAATATGGTGATGCGTGTGAAGTGTGTGGTGCGGTCTATGCGCCCATCGAACTGATTGACCCTTACTCGACTTTGTCCGGCGCTGCACCGATCCGCAAGTCTTCCGATCATTATTTTTTTCGGCTCTCCGATCCACGCTGTACCGCGTTTTTGCGATCTTGGCTCGATAAGAGTGAACGTTTGCAGCCACAAGTGGCCAATAAAGCGCGCGAGTGGCTCAGCGGAACCGATGAACAAAAATTAGGCGACTGGGATATCTCGCGCGACGCCCCGTATTTTGGGATTCGCATTCCCGATATTGCGGAAGAAAAATATTTCTATGTTTGGCTCGATGCGCCTGTTGGCTATTTAGCGAGTCTGAAAAATTATTTCGATCGCGGCAAAGCGCGCGCGCAAGGTGAAACGCGCAGCTTCGAAGAATTTTTAAGCGCGCCCAACACAGAGCAAGTGCATTTCATTGGCAAAGATATTATTTATTTTCATACCTTGTTTTGGCCTGCGATGTTGCACTTTGCGGGCACCCCATACAAAGTGCCAGATCATGTGTATGTGCATGGCTTTATCACCGTGTCTGGCGAAAAAATGTCGAAAAGTCGCGGCACGGGGATTAGCCCGTTACGCTATCTCGAACTGGGCTTGAATCCAGAATGGCTGCGCTATTACATCGCGGCAAAACTCAACGCCAATGTCGAAGATGTCGACTTCAATCCGGATGATTTTGTCGCGCGGGTCAATAGTGATTTAGTGGGTAAATACGTCAACATCGTGAGCCGCGTTGCCGGCTTTTTAAGTAAACGATTTGACGGGCAACTCGCGCCGCAAGGCGATGCTGCTGGCGAGGCCTTGCTACAGACCTTGCGTGCGGCACGCGAAGAATTAGCCAGCGCCTACGAAGCACGCGAATTTGGCAAAGTGGTACGCGAAGTAATGCGACTTGCCGATCTGACCAATCAATATGCCGACAGCGCACGCCCTTGGGACTTAGCAAAAGATCCTGCGCGCGCCGATGAGTTGCATCGAGCGTGCAGCACGCTGACGCGCGCCTTTGAAGTGCTGACACGCTACTTGGCGCCGATCCTACCGAAACTCGCCGCCCAAGCTGCTGACATTCTGAATGTCGATTTTTCGCGCTGGGAACAGGCCACACCGCTCACCCAGATCAAACCGTATTCACACCTCACGACTCGCGTTGATCCCAAACAAATGGATGCGCTGTTTGCGTTACCAACGGCTGCAGATCAAGGCAGCGGGAGCGCAGTCAAACCCAAGACGAAAGAAACACCCACGATGTCTACCTCGCCAACTGATGATGTAGCCACTGCGCCCACCTATGCGAGCATCACCGATTTTCAGAAACTCGATTTACGTATTGCACGGATTACGGCTGCAAGCACGGTGGATGGTTCGGACAAATTACTCAAGCTCACGCTCGACTTGGGCAATGAAACACGCACCGTGTTTTCTGGCATCCAGTCGGCGTATCAACCAGAGCAATTGGTCGGACGACTGACGGTAATGATCGCCAATCTTGCACCGCGAAAAATGCGCTTTGGCATTTCTGAGGGGATGGTGCTTGCCGCCTCAGATGATGGCCCCGGCGTTTTTCTGCTTTCACCCGATACCGGTGCCCTGCCTGGTATGCGCGTCGA
This sequence comes from Betaproteobacteria bacterium, assembly GCA_947467435.1. Taxonomy (GTDB): domain Bacteria; phylum Pseudomonadota; class Gammaproteobacteria; order Burkholderiales; family SG8-39; genus SZAS-79. The sequence continues at coordinate 73,094 of CANIIA010000002.1, forward strand.
GTAACCCGCCCCACCGATGTTGGGTTTTCGCTTCCGTCCACGTTTAGTCGATGCGCTCAAGGATTATTCGCGCACGCACTTTGCACACGATTTCAGCGCAGGTCTCACAGTTGGCATTGTTGCCCTCCCGCTGGCCATGGCTTTTGCGATCGCCAGCGGCGTCTCACCACAAGCAGGCATTTACACCGCCATCATCGCGGGATTTTTAATCTCAGCACTTGGTGGATCGCGGGTACAAATTGGCGGGCCGGCAGGCGCCTTCATCGTCATTATCTACGGCATCATTCAAAAATATGGTCTCGCTAATTTATTGATCTCCACGCTCTTTGCAGGCATGTTGTTGTTTGCCATGGGCGCATTACGCTTAGGCAGTTTGATTCGATTTATTCCTGTTGCTGTCGTGATCGGTTTTACAAATGGCATTGCCGTCTTGATTGCCGTTTCACAACTCAAGGATGCGCTCGGTTTACCGATCAAAACACTGCCGGCTGATTTTTTTTCGTCGATCGAACTCATTGCCCTTCACTTGCCATCGACTGATTGGCGCCCCATGTTGTTATGTGCTGTTGGAATGCTCGTCATCATCTGGTGGCCGAAATCTTTTCAATCACCACGCAGCCCTTGGCAACGCTACCTTGGCATGATCCCTGGCACCATCGTGGTGTTGATTGGCGCCACCCTCTTTGTGCGTTTCAGTGGCATCGAACTCGACACCATCGGCACACGTTTTGGTGGCATTCCGCAAGGCCTGCCTGAGATAGCGTTTCCGGCGTTTAGTTGGGCGCTGGTCAAACAATTGGTTGCCCCGACACTCACGATCGCTTTATTGGGCGCGGTCGAGTCGTTATTGTGTGCACGCGTGGCTGACAGCATGACTGATGATCGACACGATCCAAATCAAGAGTTAATGGCCCAAGGGATCGCGAATGTTGTGACGCCATTTTTTGGCGGTATACCTGCCACCGGCACCATCGCCCGCACCGTCACCAATGTTCGTAGCGGTGCCACCTCGCCGATCGCGGGCATGGTGCATGCGGGCACGTTATTAATGATGATCTTAGTCGCTGCACCGTTGGCCGAACACATTCCACTTGCTGCGCTTTCTGCCATCTTATTGATGGTGGCATGGAATATGGGCGAGTGGCGCGAGTTTTCGCGCTTGCGTCAATTTAATCCGACCTACCGTGCCGTGATGTTGTCGACTTTTTTTCTGACCGTGATTTTTGATTTAACGGTCGCGGTGGAAGTCGGCTTAGTGCTCGCGAGTTTATTTTTTATCTACCGAATTTCTAGCTTAACGCGTGTGGAGCGCATCCACGATCTCGGCGCGTTACCTGCACAGGTTGAGGCTTATCGGTTGTATGGATCGTTGTTTTTTGGGGCAGTCGATAAGCTCGAAGTGCTCATGGATCCACAAAGCACGCCGATCCGCGTTTTAATTTTAGATTTACAGCCGCTGCTGAACCTGGACACCACTGGACTCGAGACGCTACACGCGCTACAAAAAAATCTACAACGTCGCGGTGCGCAACTCGTGTTAGCAGGCGCCACCGAGCAACCGCAGTCCTTGTTACAACGTTCGGGGTTTATCTCGACCTTAGGTGCGGAAAACGTAGTGGCTGATGTGACCTTAGCCATCCACCGCGCACGCGCGATCTGTGGTTGATGGTTGGCGACGCGTCATCTTCAATGTCGACACCACTTCGAAACAATTTGGAACGACGCGAAGACCGAGAGAAAAAAACTGCACCGGACGCGCACCAGAGATGAGGGAGCCGACGAGAGTCAGCGCCCCCGCGCCCTCCGTCGCACTCCCAGCCCCGAGACCCTCATTCCAGTTCGCGTCCGGCCGCCGGCAAATTAGCACGCGATACTGAATTTCTTACGTTTGGCAGACGTAATAATTTGATAAAAATTGATCAAGTACCGAGCGACTCTAGACTTGGTGCTTTAGCGAAGAACTGCTTACCGGTTTAGGGTACGCGCACCTGACGGTTTAGGGTACGTGCACCTGACGGTTTAGGGTACGTGCACCTGACGGTTTAGGGCACGCGCACCTGACGGTTTGGGGCACGTGCACCTGACAGGTTAGAGACGCACACACTGTGCGGCAAGCCGAGCCGCTTGGGCGTTTGACCCCGCCACAATCACGCCGGCAGCGCGCAGGCGTTCAACTTGCACACGAAAGTTTTGTGGGTCTGCATCCGTACCTGTCACTGATGCAATGATCGGTACATCACTCGATCCAACCGATCGTAGTGCGTTGACAATCAATCCAGCTGGATCCGCGTGTGCACCATATCCAATCACCAAATCAATCATCACTGCTGCGGTATCCGCGGCGGCGAGTACCTGCAACAACAATTCATTGCGCAGATCGGGTTCGATCATCGGATGCGGGCGACCTCGCGTGTAATCGTCATCACCCAAATCAATCATGGTATGCGCCGCCCCTTGCGGTCGATCCACATGCGATGCGCCCGGCACGGGCACATTCGATTGCACATCGGCAAGTCCAAGTTCTGCCAAAACGATTTGCGCTTCACTGCATAACGTGCCGCCACAAAACAATCCACGCAGCCAGCCTGAACGTGTTGCCAATGCGGGTGCCCCCGCATCATCCAACGCACGCCCAAGCACCACTTGTACCGCTGCACTCAGCGTTGCAGCGTGCGTCACGTGCTTTGGTAATTGCATGCTGGGCGCACCCAATAAACACAAAGTCACTGGTTTTTTACAAGCACTTGCACGGGCCACGATACGCGCAGTTACTGCTGCGGCGGGTGGTTTTGAAATAATCACGATATGTCGTGTGGCTGGGTCGGCTTCTAGCGCATCAAACGCGGCCATTGTCATTAATCCACCCACGGCCTCTTTTAGATCACGTCCCCCCACGCCGATGCCATGAGAAACACCACGACCATTACGCGCAAGTAACGTACTAACCTCTTGCAAGCCCGTACCCGATGCAGCAATCAAGCCGACATCGCCCCGTGGCACCACGTTGGCAAATGCGACCGGCGCACCCGCAATCAATGCTGTGCCGCAGTCCGGTCCCATCATCAGCAATCCACGCGAGATCGCAAATTGTTTGAGTGCAATTTCATCTTCGACGGTGACGTTGTCGGAGAACATCATCACGTGCAATCCGCGTGCAAGGGCGGCACGCGCTTCGGCTGCTGCAAATTCTCCGGGTACAGAAATCACCGCTAAATTTGCATCTGGCATGATCTCTAAGGCTGCGCGCATCGAGCGCACAGTGGTCATACCGGCATCAGCGCTCGCTTGTGCACCACCAGAGAGTCGGGCTTCGGATTCGCTCAACGCGGCTGTTGCACTCACCGTATCAACCGCACGAATCGCAATAATTAAATCATCGGCCTGCGCCTTCGCGCCTTCGACATCCAATAAACCAGAGCCTTCTAATAACGCACGATTACTCGGCGTGCCAATCATCAACGACGCTTCAAGTACGCCGTCGATTGCATTTAGGGCGCGCGAAATTCGCATTAATGCCACTGAGTCAGCATAAAAGCCACGACGTACTCGGTTCACCACCACGCTCACGACTGCACCCCCAAGGTGAGCGCAAACGCTTTCAAGCCTTGTTCAAAGCACGCCAGCGGTGCACGCGATACACCGGCACCCACCTGACCAACACCCGGTTGCCGATGTGCAATGCCGGTGTTAATGGCCGGTTGAATGCCTGTTTCAACCACGCGACGGACATCAATGCCTGTGGGGACACCTTCAAAATCTAGTGCAGGGATGGTCCATTTTGGATTGCGCGCAAGCGTAATTTCAGACATCGCACGCGTGAAGCCCAACGCATCGCTCGCGCCTCCTGCGCCAATAAATCCAACCACCGCCGGTGCAGCCGCCATCGCAAAGGCACCCACACCAATGGTTTCCATAATGGCTGAATCACCCATATCGGGGTTGGCGTCGGCCTCTGTGTAACCAGGAAAATACAAGCCTTGCGGCATTTCAACCGGTGCGGTGAACCACACATCCCCTGTACCGGAAAGACGCACACCAAAATCAGTGCCGTTTCGACACATCGCGGTCACCATCGTACTTCCAGCAATGCCACGTGCGGGATCGGCAATGCTTTTACCCATCGCCATCCCAATATTCAAAAAGAACTGCTCGTTGCCCGCAATAAACGCCAACATCTTGGCGAGCGCTTCGCCATCGCTGACCACCCGCGCAAAATGCGGTGCTAACGCCCGTAACACGAGCGCTGAACACGCCACGTTGCGTTGATGCATTTCGTCGCCCATGGCCAATCCGCGCGAAATCAACGGGATCAAATCTAATCCACCGGCGGCACGCAACGCTGCACCCAAAGCAGGACCAAACGAATCCGCTAACCAATGCAACCGATCGACCACCTCAGCATCATTTGCGCCAAAGCGCATCACCTTACCAAGGCCTTCATTGATCATGCAAAACGCGCGATTTCCAAACGTGCGGTTCTCTACGATCATGACTGGCATCGAGCGTGTGGTCATACCGGTCATCGGACCCACGGCATCAAAATGATGATTCGGATGAAACGCCACACCGCCGTTGGCGGCTAATTTTGTTGCTGCAGCAAGATCGGGCGCCCAGCCTTCAAACACAATGGCACCCGCTACCGCGCCTTGCATTGGTCCGCACATGCGATCCCAAGTGATCGGCGGGCCTGCATGCAAAATCACGCGCTCACCTAATCCTGGAATCACTTGGCCAGCAGGCTGCACATCCACAAGGACCGGGGCGGCATCTAACATGCGTTTTAATGCTTGCGCATTGGCCTCTGCAATCTGCGTTTCATATGCCGCAAGACGCGCCAGCAACTCTGCTAACTGCCGCTGACCACCTGCAGGAGGACGCCAGTCAACTTGCACAACCGAAATTTGTTGCGCCGCCATCTCTTGCGCAAAACTGGAGAGCCCAATGTTGATCACACGCGGGGTGGCGCTAAGGAGTTGCTGAATTGCAGACAGCGATGGTTGCTCAGGCGATTGATGGTTTGACATGATGTGTTAAGTATACCGTTGCACTGCTATGATCGCTACGATGAAACCGACTATTCCGCAAATTCCTGATCGTCTTGTGGTGGCGATTGGCGGCAACGCCACCCACCCCGAAAATATCCGCGGCACCACCGAGGAACAAGAGCTCGTGGCGGCTCGCGCAGCACGCTCATTAGCACCGCTGCTGCAACGACACAACCAATTGATCCTCACACACGGTAACGGTCCGGTCGTCGGAAAAATTTTGCTGCGCCAATACTACGCACGCGAACATGTTCCTCCGATGCGCCTTGATGTGTGTGTTGCGCATAGCCAAGGCGGCATTGCACATTTGATGATGCAAGGACTCGAAGACGAGTTAAATCGCGCACAATATGATCGGCGTGTCGCCTGCGTCATTACCCGCGTCGAGGTCGATCCACAAGACCCAGGATTTTTACATCCGTCCAAACCGATTGGTCCGTTTTTTAGTGAAGAAGAAGCACGCCATCTGCAAGCGCAATTGGGCTGGAGCATGATGGAAGATGCAGGACGCGGTTGGCGATACATCGTCGCTTCACCCAGACCACGTCGCGTGCTCGATCTTGAATTAATCGATTCGCTCTCACGTCAAGGCATTGCAGTGATTGCCGCCGGTGGTGGTGGCATTCCAGTGATCCAACGTGCAGATGGATCGCATTGCGGTGTACCGGCGGTCATCGACAAAGACTTAACTTCGGCGCATCTGGCCAATGCGCTGGGCATTGAGACGCTGATGATTTTGACGGCCGTGCAAAAAGTTGCCATTCATTTTGGTCAACCAGAGCAACAATGGTTAGACACCGTCACCGCCAGCGACATGCAACGTTACATGACTGAAGGTCATTTCGCCAAAGGCAGTATGGCGCCAAAAATCGACGCGGCACTACGCTTTCTTGCCGGTGGCGGTAAGCGCGCCATCATCGCGCATTTAGATGAAGCGTTACCCGCGATTGAAGGCAACGCCGGTACGCATGTCATCGCCGACTAACGCGATCACGGTTCTGCATCTCACACATTGGGGACGGGCCGCAGAAGCGGCACTCACTCAGCATACGCAGGCTCAGGTGTTTGCAGTATTTCAGCGCAGCGCCTATTTAGAAACGAATGACGGTTTATGTTGTATTGGCAGCGACACGCTAGGCGAAGGGCCCTTAAATGCGTGGTGCCAATCGATGCCGCCTCTCACGGTTGGGCAAACCGTGCAACTCGATCAAGTGCATACACAGCGTTGGCCGATCGCACCGTGGCCAACATTTGCCCATCCATATTTTTCGCGCACACTCCACGCATTACAACAAGCAGCGCAAGGGCATCGACCGAACGATGGCTTTGGTGCATGGATTGAAGATCCGATCCACTGGCGTGTCCCTCAGGCCATGCACATGGCGCAGGTCGCGTGCGATGCGTTACAACAGTGGTTATCACAACCCAACGTTGCACTGCACTCAATACACGCGTTACTTGGTTTGGGTCCAGGGTTAACACCCTCGGGCGATGATCTAATTGGTGGTGTGCTCTGTGCGTTACATGCGGTGGGAGAAACGCAACGTGCCAACCACCTCGCGCAACACGTGCTGCCGTTGGCCGAGACGCACACCAATCGCATCAGTCGCGCGCATTTGGCTTGCGCAGCACAAGGCGAATGTCGCGCCGATTTACGCAGCCTCCTGTGTGCCTTGTTACAAGCACGCACTGACTTCGCCGCGCTACTAGCAGCTGTTGATCAAATTGGACACACGTCTGGCTGGGATACGCTCGCCGGCATGGTGTTGGTATTGCATCATTACGCTCAGCAACGCCAGGAGCCAGCACAGCAACAACAGACTTAATCTGTTGCACTCGCCGATGCGCTGGCGTATTGCACCTGAACGTTTTGTGGTGTGAGCCAAGCAACTAAGCGGCTAAACAATTCATCCTCAGGGCGCACGCGCCAGGCATCGCCAAGGTTGACTTCCACCTCAGCCTGCCCGTTGTTGTAATGCACCTGGACCGGACAACCTTCAGTGCGACTTTGCGCTCGAAATTCGTTCAGCAATTGCTTTAGGCGCGCCGCATCGGCTTGACCATTCATGGCTAAGCGTAAACGACGGGCATAGCGTAAACGCAACGTGGCCAAATCAAGAATATCTTCAGCACTCACGCGCAATCCACCAGAAAATTCATCGCGCTGCACTTTACCTAAGACAATCAGCAAGCTGTCTTCTTTTAATTTATCGCGATGCCGATCATATAACTCACTAAACACCGTAATTTCAATCTGCGCGCTGGCATCATCGAGCATGACAACTAACATCTTGCCGCGACGCGTCATTTGCGTACGTGCCGATTGCACGATACCAGCGAGCCAGACGACCCCCTGACCCGGTGCAAGTCGTGCAAGCGGCGTGCGAGAAAAACCAGCCAGCAACGGGTCGTACACAGAAAACAAATGCCCCGAGAGGGTAAAGCCCAGCGCAACCTTTTCTTCGACGAGGCGTTGTCGCGCATCCCACGCCGGGACATTCAATAAACGCAATGACGCACTACGCGACTCCGAGGGGTCACCAAACAAACTGACCTGTGATGCTTGGCGTTCGTCTTGTTCTGCTGCTTCGATGGCCAAGCCCACACTGGCCAGGAGCGCCGCACGCTCGGTGCTTAGTGCATCAAACGCGCCAGCGCGAATCAACGCTTCGATCACACGACGGTTCACGATACGTTTATCCACACGCCGACAAAAATCAAACAAGTCAGTAAAGGGTGCATCGCGACGCGCAAGCAATAGGTTTTGGATCGCCGACTCACCCGTGCCGCGTATACCACCCAGGCCATATCGAATCGTTTTGGTATCCACAGGCACAAAGCGGTAGTCCGAAGCGTTGACATCGGGGGGCAAGACAACCAACCCGTTAGCCAAACAATCTTCATGTAAGGCACGCACCTTGTCGGTGTCGTCCATCACGGCGGTAAAGTTCGCTGCCATAAACGCAGCCGCATGATGCGTTTTTAAATACGCTGTGTGATACGCCACCAACGCGTACGCAGCCGCATGCGATTTATTAAAACCATAACCCGCAAAACGCTCCATGTAATCGAAGATTTCATTGGCTTTGTGGGTGTTAATATTTTTTTCTGCTGCGCCTGTGACAAAAATTTCGCGTTGCTGCGCCATCTCTTCGGGTTTTTTCTTGCCCATCGCGCGACGCAATAAGTCTGCACCCCCCAACGAATAGCCGGCACACAACTGTGCGGCCTGCATCACTTGCTCTTGATACACCATGATCCCGTAGGTAGGCGCCAAAATTGGTTCAAGCAGAGGGTGTAAGTAATCAAAACGTTTACCGTGTTTGCGATCGATGTAATCCGGGATCAGATCCATCGGACCAGGTCGATACAAGGCCACCAAGGCGATGATGTCCTCAAAGCGATCTGGACGTGCGCGACGAATCATGTCGCGCATGCCGCGCGATTCCAACTGAAACACCGCCGTCGTGTTTCCTGAAGCAAGTAATTGGTAAGTCGCGCGATCATCCAACGCGAGCGTCTGTAAATCGAGTCCTACACCACCCATTGCATGTATATCGCGCACCGCCCAATCGAGAATGGTTAGCGTGGTGAGCCCAAGAAAATCAAACTTCACCAACCCCATCGCCTCGACATCGTCTTTGTCTAGTTGCGAGATTACGTTCTCGGTGCCCTCGGCTGCATAGAGTGGACAAAAATCGGTGAGCTTGCCGGGTGCGATCAACACACCGCCAGCATGCATTCCGACGTTACGCACCAAGCCCTCCAGCTTGCCGCCCAACGCCAGTAGCTCGCGGACTTCGTCTTCATTGCGCTCACGTTCTGCTAATAATGGTTCAGCCAACAAGGCATCTTGTAGCGTGACTGTTTTGCCAGGCTGCACCGGAATCAAGCGCGCAATTTGATCGCAAAAACCGTAACCCAAGTCGAGCACCCGACCGGCATCCCGCACCACCGCACGCGCAGCCATCGTGCCAAAGGTGGCGATTTGCGACACGCTCTGCGCGCCATATTTTTCACGCACATAAGCAATGACCCGGTCCCGACCTTGCTGACAAAAATCAATATCAAAGTCGGGCATCGACACGCGCTCAGGATTTAAAAAACGCTCAAACAGCAAGTCGTATTTCAAAGGATCTAAATCCGTGATTCCCAACACATACGCCACCAACGAACCCGCCCCCGATCCACGACCCGGACCCACTGGTACGCCGTGGTTCTTTGCCCAGTTAATAAAGTCCGCCACAATCAAAAAGTAACCAGCAAACCCCATCTGTACGATGGTTTGAATTTCAAATACCAAGCGCGCGGCATAACGCGGTTCTGCCGTTGCACGTTCGGCTTCTTGCGGATACAACTGCGTTAAGCGTCGCGCTAAACCTTGCGCTGATTCACGCTCAAGGTGCGCTTCAACGCTGACGCCTTCAGGCGTTGGAAAAGCCGGTAGACGGGTGGTACCCAACTCAATTTCTAAATTACAACGACGCGCGATTTCTACTGCATTGATGAGCGCTTGCGGTAAGTCAGCAAAAAGCGCCTGCATTTCTGCAGTACTTTTAAAATACTGATCTTCGGTGAAGTGACGTACGCGACGCTGATCGCCCAACACCTGACCTTGGGCAATACATACGCGTGCTTCATGCGCCTTAAATTCATCGGGCTGCATGAATTGCACCGGATGGGTGGCCACCACTGGAAGCTGTGTTGCTTTGGCGAGCGCTACGGTGCGTGCGACCAGGGTTTCACCTTGCGCAAATCCAGCGCGCTGAACTTCAAGATAGAAACGTCCCGGAAAATCTTTGGCCCACGCTTGTGCAAGCTGATGCGCCAACGTCGTTTGCTGATCACTCAGCGCTTGTCCAATGTCGCCCAAGTGGGCGCCAGACAACGCAATCAGTCCTTCGGTGGATTCGCTAAACCAAGCTTTACGTAACTCCGCGCGGCCACGTGATTGATTTTCTAACCACGCACGAGAAAGTAAGGCGCATAAGCGCAAATAGCCCGCGTGGTTCGCTGCCAGCAACAAGATGCGCGACGGTTTTTCGCGGTCTGTTTCGTTACGCACCCAACAATCTGCGCCAATTAACGGCTTGACCCCTTTGGCGCGTGCCGCACGATAAAACTTCACCAACCCAAAGAGATTTCCTAAGTCTGTCAGCGCCAACGCTGGCATGTGATCTTCAGCCGCGCGCGCCACAGCCGCATCCAGACGCACCAAGCCATCACTCACCGAATATTCGCTGTGTAATCGCAGATGCACAAAAGCGGAGGCACTCATCCTTTGAATTTTATCACTCAGGGGGCGCGTCGCTGCGCACGTCTTCAGGCCGCATTCAAACCAGTCGGGTGAGCATCGCGCGCGCCTGTTACGATGCATTGTCATGCCCACACAATCCTCAACCGACGCGCACGCCGCTTTGTCGCAGCCTCGCACTGGCGTTGCATTTGCCGCGTTGTTGGCTGGCGCAACGTGCATCGCGCTGTCGCCGATTTTTGTGCGCTTATCCGAGGCAGGTCCCACTGCAACTGCTTTTTGGCGCGTGGCGTTGGCCGTGCCTTTGTTGTGGTTGTTACGTGGCCTGGTGCTGCGACAGTCTGCCGAGGTGACACCCATTCCAATTCCAACCTACGCTTTACTCGCGGCCGGTGTTGCGTTTGCAGGCGATTTAGCGTTTTGGCATATCTCGATCAAATTTACTTCGGTGGCTAATTCAACGCTGTTGGCGAATCTTGCCGTGCTGTTTGTCACCTTTGCGGTGTGGGTGCTGTATGGTCAAAAACCCACGCGCGGTTTTACGCTTGGGCTAACGGCAGCGCTGATTGGTATTGCCATGCTTGTGGCCAGTAGCGTGCAGTTTTCATCCACCGCGCTGCTTGGTGATTTGTTGGGCGTCATTACAGCGATGTTTTATGCGTGGTACATCCTCAGCGTCAAACGCTTACGCGATGCTGGTGTGCACACGCTGCATTTAATGGCGGTGACAACCACCATCACCGCGGTGTTATTACTTCCGGTGGCCTTGTTCAGTGGCGAAACACTCTGGCCACACAGCCTGCACGGTTGGGGCGTACTGCTGGGCATTGCGTGGATTTCTCATACCGCCGGTCAAAGCTTGATTGCTTGGGCGCTGGCGCATCTGCCCGCGGCATTTTCTTCGGTGAGTTTGTTACTGCAACCAGTGCTTGCGGGCGTGTTTGCTTGGACGCTGCTTGCCGAACCATTAAGCACACTGCAAATCGTTGGCGGCATTATTGTACTGATCGGGATCGCGCTGGCTCGACGTGCCAGCGTGTAACCGCTACGTTAAACCACCACCGTTTGTTCGCCCTCGCCGGCGTCAATCTCACCGATGGTGTAGACGGTTTCACCATGTGCTGTGAGCACTTCGGTCGCGCGCGATACGTCGTCTCGTGACACCACCACTACCATGCCGATGCCACAATTAAATACGCGATGCATTTCTTCTTCTGCGACACCACCCTCGCGCTGCAACCACTCAAATAGTGCGGGTCGTTTCCAACTCGAGGACTGAATCACTGCGCGCAGCCCAGGTTGCAAGACACGCGGCACATTCCCGGTGATACCACCACCAGTAATGTGCGCCATCCCCTTGACCGTCAGTGTCTGCATTAAGGCGAGTAGCGATTTCACGTAAATGCGGGTCGGTGCCATGATCACTTCAGCCAATGGCCGGTCGTCAAACGCTGCCTGTAAATCGGGTTGCGCGCGATCAATAATTTTTCGAATCAACGAATAGCCATTTGAGTGGGCACCACTAGAGGCTAATCCAAGCACCACATCACCGGCAGCAATCGTACGGCCCGTGATGATGTTGTCGCGTTCAACTGCACCCACACAAAAACCCGCCAGATCGTATTCGCCATCCGGATACATGCCAGGCATTTCTGCGGTTTCGCCACCAATCAACGCGCATCCAGCTAACTCGCAGCCAGTTGCAATGCCACGAATCACATCCACTGCCACGGCTTGATGGAGTTTGCCGCACGCGAAGTAATCAAGAAAAAAGAGCGGTTCAGCGCCTTGCACCAATACGTCGTTCACGCTCATTGCAACCAAATCAATGCCGACCGTATCGTGGCGTTGTAGCTGAAAAGCCAAACGCAGCTTTGTACCAACGCCATCGGTGCCAGAAACCAACACTGGATGACGATACTTACGTGGCACCTCAAACAAGGCACCAAACCCGCCAATCCCGGCGAGAACTTCGGCACGCATGGTACGGCGAGCAAATGGCTTGATGGCGTCGACGAGCGCATCACCTGCGTCGATATCTACACCAGCATCACGATAGGACAGACCCTTATTCATACGGGAGCTCAGACTCAAGGTTGGCAAACACGGGGTTGGTCTAACACGGCACAAGAAACATGAGATCCGTTGATGGATATTCTCAGCGCTGGAGACAGGCGCGCACTGCGTGCTAGAGTGGTGCGTTTCTGTCTCGGCATTTTACTGCAAATGAACAGCAGCAGCCTTTTAAACGTACGCACCCTCGCTTGGATTGCCATCGCCCTCATCATCGGCACCGTGCTGTGGCTGATTGGCCCGATCCTCGCGCCGTTTCTTGCCGGCGCGATCTTCGCCTACATCCTCAATCCATTAGTCACCCGCCTGTCGGGTCGATATTTGCCGCGCAGTATTGCGGCCGGCATCGTGCTACTACTGACGGTCTTGTTGTTGAGCTCGCTGCTCTTATTGATTCTGCCATTACTCTTACGCGAAGCGCGCCTGTTAGGTGAGCGATTGCCCGAAATCATCAACTGGATCAACGTGCGCGCGGTGCCTTGGATTCACCAACACCTTGGCGTCGAGTTGAAATTAGATATTGATAGCCTGCGTGCTTGGACCACCGAATTTGTCCAAAGTAATACCGATTTATTGCCACGCGTGTTGGGCTCCTTAAAAATCGGTGGGCTCGCGCTGTTTGGTTACGCCGCGAATCTGCTACTCATGCCGGTGGTGCTGTTTTATCTGTTGCGTGATTGGAATACGTTGATCGCGCGGATTGATGCATTGATTCCACGGCGCTTACATGCCACGGTCTGTGCGCTGCTGCATGAAATCGATCTTGTCCTCGCAGAATTTTTACGTGGGCAGCTGCTGGTCGTTGTGACCATGAGCACGTATTACGTGACTGGCTTGTGGTTGGCCGGTCTCGAGTTTGCGCTACCGGTTGGTCTGCTCGCAGGTGTACTCACCATCGTGCCGTATGCAGGACCTGCCACCGCATACACGCTTGCCTTGGTTGCTGCCGTGATTCAATTTGATACCAGCACAGGCATTTTGTTGGTGGGTGCGGTCTTACTGTGCGGACAATTGCTCGAAGGATTTTTAGTCACGCCCATGTTGGTGGGTGAGCGCATTGGATTACACCCGCTGGCCGTGCTCTTTGCGTTGCTTGCTTTTGGACAAGTGTTTGGATTTTTTGGTGTGTTACTTGCGCTACCTGCCAGCGCCGCGCTCTTGGTCGGCTTACGCCATTTGCAACGCGCGTATCAATCGGGCCCTCTGTACTTAGGTCCAGCACAACGCAGCGGCCCATCGCCTCAGGGCCACACCCATCCAAACGATACAGACGGCATGCGCTGATCTTCATGCGTCAATTGGTTTTAGAAATTGCGCCCGAGCGCACCTTTAGCTTAGCCAACTTTGTGGTGGGCACAAATCAAGAGCTGCTCACCCACTTGCACGCACTTGCGCGCGGTGAGTTTCGTGAAGCAGTGTTGTACTTATGGGGCTGCGTGGGCAGCGGACGTAGCCATTTACTGCACGCGCTACGTGAATCGGGCTCCACAGCGCTGTATGTCGTTGATGATGTTGAAACACTCGATGCAGAGGCCCAAGGTGCCTTATTTCAAGCGATCAACGCCGCGCGCGAAGGGGGTCCCACCGTACTCGCTGCCGGGTTACAACCACCCGCCCAACTCCAATTACGTGATGACGTGCGCTCGCGCTTGGCTTGGGGCTTGGTCTACGAAGTCCACGCGCTCGATGACGCCGCACGCATCACTTATCTCGAGCAAGAGGCGGCGCGCCGTAGCATACACATTTCGAGCGATGTGATTCGATATTTACTCAATCACGTGCGACGTGATCTACCCACCTTAGTGGCATTGATGGAACACCTCGACCGTTACTCACTTGCACAACGTCGCCCTCTCACAATCCCTTTTGTACGCGAAGCACTGGAGCAAATGCATTGAAGACGCTGGCCTTATTCGATTTAGATAACACCTTGCTGTCAGGCGACAGTGATTATGCTTGGGGTCAATATCTCATCGACCAAGGCGTCGTCGATCGCCAGCGCTACGAAACGCAAAACGACGCCTTTTACACGCAATACAAACAAGGCAGTTTAGATATTCATGCGTTTTTAGCGTTTGCCTTGGCGCCACTGGCACAGCATTCGCCAGAGCAACTAGCGCAATGGCATCGCCAATTTATGCGTGAGTACATCCATCCGATGATGGGCGAGGCGGCCAAAGCGTTGGTCCGTCAACATCTCGACGCGGGACATCTCTGCGCGATCATTACCGCTACCAATGATTTTGTTACCGCACCGATTGCGACCGCATTTGGCGTTCCGCACCTTATTGCCACCATTGCCGAACGCGATGGCGCACGTTTTACTGGGCGCGCTACAGGCATTCCGTGTTTTCGCGAAGGCAAGATCCAGCGGCTACATGCGTGGTTGCAATCGCGCGGCGAATCGCTCGATACATTTGCCGATAGCGTGTTTTATAGCGACTCGCTCAATGACCTGCCACTCTTAAATCTAGTCAAACGACCGATCGCCGTGGATCCTGATCCCACCCTTGCGCAAGAAGCGCAACGTCGCGCCTGGCCCACCATCTCACTGCGCTAGAATCGCGCGCTCATGATCAAACGACTGATCCGCAAGGTGCTCGGGCTCGGCGCAAAACCAAGCAAGGTCCAACGGGTGCCCGTTGCCCGTCACCACATTCAGCGCACGCACATCAGTGCGGCTGCCCTCAGAACCTGCGAGGTGCTGCAGGCCGAAGGCTATAGCGCCTACGTTGTAGGTGGTGCGGTTCGCGATCTGTTGTTAGGTGTCACGCCCAAAGACTACGACGTGGCCACCGACGCCCGACCCGAGCAAGTCAAACCCCTATTTCGGCGCGCGCTGTTAATTGGTCGTCGCTTTCGTATTGTGCACGTCGTGATTGGACAAGAAACGATCGAGGTCTCCACCTTTCGTGCCGACGATACGCAAGGGGCTGAAAAAGACGCGCATGGTCGTGTGCTTCGCGACAATGTGTTTGGCACCCAAGAACAAGATGCCCGACGCCGCGATTTTTCTGTCAACGCGCTTTACTACGATCCGAACACCGAAGAAGTCATCGATTTTCATGGCGGTCTCGCCGATTTAAAAAAACGCACGCTACGCATGATTGGCGCGGCTGAAACACGTTATCGCGAAGACCCCGTGCGTATGTTGCGTGCCGTTCGCTTAGCCGCCAAACTCGGCTTGCGTATCGATGCCTCAACACGCGCACCAATTCGCAAACTGGCAGGCTTACTTGAAAACGTACCGCCAGCACGCTTGTTTGATGAAATGCTCAAACTTCTCATGTCAGGGCACGCCAACGCCTGTCTGCAACAGTTACGTGCTGAAGGATTATCTGAGGGTGTCCTTCCACTGCTCGATGTCATTCTTGAGCAGCCCCTGGGCGAACGCTTTGTGACCTTAGCGTTAGCGCAAACCGATGAGCGTATCAAAACCGATCGACCGGTATCGCCTGCATTTTTGTTTGCGGCTTTACTGTGGCACGAAGTCTTGGCGGCATCTAAAGCACGAGAAGCGCGTGACGAACGACCGATTCCAGCGCTCGAAGCGGCGATGGACGAGGTGCTTGACACCCAATGCGAAAAACTCGCCATCACACGCAAGCTCACCGCCACGATGCGCGAAGTCTGGGGTATGCAACCGCGCTTTGAACAGCGCACCGGTCAGCGGCCTTGGCGTTTACTTGAATCACCGCGCTTTCGTATGGCTTACGATTTTCTGGCGTTGCGTGCAGCCAGTGGTGAGGTGCCCGAAACATTAGAAGCGTGGTGGCGCTCTTTTCAGTTTGCTGATCTCGACACGCAAAAAGCCATGCTGGTACCGGACACCGGTCCACGTAAGCGGCGCCGGCGGCGTAAAAAACCAAGTGCTGCGCCAACGGCTGGCACCACAGAATAAACATGCGTGCCTACATTGGGGTGGGAGCCAATCTTGCGTCACCACAAACGCAGGTGCTGGATGCACTGCAAGCACTCGCGCAGCTGGATCAATCACAACGTGTTGCGCATGCCTCGCTGTGGCGCTCTGCACCGGTGGGCTATACAAATCAACCTGATTTTATTAATACCGTTGCGATGATCAACACCTCGCTCTCGGCGCACGAACTCCTACAAGCATTGCATCACATCGAGGCCACGCAAGGTCGAACACGCGAGTTCACAAACGCACCGCGCACACTCGATCTTGATTTGTTGCTCTACGAAAATCTGGTCTGTGATGAAGCCACGCTGAAGCTACCGCATCCACGCATGCACTTGCGTGCTTTTGTTTTACGCCCGCTGGCAGAGCTGGACCCTCACGCGCAGATCCCAGGACAAGCGCCGTTATCTACCTTGCTCGAACGCGTTGCGACACAAGATTGCACGCGACTCACCCCGATTGGTCATGCCTAAATCTATCGATCAATTGCGCTACGTCGTTGTGGAAGGCCCGATCGGTGTGGGAAAAACCAGCCTGGCGCGCAAGCTGGCGGCGCGTTTACGCGCTGAATTGCTGCTCGAAGCGCCGAATGAGAACCCGTTTCTAGCGCGCTTTTATCAAGACATGCCACGCTTCGCCTTGCCAGCGCAGCTGTTTTTTCTATTTCAACGCAGTCAACAACTCGAGCCACTCGCGCAACCGGATCTGTTTCGCGCGGCTACTGTGTCGGACTTTTTGCTTGAAAAAGACCCGTTATTTGCCCGTCTCACCCTCTCGAGTGACGAACTATCGCTGTATCAGCAAATCTATGAGACATTGGCGCCCAAGGCGCCTGTGCCGGATCTGGTGATCTACCTGCAGGCGCAGCCAGAGACCCTCATTGAGCGGGTTCGCAAACGTGGGATCGAGGCTGAGCGTGGCGTCAGCGAAAGCTATTTAGCGAATCTTGCGGAAACCTACACGCGTTTCTTTTATCATTACAGCGCTTCTCCCGTACTGATTGTGAATTCCGAACACCTAAACTTTGCGCATCACGAACCCGACTTCGAATTGCTGATGCAACGCATTGCACAGATGCGCAGTCCGCGCGAATTTTTTAATCGCGGCGAATAAACCCAATACCGACCATCATGGCTAGACGCACACTGCACGACCTAAATAAACAATATGCCGCAGGTGAAAAAATCACCATGCTCACGGCCTATGAGGCAAGTTTTGCCCGCGTTCTCGATGCAGCGGGTATCGACACCTTGTTGGTCGGCGATTCCCTTGGCATGGTGGTCCAAGGACACGATGCAACGCTAAGCGTGCAATTAGACGATATTGCTCGGCATGTGCAATACGTCGTGCGGGGGACGCAACGTGCATTCATTGTGGCTGATCTACCGTTTGGAGCGTATCAAGAATCCCCGCAACAAGCATTCCGTAGCAGCGCAGTGTTGATGGCGGCCGGTGCACAAATGGTGAAGCTTGAGGGCGGTGCGTTAATGGCTGACACCGTTCGGTTTTTGGTGGAGCGCGGCATTCCGGTGTGCGCACACATTGGTCTCATTCCACAATCCGTGCATGCGCTCGGTGGTTTTCGTGTGCAAGGTCGTGATGCCGCCGGTGCGAAACGTTTATTGGATGATGCGCAAATTCTCGCTGAGGCTGGCGCCAATATTGTTCTCATGGAAGCCATGCCGGCCACGCTTGCTAAAAGCGTGACCGCCGCCATCAAGGTGCCCACCATCGGCATTGGCGCTGGTCCCGATTGCAGTGGTCAAGTGTTAGTCATGCACGACATGCTTGGTGTCTCTGGCTATCAACCAAAATTTGCGCGTGACTTCATGGCGGGTACAGGCACGGTTGCCGCCGCAGTCAATGCATACATCACCGCAGTCAAGTCAGGCAGCTTTCCCGGCCCCGAGAACTGCTACTAATCATGCGTATTGTTCGCAGCATCGCCGAATTGCGCGAGGCCCGCGCATCGCTGGGGCGTTTGGCTTTCGTTCCGACGATGGGCAATCTACACGCGGGTCACGTCTCGCTCATGCACCGTGGGCGCGAACACGCGCCGCATGTGGCGGTGAGTATTTTCGTGAATCGACTGCAATTTGCACCGCACGAAGATTTTGATTGCTACCCGCGCACCTTTGAAGCCGATTGCGAAACGCTACGCGCAGCCGGCGTTGATTTATTGTTTGCACCTGATGAGCAAGTGCTCTACCCGCAAGCGCAATCTGTGCGGGTGGAACCCTCCGCACTCGCGGCGGAACTTGAAGGCCAGGTTCGACCACGTTTTTTTCATGGTGTCTCGACAGTCGTTTTAAAACTATTTAATTGCATGCAGGCAGAAGTGGCGGTCTTTGGGAAAAAAGATTACCAACAACTGATGGTGATCCAACAAATGGTGACGCAGTTTGATCTACCCATCGAGATTATCGCTGGAGAAACCGCCCGCGAAACCGATGGATTGGCCATGAGCTCGCGCAATCAATATCTCTCTGCCGCTGAACGTGTGCACGCGGCACAGCTATACCGCACGCTGTGTGTTGCCCGGGATGCAGCCCAAACGCATGCGCTCGCACTCCAGCACATTGAAGCGCAAGCCATGCAGGCGCTCAACACCCAAGGTTGGACGGCGGACTACGTATCCATCCGTAGGCAAGCCGACTTGATGGCGCCCGCATCCAACGATCAAGCCCTGGTCATTCTTGCTGCGGCGCGTCTAGGTACCACGCGATTGATTGATAATTTAGAGTTTCATCGCACGTCTCGCGTGGCTTAACCTATCGCGAGGTCAACGGCAGAGCTCTGCTGTTCAAGTGCTTGTTCACGACGTTGCAAAAACGTACGCCATCGACGTACGATAGATGTGCGTCCAACTGCATGGGGGATGAAAAAATGCATGCTAAACAATCGATCGTGGTTGCCTCAGTACTTGCGCTGGCGTTACTACGCGTGAATGGCCTTGCACAGGCGGATGCGTCAAACTGTTATGCCATCAAAAACGATGACAGCAAAAATCACTGCCTCGCGATCGCCAAAAATACAAAGTCGTATTGCTACTCAATTCACGAGCAAGACACTAAAAATCTTTGTCTCGCGCAACTCAGCAATCAAAAAAGTTATTGCTATAGCATTCGCAGCAGCGATGCCAAGAATCAGTGCTTGGCCATTGTGCGCTAACCGACGGGGCGCTAACCGACGGGGCGCTAACCGACAGTGCGCGCAATTGTCGCACTCAACACATGTCGCGCCCAACACATGTCGTGCCCGTCATATCTATTACATGGTTTTTTGATGATACTAAAAGCCCGCGACTGCACCATCGCCACGCGGATCAAAACCGCCTTCAAGCACGCCGTCCGGATGCCGTACCAATGCGCCCGCGTGGCCCATGGTTTCTTCAAAATCACCCAGTACCTCAACATCATGACCACGCGCACGTAGCGCTTCGATCACGGCCAACGGAAAGCGTGATTCGAGTTTGAGTGTTTCTGAAGCCGAACCCCACGTACGTCCCAACAACCAGCGAGGCGCTGTCACTGCTTGTTGTACAGGCTGATTAAATTCAGCGTAACGCGTAAACACCGCCGCTTGTGTTTGTGGCTGACCATCGCCACCCATCGTGCCGTAGACCATCACACGACCATCGTGAAAGCGCGCCAGCGCAGGGTTCAAGGTGTGGAATGGTTTTTTACCAGGATGCAACACATTCACATGGGCTGGATTCAGCGAAAAACTACAACCACGGTTCTGCCAATTCACATGACTACCAGGCAACACGACACCCGCGCCAAACTCGTGATAGATGCTTTGAATAAAACTCACCGCTCGCCCTTCATGATCAATCACACCCATCCAAATCGTGTCTCCTGGTTGTGTCTTGCTACCCCAAGGACGCGCCTGATGTGGATCAATTCGCGCACTCAAGGCCTTGAGCGCCGCATCTTCGAGCAAGGATTGGGCATCACAGTGCATGTATGCAGGATCGGTGACGTATTTGTCGCGTAGCTCAAGAAACGCAAGCTTGGTGGCTTCAACCACGGCATGAATATGCGCGACGCTATCGGCTTGCATCGCAGAGATGCCCAGGCGATCGAGTATGCCCAGAATCGCCAGCGACACCACGCCCTGTGTTGGTGGCGTCATGTTGTATAGCGTACCGAGTCGATGCGACAACTGTAGCGGTGTCACTTGCTTTGCGCGGTAGTGTTCTAGATCCGCGCGCCGCAATGGACTGCCGATCGCGCGCAAATCTTCGGCCATGCTTTGGGCTAATTCGCCGCGATAAAAATCATCTAACCCACGACGTGTAAGTTGTTCAAGCGTGTTGGCTAAGCGTGTTTGCTTAAACAATCGTCCCGCAAGGGGAACCTGTCCATCGGGCATGAAACGTTCGGCAAAACCCGTCACTGACTGCAGCTCTGCACGCTTATTTTCGGTGTTGCGCTGTTGACTCAATGTGACGGGTACACCGTCGCGCGCATAAAAAATCGAATCGGCCAACAAACGCGCCAAGGGTAAACGACCACCCCATTGCTGTGTGGAGAGTTCTAAGGCTTGAGCCCAGCCACCAATGGTGCCGGCCACCGTATTTGCGGCAAGCGGCCCACGGGTTGGAATTGTCTGCAAATTGCGTTCTGCGTAAAAAGCGAGCGTGGCTTGCCCAGCAGCACCACCACTGGCATCAATTGCGATAGGCGCTTGACCCGGGGCGGAAATCAACCAAAACGCATCGCCACCAATGCCGGTCATGTGTGGGTAGACGACTGCGATACTCGAGGCGGCAGCCACCATGGCTTCAATGGCATTTCCACCTTCACGCAATACGGCGCTGGCCGATTGCGCAGCCAACGCATGAGAAGCCACCGCAATACCGCGACGAGCAAGACTGGTATTCAACATCGTTGGTTCACTCTAAAAGTTAGCGAAAAAAATCTGGCGCCGATTTCGCGTCTTACCAGGTGATCACTTGATCTTTTTTTAAGGCAATCACGTGACGTACACCGCCCTTGGGCATCGGGGTATCGCCTTGACGACGCGGAATCAAATGCACATGACAATGCCACACCGATTGGCCCGCCGTTTCTCCACAGTTCATGCCGATGTTAAAACCGTCAATACTGGCATCTTGTGCAACTAACACGGCACGTTGCTCATGTAACAACGCATGAATCGCCTGGACTTCGTCTGGGGTCACGCCAAAATAATCGCGCGTGTGGCGCTTGGGGATCAACAAGGTGTGACCAGGACTCACCGGAAACGCATCGCGGATCGCGATGGCCAGCGAATTTTCAGAAACGATCCGGCCGCGATCGATGGTTTGCACGTCGCAAAAGAGACAGGTCTCTGTGCTCATGCGCTATTCAACTCCAAGGGAATGCGCGATGACGACGTGCGCGCTGACTGGTGCCTCGGGTCGGACTCGAACCGACACGCCTTGCGGCACCGGATTTTGAGTCCGGCGCGTCTACCAATTCCACCACCGAGGCAAGAAGCGAATTATAACTGACTACGCGCGCTGCGACTTTATAATGCCGCGGCCATGCGTGTTGCCGACTTTGATTTCCACTTACCTGAAGCCCTGATTGCGCAACAACCCACTGCGCAACGCACGGCGAGCCGCATGCTCCATTTGCATGGCTCCCGTACGGCGTTGACCGACCGGCAGTTTGCCGAGCTACCCGGCTTGATGCGCGCCGGCGATGTCTTGGTGTTAAACGATACGCGGGTCATTGCAGCGCGCCTGCATGGCCAAAAGGCCAGTGGCGGACGCATCGAAATGATGATTGAACGCGTCACTGGCACACACGAAGCATGGGCGCTCATTCGCGCCAGCCACGCGCCGCTTGCGGGCAGCCGGCTGTTTGTTGGCGACAGTGCAGACGCCGGGGTGAGCGTCTTGCAACGTGACGCAGATTTATTTCATTTACGCTTTGATGCGCCCCTAGATAAGGTGTTAAACGCCCACGGTCGGTTGCCGCTGCCGCCGTACATCACACATACACCCACCGCTGGTGACCTTGAGCGCTATCAAACGGTGTACGCCGCGCACCCCGGCGCGGTCGCGGCGCCTACCGCTGGGTTACATTTTGATCAGGCTTTACTCGCGCAACTCGAGCGCATGGGCGTCCACATTGTGTACATCACGCTGCACGTGGGAGCAGGTACGTTTCAACCCGTGCGCGTGACACAGATTGCCGAGCATCGTATGCACAGCGAACGCTATGTGATTAGCGCCGAAGCGGCGCAGCGTTTAAATCAAGCTCGCGCTGCGGGCGCTCGGGTGATGGCAGTGGGCACCACCGCACTGCGCACACTGGAGAGTGCCGTCGATGGCAACGGCCAATTGGTGGCCGGCGCAGGCGAAACCGCGCTGTTTATTACGCCTGGCTATCGCTTTCAAGTGGTTGATCGATTACTCACGAACTTTCATTTGCCACGCTCAACGCTGCTGATGTTGGTCTCTGCATTTGGTGGCATGCAATCGATCCGTACAGCATATGCACACGCGATCAACGCACAATATCGATTTTTTTCTTATGGTGATGCCATGCTCATTGAACGGAACGATGCATGAAATTTGAGCTCCTCGCCAGCGATGGTGCCGCCCGCCACGCTCGGATGGAATTGGCCCACGGCACGGTCGACACACCCATGTTTATGCCGGTGGGTACCTATGGTGCAGTTAAAGCCATGTCACCGGCTGAGTTACGTGAAATCGGTGCGGGTGTGATTTTGGGCAACACTTTTCATTTGTGGTTACGCCCAGGGCTAGAGGTCATTGCGCAACACGGCGGACTCCATCGATTTATGGGATGGGACGGACCCATCCTCACCGACTCGGGGGGATTTCAAGTGTTTAGTTTGGGCGCGATGCGCAAAATCTCTGAAGAAGGTGTGCGCTTTTCCTCTCCCATCAACGGCGATAAATTGATGCTCACGCCCGAAGAATCGATGCGCATTCAACGGGTATTGAATTCAGATATCGCAATGATCTTTGATGAGTGCACGCCGTATCCGGCAGATGTCAATGCTGCAGGCGAATCGATGCGCTTGAGTTTGCGCTGGGCCGAGCGTTCGCGGCGTGCTTGGCAAGCCGATGGGGGCAGCCACAACGCGTTGTTTGGCATCGTACAAGGTGGCATGTACGAAGCGCTGCGCGATGAATCTTTGGCCGCGCTTGTCGACATCGGCTTTGAGGGTTATGCCATTGGTGGCTTATCGGTGGGCGAGCCCAAAGAGGACATGCAACGCATCTTGGCGCATACCGCGCCGCGCTTACCGGTGGCACAGCCACGTTACTTGATGGGCGTCGGTACGCCAGAAGATTTAATCGAGGCAGTGCTCGCCGGCATTGATATGTTTGACTGCGTCATGCCGACCCGAAACGCACGCAACGGCTGGTTGTTTACTCGCGCAGGCGATATCAAAATTCGCAACGCGCGCTACCGAGACGACACCACGCCCCTTGATCCCGCGTGCGCTTGTTATGCCTGCACACACTTTAGCCGCGCGTACCTTCATCATTTGCAACGCACCAACGAAATTCTTGGCGCGCGACTCAACACCATACACAACCTGTTTTATTACCTTGAACTCATGCGCACGCTACGCCAAGCCATTATCGCTGGCACGGTGCAGCGCACCGCCGAGCAACTACGCCGCGCTCGACGCCAGCTGCCCGCAGAGAGCGGCTAAGCCGGCTTCGCTGCTACAATCACGGGTTGATTTGTTTTTGTTTATTTCACTCAGGAGCGCATTGTGCTGATCTCGCCTGCCTACGCTGAAGGTGCTTTAACCAGTCCCGAAGGGGGCTTGTTACAACTGCTGCCGATTGTGCTGATGTTCGTGTTGCTTTATTTCTTAATGATTCGCCCGCAGATGAAGCGCGCTAAAGAACAAAAAGCAATGACCGAAAGCCTACAAAAGGGCGATGAGGTTGCCACCGCGGGCGGCATTCTTGGGCGCATCACCAAGGTCACCGATGCGTATTTGGTGGTTGAACTGGCACCAGGCAACGAGATCATCTTGCAAAAAGGCGCCGTGCAAACCTTGTTGCCTAAAGGCACCCTGAAGTCCATTCAGTCTTAGTCGGCCGTTCGGCCAAGGTTGAGGTCCTGTGAACCGCTATCCCGTTTGGAAATACACACTGATCGCGCTCGCGCTCGCGTTGGGTTTGATTTACACGCTGCCCAATTTTTTTGGTGAATCACCCGCGGTCCAGATCTCGAGCGGCAAAGTCACCGTCAAAGTGGATGCAGGTACGCTCAATCGTGTCGAAGAAGCACTCAAGGCGAACAATATTGCCTACACCGCCGCGCTACTCGACACCAACAGTGTGCGCGTACGCTTTGCCGACACCGATACGCAGCTCAAAGCCAAAGACGCGATCATT
The DNA here is from genome assembly GCA_947467435.1 of Betaproteobacteria bacterium. Taxonomy (GTDB): domain Bacteria; phylum Pseudomonadota; class Gammaproteobacteria; order Burkholderiales; family SG8-39; genus SZAS-79. The sequence continues at coordinate 97,774 of CANIIA010000002.1, forward strand.
CACGCGCTCAACCCCGATGCCAGCAATCCAACTTGGGTGGTCGCACTTAATTTGTTATCTGCCTCTCCCAATTGGCTGACCAGTATTCACGCGTTGCCGATGTATCTAGGGTTGGATTTACGCGGTGGCGTGCATTTTCTGTTGCAAGTTGACATGCAAGCAGCGGTGACCAAGCGCCTAGAAAGTTTGGCCGGAGACATGCGCACGCAACTGCGTGATAAAAATCTGCGTCACAGCGGTATCAGTCGCGAAGGCCAAATCATTCGGATTCGATTCCGTGATACCGACACGCGCGAAAAAGCGCGCCGTGCACTACAAGACACCATCGCTGACTTGGTCTTCACCGAAACGCAAGACGGCGAAGAATTTCGTTTGACCGGCAGCATGAAACAAGAAGCAATCAAACGTACGCAAGAATATGCACTCAAGCAAAACATCACCACACTGAATAATCGCATCAACGAACTCGGGGTGGCTGAACCGGTGATTCAGCAGCAAGGCGCTGATCGCATTGTGGTGCAACTCCCCGGGGTACAAGACACCGCCAAAGCCAAAGATATTTTGGGACGTACCGCCAGCCTCGAAATTCGTATGGTGGATGAAGAAAAAATGAATCCCGCCACCTTGGGTGCTGCGGCGCGCGGCGAAGTGCCCTTTGGCACAGAGTTTTATATTGAGCGTAACGGCGCGCCGATTTTGGTGCGCAAACAAGTCATTCTCACCGGTGATCGCCTCACCGATGCGCAAGCCGGATTTGATTCACAAAACCAGGAACCTGCGGTGCACCTGACGCTCGATGGCGCCGGAGCACGCATCTTTAAAGACGTCACCCGCGAAAACGTGGGTAAACGCATGGCCATTTTGCTGATTGAAAAAGGCAAAGGTGAAGTCATCACAGCGCCGGTTATTCGTACTGAAATTGGTGGCGGACGTGTCCAAATTTCTGGGCGCATGAGCACAGTCGAAGCCAATGACACCGCCTTATTGTTGCGAGCAGGTTCGCTGGCTGCACCAATGGAAATTATTGAAGAACGCACCATCGGTCCGAGCTTAGGTAAAGAAAACATCGACAAAGGCTTTCACTCCACCCAATGGGGATTTATTGCCATTGTGGTGTTTATGTCGATTTACTACATGATGTTTGGCGTGATCTCCTCGGTCGCGCTGGGTGCAAACTTATTATTTTTGGTGGCGCTTCTATCACTCATGCAAGCCACGCTCACCTTGCCTGGTATCGCTGCGATTGCGCTGACCTTGGGGATGGCGATTGATGCCAACGTGCTCATTAACGAACGCATCCGCGAAGAGATTCGTGCTGGGGCCACCCCCCAAGCGGCGATCGCTGCGGGCTACGATCGTGCGTTTGGCACCATTTTGGACTCCAACATCACCACCCTGATTGCTGGATTAGCGCTATTGATTTTTGGTTCGGGTCCAGTGCGCGGCTTTGCGGTTGTACATTGTTTAGGGATCTTGACCTCCATGTTCTCGGCAGTGACCGTTTCGCGCGGCCTCGTAAATTTAGTCTACGGACATCGTCGCCGCGTCCCCAAACTCTCAATCGGCAACACCGCCTGGAAATAAGAGGTACGTCATGGAGTTCTTCAAAATTCGACGCACGATTCCTTTCATGCGTCATGCCTTGGTGTTCAACATCATTTCGTTGGTGACTTTCCTGTTAGCGGTTTTTTTTCTAGCGACCAAGGGTTTACATTTTTCTGTTGAATTCACTGGCGGCACAGTCATTGAAGTGGCCTACAAGCAAGCCGCTGACGTACAACAAATTCGTGGTGCCCTCGAACGTGCTGGCTACAAAGATACTGCTGTACAAAACTTTGGTTCTTCGCGCGATGTGTTGATTCGTATGCCTTTGGTACAAGGCCAAACCAGCGCCGACTTATCGCAAAAAGTCATGCGCACCCTGCAAGCTGAGCAGGCGGATGCAGAATTACGCCGCGTTGAGTTTGTCGGTCCGCAAGTCGGTAAAGAGTTAGCCGAAAATGGCGCGCTGGCGTTGCTCGTGGTCTGTATCGGGATCGTGCTCTATTTGGCGCTGCGCTTTGAGTGGAAATTTGGTCTATCCGCGATCATTGCCAACTTGCACGACGTCGTCATTATTCTGGGTTTTTTCGCACTGTTTCAGTGGGAGTTTTCGCTGCCTGTACTCGCTGCGGTACTCGCTGTGCTCGGCTACTCGGTCAACGAATCGGTCGTGGTGTTTGATCGTGTGCGCGAAAATTTTCGCAAGATGCGCAAAGCCAGCACACCTGAAGTGATTGACGCTGCCATCACCGGAACCATCTCACGCACCATCATTACGCACGGCAGCACACAAATCATGGTCACCACCATGCTGATCTTTGGCGGCGCTGCTCTGCATTATTTTGCGCTGGCACTCACCATTGGGATTTGTTTTGGCATCTACTCATCGGTGCTCGTAGCCAGTCCACTCTTGATGTGGCTGCGCGTCGATCGCTCGCAATTTGTGAAAGTGGCTCGCAGCGCCGAACGGCGCGACGAACACGACGGCGCGGTCGTTTAAGCAAAGCAGCGCTGCGGTTGTCGTCCCGTATGGTGGCGCGCTTCGCTGTGCGATGAAAATGCGTTGCTCACAGCGTCAAAGACGCATCACACGCAGCGCAAAGTGCTGTACCTTGCACGCGCCCCGTTACTTCAAAATCTGAATCAGGTTGGAGTAATCGTCAGTCCACACACGCCATTGCGTGCGTTGCTTTACTTCTTGCGCGATGTCTTTGAGCACCGGCCCTTGCAGTGCACTGGGGTCACGTGACACCAGCACCCAATCGCTCGTGGTGTCATCTTCGTCTTTGGCCGATTGCTCAACCACACGCGCCGCAGCGCCATGCTCCGCGGCGATCTGGGCAACCACTGGAGCAAGCTCAAGAAAACGATTAGAGACATGAAAGGCCACAATACCGTTTGGCTTGAGATGGCGTAAATACACGCCCAATGCTTCGCGCGTGATCAAATGCACCGGAATCGAATCGCTAGAAAACGCGTCAATCGCCAGCACATCAAATTGCTGTGATGCCTCACGCTCTAGATTTAAACGTGCATCGCCCAGCACGATATCGATCTTGGCGGGGCTTTCGGTTAGATACTTAAATTGGGTCCGTGCAATCTGCAGCACCGCCGGATTGATTTCATAAATGCGGTAGGTGTCTCCGGCGCGACCATAGCCTGCAAGCGTGCCAACACCCAAGCCAATCACCCCCACGTGGACAGGTGCTGGACCACGTGATTCGATGGCTTTACCGATGCCCGAATCACGCTGGTAGTACGTGGTTAAGCGTCGGCTGGCATCTCCCGTGAGGTATTGCTCGCCGTGCATGATTACGCCGTGTAAAAGTCGGCGTGAATACTCAGGCTCACCGGGAGCGCCATAGCTTTTTACGCGCAGGACGCCATAAAAATTTCGGGTTGTTAAGCTTGCGCCATCACGAAACTTAAACGCATCATAAGCAAAACCACCCACGGCACAAATGAGTAACGCGCGCGCAAAAAGCCGAGCGATCCAATGCAAGCGCCAATACATCCCCACCGCAAGTGCACAGGCGGCCAACAACCCGAGCGCTAACTCGTGATACGCGTTAAACACCAGCGGCGCAACCACAGCCACGAGCAATCCACCCACCGCTCCACCGACCGACACCCACAAATAAAATGCCGTCAGGTGTCGGTTATCAGGACGCAAACGATACAGCTCGCCGTGACAAAACATGCATGCCACAAACAATCCAACCAAATACACCGCGAGCTGTAAGTACAATTCAAACTGATAACGCGTGTCGACGACCAACCACAACATTGCACCCAGCGCGAGCACGACAATGGTCCAAGCCCATTGCGGACGATATAAGCCCTGCCCCTCGAAGCACAAAATAAACGTGAGCAAGTACAAAGTCAGCGGCGCTAGCCATAACAACGGAATCGCCGCGACGTTTTGCGTTAAGTGATTGGTGATGGCCAACAACAACACCGATCCGGTCGCCGATAACGTAAGCCAGACCGCGATCCGCCCCCAACCCGGTTGCGCCGTTGTTGCCGATGACTGCGATGCGTCGGCGTGCGTGGTGAGTGGCGACACTTCAACACGCGCCGATAACCAGGCCAATACGGCGCAAAGCGCAGCAAAGCCGGCAAACATCCATGACCAAATCGCAACCTGCTGGCCGTTCGTAAAGTTAGGTTCAACCAATAACGGATAACCAATCAGCGCCAATAGCGAAGCAAAATTTGAAACGGCAAACAACCGATACGGATTGGCACCCGGTCGCACCCGAGCAAACCAAGCCTGGACGAGCGGGCTGGTGGATGAAATCAATAAATACGGTAGGCCCACAGTGGCGGCGAGCAACAACAAAATTCGCGAAATTGGCTCCGAGTCACCTTGTGGTTTCCAGCTCGCATCTGGCGCAATCGGTAGGACCAACAAGGCGGCAATTAACAGCACCGTATGCAGCAGCGCTTGTTGTCGCGGTTTAAGGCGTGCCGTGGTGCCGTGAGCATAGGCATAGCCAGCTAACAACACGCATTGAAAAAACAGCATGCAGGTTGTCCATACCGCCGCCGTTCCACCAAACCAAGGCAGAATCAAGCGCGCAATTAATGGCTGCACTAAAAATAAAAGAAACGAAGAAAGAAAGATGGTCGTGGCGTAGAACATGGCTATCGCACCTCGCGGTGCGTCGGTTCGTTAAAAAACGCGGGGGGCGCGGACGTTCAAATCCGGTTGGCGAGCGTTGCAGCCAACCCAATGTAAGTCGATGGGGTGAGGGCGAGTAAGCGCTTTTTTGCACTGGCCGGAATAGGGAGCTGATTCACGAAGGTGCGTAAACGGCGCGCATCCACGCCTTTACCGCGCGTCAGATCTTTGAGTTTCTCGTACGCTTCGGGTACACCATGTCGACGCATCACTTGCTGAATGGGCTCGGCCAATACTTCCCAATTGGCCTCTAAGTCGGCAGACAAACGCGCCGCATTGACCTCAAGTTTGCCCAACCCGCGCAAGCAAGCGTTGTAAGCCAACAAGCTATGACCAAACGCATTGCCGATGTTGCGTAGCGCAGTCGAGTCCGACAAATCACGTTGCCAACGCGACACGGGCAGCTTATCGGCAAGATGGCGCAACAGTGCATTTGCAATCCCGATATTACCCTCGGAGTTTTCAAAGTCGATCGGGTTGACTTTGTGCGGCATGGTCGATGAACCCACTTCACCAGCTTTTAATTTTTGGCGGAAATATCCCACCGAGATATATCCCCACACATCACGATTTAAATCGAGCAAGATGGTGTTGGCACGCGCCAACGCATCAAAAAGTTCGGCAAACGCATCATGTGGTTCGATTTGCGTGGTGTAGGGGTTAAATTCCAACCCCAGTTGGCGTACAAAGCGTTTACTCAGCGCTTCCCAATTGACATCGGGATACGCCACCACATGGGCGTTGTAGTTACCAACCGCGCCATTGATTTTTCCAAGTAACTCAACCGACGCGATGCGTGCGCGTGCGCGCATTAAACGCGCCACCACATTGGCCAGTTCTTTACCCAGCGTGGTGGGACTGGCAGGTTGACCATGTGTGCGAGAAAGCATCGGCTGATCGGCATATTTTTTAGCCAAAGCGCGTAATGCTTTAATCAGCGCATCCAATCCGGGCAGCATGACTACGCGCCGCGCATCAGACACCATCAACGCGTACGACAAATTATTAATGTCCTCGGATGTGCACGCAAAATGAATAAACTCAAGCGAGCGGCGCACTTGTGCGTGATGACCTAACTTTTCTTTTAACCAATATTCGATGGCCTTGACATCGTGGTTGGTGCGCGCTTCGATCTGTTTGATCTGTGCGGCATCCTCATCCGAAAAATCAACCAATAGTTGATCGATCGCCTGACGCGTGGCCGCACTAAAGGGCTTGAGCTCGACCACGCCACGCTCTGCGGCTAGGGCCTTTAACCACGCCAACTCGATCGCTACGCGATAGCGAATCAGCGCCGCTTCACTAAAGTAAGCGCGCAAGGGGTCTGCACTGCGCGAATAGCGACCATCCAGCGGAGAAACTGCAGCCAGCTGAGCCGCTAGGTGCGCTTGCGGGGCTTGAGGAGCGTGAGAAGCTGGAACCGACATGTTATTCGATCAAAAATGGCTAAGAAGTGTGGATTATAGCGGTCTACCTTCGTGCCGCGGACCACAGGCAGACTTGGTTTGGTATCATGCCGATCCACTTGAATTTTGATTGCACACTGCATGAAACTCCTTGGTTCAGTTGCTAGCCCCTACACCCGCAAAGTCCGTATCGTTGCGGCTGAAAAACACATCGACTTAAAGTTTATTTTGGTCGAGGTCTCGGCCCCCGACACCGAGGTGCCCAAAAGTAACCCGCTTGGCAAAATTCCAGTGCTCATCCTCGAAGATGGCCACACGCTATTTGATTCGCGCGTCATCGTCGAGTTTTTGGATGGGGTCTCACCGCTTGGTCATCTCATTCCAGAGGACAAGCGTCACCGTATCGCCGTCAAGCGCTGGGAAGCCTTGGCAGATGGCGTGCTTGATGCAGGCATTTTGATTCGCAACGAACAATCGCGCGAACCCGCGCTACAAAGTGCCGCTTGGCTCGCACGCCAAACCGGCAAACTCGAGCGCGGTTTAAGCGAACTTGCACGCGAGCTTGGCGATCAAGCTTGGTGTAGCGGTCAGGCCTACAGCCTTGCAGACATTGCGCTGGGTTGTTGTTTAGGTTGGTTGAGTCTGCGCTTTCCACACATCGACTGGCGCACGCAATATCCCAATTTAGCGCGCCATTACGACAAGCTCTCTGAGCGCCCAGCGTTCGCTGAAACCGCGCCACCCAAACCGTAATCCGCAACGACGATCAGCCTGCCTGCGCACCGCTGCGTGCGCAGGATGGCGACTTTCATACAAAGCCGTCGCTTTTCACCAAAGCCGTCGCTTTTCACTAAAGCAGTCGCTTTTCACTAAAGCCATCGCTTTACCGCGCAAACACCACTTGCGCTGTCGATGAATCACGTACGTTAAAAATAGACTAAAGTCATCGTACGCATTACGGCGGTTGCACAGCGCCGCATGCCGGAGTGTAATACCCACACACGCCACCCTCACAAAGCAATTCGCGCTTTCCAGATGATTCAAATTCAACCCACGCCGCGTAGTTTTTATACGCGTCAGGCGATCTTTTTGAGTATTGCGCTGACCGCCGTGCTGCTTGGATTTGCTAGCTATCTCGTTGCAGAAATGACGCGTCTTTCCAAAGAAGCCGCACATAGCAATGCGATTGCGCTATCCACGCTGGTGGCCAGCAGTAGCGCGGTGGCTTTGCTACAAAATGACATGACGCAGCTCGACGCCACGCTGCAAACCGCGATGCAAATGGACACGATTCGCGAAATCCAAATTCATGGCCCCGATGGACAGCTACTTCGGCGTGCCAAACGTGACGACGCGACGATCACCATCGACATGTCTAAGGACAACGCCGCAGTGCCCGATGACATACAGCTCACCATGGGCGGCGACCCCCCATTGGGCACACTGCACGTGGCCATGTCAACGCATCCGATCGATGAAATTAACCGTCGCATTTGGTTGGATGCATGTCTTGCGCTGTTGTTGGGTCTGGTCATTGGCTTGGTGTTACTCGCCTTGCATCTGCGCCCTGCGTCCCGCTCACTCGAACATTTGATGCGACAAGCCGAATTAATTGAACAAGCGACACCTGCCGTACCACCGCTGCACAACGGCATACTTGAATTTGATCGACTTGCCGACGTTTTGCACAGCACGGGCCTGCGGCTGGCCGGGCAGGCGCAACGCTTAAACGCGCAAGGGGCGCAGTTACACACCGCCAACATGCGTTTGCGTGGCATGTTTGATGCGGCTCTGGATGCCATCGTCTCGACGAATGCACAAGGACACATCACCGCGTTTAATCGACAAGCGGAACGAATGTTTGGCTTACCTGCACGCGATGTCATGGGGCAATCGGTCGAAGATGTGCTAGCGCCGTCTTCATTACAAGCAGCTTTTCATGCCGGGGTGGTCGACAAAATCACTGCAGGCAACGATGGCAGCACCCATCGTCGTCTTGGGTTTATTGGCCAACACGCTGATGGCCGCGAGTTTCCGATCGAAATCGGTGTGGGCGTTAGTGAAACGATACAAGGACGCGAATACACCGCGTTTATTCGCGATATTTCTGATCGCCATCGCTATGAGGCCAGTATTGCGCAAGCACGCATCTGTGCCGAACAAGCAGAAGCCCGACTACGGCACGCCATCGAAAGCATTGACGATGGGTTTGTTCTTTACGATCAGCACGATCGACTGGTGCTGTGTAACGAACGCTACCGACAAATTTATGCCGACACTGCAGATCTCGTCTTACCCGGTGCACGCTTTGAAGATCTTTTGCGTGCTGGGATTGCACGCGGGCAATATCCGCAGGCAAAAGGCCACGAAGAAGCTTGGCTGCGTACGCGTTTGATAGCGCATCAAAGTGGCAGCGATGGGGTAGAACAACAACTACCCGATGGTCGTTGGTTACGAATTACCGAGCGCAGAACACCTGAAAACGATCTGGTCGGGTTTCGTGTCGATATCACCGAATTAAAGGCTGCTCAAGAGCGCGCCGAGGCAGCCAACCGCGCAAAAAGTGAATTTCTCGCCAACATTAGTCACGAGATTCGCACGCCACTCAATGGCGTGATGGGCATGACCGATTTAGTGCTCGCCAGCACACTCACCACCGAGCAACGCGAATACCTCGAGCTATCGCGGCGATCAGCCGAAGCCCTCTTAGACGTTGTGAACGATATTTTAGATTTCTCCAAACTTGAGGCAACGCAAGTCAGTTTGGAACACGCACCGTTCACACTGCAACAATCCTGCGCAGATTCATTACGCACGTTAGGACTACGCGCCAAAAATAAAGGATTGACGTTCGAATTTCATGATGACACGGCGAGCTTATGCCTGATTGGGGATGCTGCTCGGGTGCGCCAAATCATGTCTAACTTAGTGACCAATGCGATTAAATTTACGCAGCGCGGTCAAATTGCTGTGCATGCCGAGATCATCGCCCGCACGGCCCATGAAGCGCGCGTACGCATCAGCGTTGCCGACACAGGCATCGGTATCCCCGCTGAAAAACAAGACCGAATTTTTGAAGCGTTTGTCCAAGCCGACGCGTCTACTGCGCGCGACTATGGCGGCACGGGATTGGGGTTAGCAATCTGCAAGCAATTGGTCGAACGCATGTCCGGACGAATTTGGGTGGCCAGCACCACCGGTGAAGGCAGTACGTTCTACGTAGAGATTCCTTTCCCCACACAAGCGCAAGATCTCTCACCCGAGGTCACAAACAACGATCCGGTGCCGCTTGAACAATCACTCAAAATTTTGTTGGTCGAAGACCACCCTGTGAATCGATTGGTGGCGAAAACACTACTACGAAAACTAGGGCACCAAGTCACCGAAGCATTTAATGGAATGCAAGCGATCGAATACTTTAGCCAAGGCAATCAACCCGATTTAGTGCTGATGGATATTCAAATGCCGGGCATCACGGGCTTTGAAACA
>CANIIA010000003.1 GCA_947467435.1 Betaproteobacteria bacterium
GACCAAGAACTACCAATAAGAAAATCAAAACGAGAAGAAAATTAAAGTAAACAGACGAGTGTCTGATGCCATAAATCTCCAAACATTAACCTTAATCAAACTTTATCTTTTGTTTGCAACTGATCTTGGGCCTCAGCACTGGGTTGGAACCATTGCGGATAAAACTGTTTCACCAACGCACCATTGGTTGCCAGCGCGTGACACTGATCGAGCTGAAATGGTTTTTGGCCTGACTGCGCTGTTTTGTCGCGCTCACCAGACAGCGTTTGAATGGCCGCGGTTGGAAATCCACCCAGCATCTCGGTCATGTGGGTGCAACCGCGTACCGCGCCCAGATGCGCTTTCACTTGACGACGAAAGTCGCGCAGCAAATTCATGCCAATCAAACACTGATAAGCCGGCGCAATGCGCTCACACGTATTCAGATAGGGCACGGCATCCGACCCAGCAATGGCATCGCGAATATTCAATGCATCATCGATCGTTATACGCACCCACATCTCGTGCACGGGCTGACCAGCGCGACGAACACCCAACTGCAGTTCGTAATCGTGGCTTTTAATATCAGACAGATGGCCTTCAATATCCCATAAGCCATCGGCACGCTTGTAACCCTCATAGCGTATGCGACGTGTGTGCGTGAGTTCGCGCGCAACTTGTGGAATAGGCATCGGCATAAACAGTGCAAGTTTATCACTGCGGCCCGTGGCACCCCGGTGTCTACCGCCCGCAGCTGAGAAAGGGGGCGCTGCTAGAATTCCGGGCTACCCACGCGATCTGTTGATACGGGCGTGGTCTGGCCATTTTTTGCGTGATTGACCGTTTTTTTGGAGACGCACGATGCGCACCTTGCTCGCGCTCGATCAGGGCACCACCAGTTCGCGCGCGATCGTGTTTGATGATGCGCTGCGCGTGTTAGCCAGCGCACAACACGAGTTTCGTCAGATTTACCCGCAACCCGGTTGGGTTGAGCACGACCCCATCGAATTACTGACCAGCCAACGCAATGTCATCCGTGAGGCGCTGGCACGCGCAGGCGCACCGGCCAGCGCCAAATTGGCCGCTGTGGGCATCACCAATCAGCGCGAGACCACGCTACTTTGGGATCGCTCCACCGGCGAGCCTTTGTATAACGCCATTGTTTGGCAAGACCGCCGCACCAGCACGCAATGCGCGCAATTAAAAGCTACTGGACTCGAGTCAAGCTTTCGCGAAAAAACGGGCTTGGTGCTCGATCCGTATTTTTCAGGAACTAAATTATCTTGGTTGCTTGATCACATTCCCGATGCACGCGCACGCGCTGAAAAAGGCACACTTGCCTTCGGCACTGTGGACACGTGGCTCGCATGGCATTTATCGGGGGGACGTTTACATCTCACCGATGTGTCAAACGCTTCGCGCACCTTGCTATTCAATATTCACTCGGGCACCTGGGATCAAACGCTACTCGATGTCTTACGCATTCCGGCGTCCGTACTGCCAGAAGTACGCCCCTCGAGTGGTTTTTTCGGCGAACTCAACGACCCAGCGTTGGGTCGCACGCTGCCACTGTGTGGCATCGCCGGCGATCAGCAAGCCGCGCTGTTTGGGCAGGGTTGTCATCACGCAGGTATGGCTAAAAATACCTACGGCACGGGTTGTTTTTTATTGATGCACACCGGCAATCACGCTGTGCTCTCGGGCCACGGGTTACTCACCACTGTGTGTGCGCAAACCCAACCGACAATGGAATACGCGCTTGAGGGCAGCGTGTTTCAAGCCGGCGCGGTCGTGCAATGGTTGCGCGATGGATTAGGATTTTTTTCGACCGCCAGCGAAATTGAAGCCTTGGCGGCTAGCGTGACCGACACCGGCGATGTGTTTCTTGTCCCAGCCTTCAGTGGTTTAGGTGCGCCGTATTGGGACGCTGATGCACGCGGCACATTGGTGGGCTTAACGCGTGGCTCACACCGCGGCCACATTGCGCGCGCAGCATTAGAGTCGATTGCATTTCAGAGCGCAGACGTGCTGCACGCCATGATGCGCGATGCCTCACAAGCGCTCGGCGAACTACGCGTCGATGGTGGTGCAACCGCCAATGGTTTGTTGATGCAGTTTCAGGCTGATCTACTCGGCGTGCCAGTGATTCGCTCTGCCATGCAAGAGCGCACCGCCCTAGGCGCAGCGCAGTTGGCAGGACTCGGCGTTGGGCTCTGGCCAGACCGCACGCATCTTCCCACCCAACAGCAACACGACCAACGTATCGAACCCAACATGGATCCGACCAACGCAGCCCAGCGACTCACACGTTGGCACGCAGCTATCGAGCGCAGTCGACATTGGGCACGCAGTGAATAAACCGTCCTCTCAGTCACCAATGACACGCGGTGGCTGCGCATCTGCATGCAAACGAGGCGCGTTGCAATTAAAATTTCAATTCCCCCGACCAAGGATCGCCCCCATGTCTTTTCTTCGACACATCATCACACCGAGTGTTCTTGCGCTGATTTTTTGTACGCCATGGGCACAAGCGCAAAGCTGGCCAACGCGGCCCGTGCGCATCATCGTTCCGTTTGCGCCAGGTTCCACCATGGAATCGGTGGTACGCACGCTCGCACCAGAACTGACCCGCGCGTTAGGTCAGCCTATTTTGGTCGAAAACAAACCCGGGGCAGGCACTGTGGTCGGTGTGGATGCCGCGGCAAAAGCGGCACCAGATGGTTATACGTTTGTTTCGGTAGCCAATAGTTTCACCGTCAACGCCACGCTCGTACCTAAACTGCCTTACGACACGCTCAAAGATTTGCAACCCGTCATCCTCACCGCACGTACTGCCAATGTCTTGGTTGCACACCCGTCTGTCAGCGCCAACACGTTGCGCGAATTCGTTGCACTGGCCAAACAACAACCCGGTCGCTTGACCTATGCTTCATTCGGTAATGGCACCACCGCACACTTCGCTGGTGAGATTTTAAAAACGATGGCAACAATCGACATCGTTCACGTGCCCTACAAAGGTCAAGGTCCAGCGCTCGGCGATGTACTCGCCGGTCAGGTCAACGCTATGTTTTGTAATTTGCCTGATTGCTTGCCGCATGTACGCGCCGGAAAGCTTAAGGCCTATGGAACCACCTACGCTGAGCGTGCGGCACTTGCACCCGATCTACCAACGATTGCTGAACAAGGCTATCCAGGGTTTTACACTGACTCGTGGTACGGACTCATGGCACCCACCGGGGTGTCACGCGACATCATTCAACGCATGAACAATGTCATTCTTCGCAGCATCGGCGAAGGCGAGATACGCGAGGCCTTTATTAAACGCGGACTCGATCCATTAGGCGGAACAAGTGAGCGCTTTGGCGAACACCTGCGCAGTGAAATCGCTAAGTACGCCAAAGTGGTGAAAGACGCGCAAATGAAGATCGATTAATCAACGCGAGGTTGATCGCGTTACGTAAGTACGCTATTGCGTAAAGACGCGGCTCCACCCAAGGCGCGACGGTGCCGTTCCACTCCAGGCGCGACGGTGCCGTTCCACTCCAGGCGCGACTACGCCGTTCCACTCAAGGCGCGACGGTGCCGCTCCACTCCGGGCGCGACTACGCCGTTCCACCCACGGTAAGTCCGTCGATACGCAGTGTTGGCTGACCCACGCCCACCGGTACGCTCTGTCCTTCTTTGCCACACGTGCCCACGCCGGAGTCAAGTTGCATGTCGTTGCCAATCATCGACACGCGCGTGAGTACATCCGGTCCATTACCAATCAATGTGGCGCCTTTGACGGGATGCGTGATTTTGCCGTTCTCAACCAAATAAGCTTCTGCCGCAGAGAACACAAACTTACCGCTGGTGATATCCACCTGACCGCCGCCAAAATTGACGGCGTACAAGCCTTTTTTCACTGAGCGCAAAATTTCTTCCGGCGCATGTTGACCGCCCAACATCACGGTATTGGTCATGCGCGGCAAGGTGAGGTGGGCAAACGATTCACGCCGACCATTACCAGTCACCGGCATCTTCATCAAACGCGCATTCAAACGATCTTGCAAATAACCACGCAAGATACCGTCTTCAATCAACACCGTGCGCTGCGTTGGATGACCTTCATCATCCACAGTTAACGAACCACGTCGACCCGCTAAGGTGCCGTCATCCACCACGGTAACACCGGGTGCTGCAACACGCTCACCAATTCGCCCAGCAAACGCAGAACTGCCTTTGCGATTGAAATCGCCCTCTAAACCATGGCCGATCGCTTCATGCAACAAAATGCCCGGCCAACCCGGCCCGAGCACCACCGTCATGGTGCCTGCGGGTGCAGGACGTGCCTCTAAGTTAGTGAGCGCCTGTGCAACCGCCTGACGTGCATAGTCTTCAATCAGCGCTTCAGTAAACATTGCGTAATCGGTACGTCCACCACCTCCGGCCGTGCCTGATTCTCGCCGCCCGCCAGATTCGGCAATCACTTGTAACGATAAGCGCACCAATGGGCGCACGTCGGCCGCCAGTCCACCATCGGCGCGCGCGATCAACACCACTTCATATTCAGCAGCAAGACTGGCCATTACTTGCACCACGCGTGGATCCAACGCGCGTGCACGGCGTTCAAGTTTTTCAAGCAAAGCCACCTTGGCAGCGGCAGGCAAAGACGCAATCGGATCCATCGGCAAATAACGCGATGGGGTTTCATGTAACTGGCCAGGCACGTACGCACGACGACTCTGACCGGCCTTGGCAATCGCGCGCGTGGCACGCGCCGCGTCACCAAGTGCAGCGGTACTAATTTCATCGGAATAAGCAAACGCGGTTTTTTCGCCCGCAATGGCGCGCACGCCGACGCCTTGATCAATACTAAAACTACCGGCTTTGACAATGCCCTCTTCGAGTGACCAACCCTCTGAACGCGTGTATTGAAAATACACATCTGCGTCATCAATACGATGGGCATTGAGCGTGCCAAACACCTGCGCTAATCCGCTTGCACTGAGGTTGTAGGGCGTGAGCAGCGTTTGTTCGGCAACCGCCAGCAATTGGTTGGCCGTGGCTGGCGTAGTGGCAGATAAAACTGCTGTGCTCATGTCATCAACCCATCAAAAAATTAAACGCACGCGATAGTAACAACAAAGCGCGATGGTTTTGCTGCACTTAACGTTGCCCAGATGATTTACCAGGCGGTAGGGGTGTTGCGCTGGTGCCGGCTTTTTCAACACGCGGGTCAGTCCAACTGCCCGTGACCACGTAATCGTAAGCGAAGATTTGCCCCAGCGGGTTACGCAAGATGCGCTGCGCCAGCATGGTGGTGATGCCCGCAATCGGGTTCACAAATCCAAGGACCGTCGAGGCTGAATCACCCAACGCAGGAATCACACGCACCTGCAAATTTTGTGTTTCGCGCGCCAGGTTAATGTCACCAATCATTTCAACCTCAGCCGCGACACCACGCATCCGAAAATCACGCGTGCTGAGTACGCCTTTTTCAATGTGCGTTGTAGCGCTCATACGATCGTAAGCAAAGCCTTTAGAAAAGACATCACGAAAATCTAGCGCAATCCGCCGCGGCAACATTTGCAAGCTCATCAATCCAATCAATTTGCCAATGCCTGGTTCAATCTCAAGAAACTGGCCATTGTCCGCTTGCAAGGCCACCTCTCCACCAAGACTGGCGTAATCCAACTTCAGCGGATCTGCATTCCAAAAAACATTGCCGCTGAGTTTGGCTGTACCACCGCGCACCGCTTCGGGATGTCCCATGCGCTCTAAAAATTTTCCGCTATCGCTAATGTCCAGTGAAAAATCAATGGCTGTGCGCGATGCACTACCCAAGGTCCACACGCCCTTTCCTGTGAGTGACGAGTCGGGGTTGATGTTGGCAAAGCGTTCAATGCGCCATTGGTTGACTTCGGGTTGGGCAAAAATTTCAACACGTCCGTATTGTTTGCCGCGATAGATAAAACGCTCCGTCACCAAATCCACTGCTGGATAAGTGGACGCACTCGATGTGCTGCTGGTGCTGGGTGCGTTAATCTCGGCCGGTGGCGTCATCGAACTGAGTCGCGCCACCAATCGACCACGGCCTTCATTTCGATACGACAGCTCGCCAGTGAGTTCGGTCGAGGCGATATTGGCCTTCCAACCCCCTGGATCGACATTGGCACGCACGGTTGCGCTGTTTAAGCGCCGGTTATACAAATCAAACGTGCCCAAGCGCAGATCAAAATTAACGACATTGGCTTCGCTTGCCTCTGCGGTTGCGCTCGTCGACACCAATCCATCCGGTCCACTAAAGATGGGCAGCCACGTATCTAAATTCAATGTTGGTAATTGACCCGCAACCAACATGCCGTTGCGTTCGGGTAAACGCGCCGCTTGATTTAATCCGATACCAACGCGTTGTATCGGTGTGACGTTGGGCGCGCTTGCACGACGCAAGAACTCGGCATTCAATCCGCGCGCGGGCAAACTCACTAACACGCGATCGGCACCGTCTTGCGGACTGAGTTCGATGCGCATCGGCCAAGCGTCCGCAGCGGCTTTATTGAGTGGTGCAGGTAAATTAATCGACACCCCACGCAAATTACTTTCTAACGCAACGCGCAGATCATTGCGCGAGCGTGCGGTGACAGTCGCGGTATAGGGCGCCGCGCCGTTTAAAAACCGTCGCCATGCGGGCTCGAGCAACGGACGCAATCCAACGGCGGTGGCATCTCCCCGCACCACCACCTGCACGCCACCTTGCGGTTGCGTCCCGCCAGTAAACGTTGCAGGGCCACCCAAAAAGTGGCCGCGCAGCTCTCGCAACGCAAATCCCAAATGCGTGAACTCAAATCGTCCGGCCACGCGTTCAATCGGCGGCAAACGACGATCCACCGTGAGGGTATTGGCATTGACTTGAAAACTCCCCATCAAGCGCGACTTCGCGGGTTCAGCCAAAGGCAATTCCAGATTCAGCCGTAACTGACCCTGACCAACTGCCTCTATCGATTCGGCCACACCGTTGGTGATGCGATTGAGCGCGGTTTCTCGTACATAGCGCAATGCATCTGCGGTGGGTCCGTCGGCTTGCCCAGTGATCGCGAGCACCATGCTCGGTGAACCCAAACGCGGTAAGCGCACCCGCACGCCGGATAAAGTGGTTCCGTAAACATGTCCTTTACGACCAACCAACTCCAGCTTGTCGCGATCGATTTGTAGATCAGCATCGATACTTTCGATGCGTGGCCAACCTTCGGTGTAATCCAGTACGCCCTGAGCGATTTTTGCGCTGACACGAAATTCGCTTTGTTTTGCGTCCACAAAAGGAAAGCTCGCCAAATCACCCCGTAAGCGCAAACGAACATCACTGGCTTCGCCCGCCACAAAGGCGCGGGTGATCCATTGACGCAGTCCTTCGGTGGCTGCCAACGGCAAGTAGCGTGGAACGGCCGCGATGCGTGCATGAGCAAGTTGCACCGAAAAATCTGCCTGACCCGGTGCACTTGGTGACCACACAAAGCGCCCCTCAGTGCTACCGGATAAATCTGCATTGGCAAAACTCACACCGCTCCAATCAAATTGAATGGGCGCCTGCACGGATTCACCTGTCGATGGATTCGTTGTAGCCGGTGTGTCGGTTGACGTGAGATGGGTCCATTGTAGTTGGCCGTTGAGCGTTTCAAACACCAACGCTGGATGCACCAACACCTGCGCGAGATCCATTTGTGCACCACTCGAAGAAAGCTGTAACTGGCCTTTCTTCTCATTCATTTCTACGCTGCCACTGAGACCAGAAAAGCCTGGCCACCCGCCCGAAGGTGCAACACCGAAGTCGGTAAAGCGCGTGCGTAAGCTGTAGCCATCTAAGGCCGGCCACGTGCCTTGCCACTGCAGTTGTGTGTCGTTTAACGCGCCTTGCGGTGCGAACGCAACTAATATGGCGCGCGCTTCTTTGGGCACTGGCAACATTTCAAGCACATGTGTGAGCGGAGCAAAATCCACGCGCGATGCATTCAAACTACTGGTTCCACGCACGTCGGCAGTTGCTCGCGAGAGCTTCAATAAAAACGAGGTCGGCGGTAAAGTGACACCAGATTCGGTCGCAAAATTTAAATCCCGCGCGCCCAGCTCAAACAACGTGTCGGATTGACTACCCGATACGCGTCCATGCACCAAAGCCAACTGTAGTTCAGGCAAGTCCGGTGCCAAACGCGTGGCCAGATTCGATAACGCCACATCTGCGGTGATGCGTTGTGGCTGACCTTTCACGAGCGTCATCCAACTGCGTAGTGCGCCACGCCCACTGCGCACCTTGATGGGGTAATCGATCCATGGACCCCAAGCCGCTAAATCGGTGTCGCCGAGCTCAACAAAGAATTGTCCATCCCAAGCATCGGGGGTCGTCAAACTCTCACCACGTAACTGCGCTCGCACATCCAACACCGAACCCAAAGCAGGCGGCGGACGCGCGACCAAGCCCATCGTATGCACGTCACCGGCATTGGTCATCCGAAAATTCAGGTCACGCAAGCGCAATGCCGGGGCACGACGTAATTCATCGACCCATTCGATTTCGGCATTACTCACACGAAATTCACGTTGTGCCAACACCCAATCGGTCAGACTGCCGTGATCAGCCGCCGTGTGTTCGAGCACGATGCCGGCCACGATGATGCGTCCTTGCGCATCACGTCGCACTTGTAAGCGCAGTCCGTCCACTTGCAACGATTGCAGCCGTAATTCGCGAACCAGCAACGAGCGCAAAGAAATCACCGCCGTCACGCTAGGAATACGCAGCGCCTCGTGATTTTGTGCGTCGTAAACGCGTAAGTCGTTTAATTCGATATGCGGACGCAGACCACGCCAATCCGCACGAATCGCATTGACTTCAATGCGCATGCCGAGGCCTTGCGTGGCCGCGGCAACAATTTCAGAGCGGTAACGCTCGACGTTAGGCAATACCGCATGGCGTACTGTTAGAAAAAACAGCGCCAATAAAAAAAATATGGTCCATGCGCCACGCTCTACCCAACGCCAGACCGGCCGCGGGCGCAACAGCGCCTGCAGCGCGAACCGCAGCCAGCGTTTACGCGGTGCGTTGTTTGTCGACGCCACAGTTTGCATGCCCTTCGAACTTGACCCTATAGTGCCTCCGCGCTGAATAAAGTGGCGTAAATTGAACGCTTTGGCTACACGTTTCAGGCGGCCCAACATTCTAACCGGATTCCCGTGTCAACACCGACGCTAACCTGCCTTGCTGCCGCACAACGTTCACGCTTTGCCGCGCAGCGATTACGCGCCCGTCCGGCGCTCGCCGAGATCCTCACCCAAGCCGATCAGCACCCCTACACACGCGAGCGCATGCAAGCCGAGTTGGCGGGCTTACACCAATGTGATGAGCATCTCTCTAAACAACGCTTAAGACAGCTGCGCGAGGCGGTGGTTCTCAGCACCTTAGCACGCGACCTCAGTGGACGCGCCGATTTAGATGAAGTCTGCTTCACCATGAGCGATCTGGCCGAGGTGTGCGTGATCGCTGCTACCCGCTGGGCCGAAGCGCAAGCCGTTACGCTGTACGGTACACCGCGTGATGCACAAGGCCGAGCGCAAGCGTTACTGGTGGTAGGGATGGGCAAGCTCGGTGGCCGCGAGCTCAATGTGTCCTCAGATATTGATCTGATTTTTTTGTATGCAGAGCAAGGCGAAACAGACGGGACACGCCGATTAGAAAACGCTGATTTCTTTGCACGCGTGGGCCGCAAGATCATCGCGTTACTGAACGAACGCACCGAAGATGGCTTTGTTTTTCGTGTGGATATGCGGCTACGCCCCAATGGCGACGCGGGACCACTCGCCCTCAGTTTGGATGCATTGGAAAATTATTTTGTCGCCCACGGTCGCGAATGGGAACGCTACGCATGGATCAAAGCGCGCCCACTGACTGGTCAAGCGAACACAGACTGGCCAGCACTGGAGGCGATCCGCCGTCCATTTGTCTTTCGCAAATATCTTGACTACGCGACCCTCGAAGCGATGCGTCAATTGCATGCAGAAGTGCGGCGCGAGGTCGCGCGCCGCGACCTCGTTGATCACATCAAATTGGGGCCCGGCGGCATACGCGAAATTGAATTCATCGCACAAGCCCTTCAGCTGATTCGTGGTGGGCGCGATGCTGCGCTCATGGCGCAACCCACGCGCGACGTATTACGCGCCCTCGGCCAACGTGGCTTACTGCCGTTAGCAACCGTCGATGCGTTAATTCATGCGTACCGCGTTCTGCGTAATCTCGAGCATCGCCTGCAGTACGTCGACGATGCACAAACCCACACGCTACCGAGCGACCCGATCGATCAAGCCTTGATTGCGCAATGGTGCGGATACGTAGATTGGGCACACGCGAGCGCTGCAATGACAGAAATTCGACACACTGTCGCGATGCATTTTGAAGCGGTGTTTGCACAAACCTCACCCGCAGAAAAAGGCTTTGCCGCCGTGTGGGAAGACCCAATCGAGGACAGCATCACCGAATTACGTCGACAAGGCTTTCGCGCACCAGAAGAAAGTGCACAACGCTTGTTGGCTGTCAGAACCAGTCAGCGTTACAACACCTTACCCACCGATTCGCGCACGCGCTTTGATGCGCTGGTGCCACGACTCGCCCAAGCCGCGGCCCAGACTGCCGAACCCGATGTGACCCTCACACGCGGACTGGATTTGATGCAAGCCATTGCGCGTCGCGCCGCCTATCTGGCGTTGCTCGCCGAACAAAGTCAGGCACTGGAGCGCTTGGCACGTATGATTGGCGCATCGGCTTGGGCGGCAGAATTTATTACGCGACACCCACTACTGTTAGATGAATTGTTCGATGATCGTGTGCTCTACAGTCCGCCGGATTGGGCAGCGTTTCGAGACGCGCTCAGCGCACGTTTAGCGCAACACCCAAAAGACACCGAGCAACAAATGCACGTGCTGCGCGAATCGCATCACGCACAAGTGTTTCGCTTGTTAGCGCAAGATCTTGCGGGTCTACTCAGCGTCGAACAACTGGCCGATCATCTATCGATGGCAGCCGACTTGGTCTTAGAAGCTGCGCTCAACGCCTGTTGGTCAGCACTCAATCACCGTCACCGCGAAGATGCACCACGATTTGCCATCATCGGGTACGGCAAACTCGGCGGCAAAGAACTCGGCTACGCCTCGGATCTAGATATTATTTTCTTGTTCGATGACCCACACCCCAAGGCAAGCGAAGTGTATGCACGTCTTGCGCAACGTCTCAACACTTGGCTAACTGCGCGTACCGCATCGGGGCAGTTATTTGAAACCGATTTACGACTACGACCCAGCGGCGCAAGCGGGCTCTTGGTGTCTTCTGTTGACGCATTTACGCGCTATCAAATACAGGACGCTTGGGTGTGGGAACATCAAGCGTTATCACGGGCACGATTTTGCGCGGGTGATCGTGGCGTGGGCGTCGCCTTTGAACGCATTCGTCTTGACGTCTTACAACGCCAACGCGATCCTAAAGCGCTCGCGCAAGCGGTGCTAGAAATGCGTCAACGCATGCGTGAAGCACACCCAAATCCAAGCGATGCATTTGATCTCAAGCACGACCGCGATGGCATGGTCGATATTGAGTTTGCGGTGCAGTTTTTGGTGCTGGCCCACGCCGCGACCTACCCAAGTCTTTGCGAAAACTTGGGCAATATTGCCTTACTCGCACGCGCAGCCTCGCTCGGTTTAATTCCTGCAACCACCGCCGCGGCCGCGCAAGACGCTTACCGCACCTATCGACGCCGACAGCACCAATTACGCATGAACGGGGCACGCTATGCGCGCGTACCACCCGAACAAGTCAGCGACCATCGCGCTGCAGCGCATGCCTTATGGCAATACGTTTTTGAAACGACGTAACGCTTGACGCGACAAGAACAACGATGGCGCTTATGAATACGTCACGGCGTGGGTACGCGCACGATGGACTAAATGGGGCACCGTATTAAAGCTGACGCAATGCAGATTGCGTGTATTAAACCGCAACTCACTCACACTGGTATTACGCGCTTGCAGGTTTAACTCGATCAACTTAGTCGGCGCCAAGTCCAACACTGCACCCAACACCGTAGCGATCGGGCCGCCAGAGCTCACCACTAAAATCTGTTGATCTGCTGCTGACTGCACTTCATTGAGTACAGCGCGGATGTCGGCTGAAAATTGCGCAAAGGACACATGCGTTGGCGCGTGCAACTGACCCGCCACCCACGCACCGAGCACCTCGCGTAACAATCGAAAGTACGCGCGACGATCGCGTGGTTGTGTCGTTGGTTGTGTCGTTGGTTGTGTCGTTGCGTGCGCAGCAAGCAACAACTCCGCCTGATACTCATTCAGTGCTGGGCGCACTAGCGGCGTGTGTGTCCACTGCGCAGCCTGCGCAATCCCTTGCCAGGTTTCACGGTGACGTCGCAAATTACCCATGTAGACCGCATCAAATCGCACCTCGTGCTCTGCAAAATATTCACCCAACCACTGCGCCTGTTGGTGTCCGAGCGGCGTGAGCCGATCGTAATCGTCTGTACCAAACGCGGCTTGTCCGTGTCGTACCAAATAAATTGCACCCATAAGGATATTTCGCTGACGTGTTGTGGATCGATTACAAGAAAGTGACGACGGCTTCAATTTGATCGGCATGCAAAAAGGTTGGGGCATGTCCTACACCGGCAAACTCGATCACCTCAGTCCGAGGACCGCGCTGTTGCATTTGCACGCACGTGTCAGTAAGCAACAAATCCGACGCGGCGCCACGTAACACGCGTACCGGACAGCGGATCGCGTCCCACACCGACCACAGCGCTAGATCTTGCGCTGGCAAAGCACGTGCGTAGGCATCGGCGATCCGCGGATCGTAATGCATGCGCCATCCGCCGTCGTCGTTTTGTCGTACCACCACCTCAGTAAGAAATCGCCATTGCGCATCCGAGTGTGGGCCAAACGGTGCGCTGACGGTACGCACATAGGTGACCGCTTGCTCAAACGTTTCAAACAAGGGCGCTTTACCTAAGTATTGTCCAATGCGCTGTAAGGCACGTAGCGTAATCACCGGACCGGCATCATTGATCAACATGCGCGAGATCGGGCTGTTTGGCATCGCGGCGAGTGCCATGCCAATTAACGCACCCATCGAGGTCCCCACCCAGCGCACTTGCGGCACATCTAAACGCGCTAACAAAGTCACCATATCTGATACATATTGCGGCACGTGGTAATGCGTTGGATCGACCAGCCAATCAGACGCACCGCGCCCAACCACATCTGGACAAATCACCCGAAAGCGTGACGCCAGTGTTTGCGCTAACTGGTCAAAGTCGCGCCCAGCACGCGTGAGTCCATGCACACAAATCACCACCTCAGGATTGCGTGGATCACCCCACTCAAGATAAGCCATGTGATGTAGTCCTCCAGGGGAAAGACATTGCACACGACGCGATTGGGCTTGCATAAAGGGGCGCTCCAATAAACGAACCCGCAAATGCTAACAGAGCGCGCGTAAACAGCGTTGTGGTGTTTACTCGTTGGGGAGATGCCAATAACGCGCACGCAATTGTCTTTGTGTGGCGAGTGTCACACCTTGGGCGCCGAGCTGGACATCAATCGCGCCATCCTGGTCTGTGCGCAACACCTTGGCACCGAGTTCGCGATAGCGCGCCACAATCTCAGCGCGCGGGTGACCAAATCGATTGCGATAACCCGCCGACACCAATACCCAACGCGGCTTGACCGCTGCTAAAAACGTCGGCGTTGAAGAGGTACGACTCCCATGGTGCGGCGCGAGTAACACTTGAGCATGTAACGATTGTTCATCGTTTGCCACCAAAGACGCTTCGGCTTGCGCTTCAATGTCACCAGTGAATAACATGCGCGCACCAGAAGCATCAATACGCAACACGCACGAACGATTGTTTTGACGTCTCACACGATCCTCGGAGGCTTGCGCCGTTGGATGCAACACCTCAAACACCACACCATCCCACAGCCAACGCATGCCTCGCTCACACGCTAAAGACTGTGGTGCAAAAGCTAACACCGGATGATCTGGCGTCAAACTAGATATCACCGTGTCGACGTTGAGTTGCTCCAGCACAGCAATCGCACCACCACTATGGTCGAGGTCATCGTGCGATAACAGCAAGGTATCGAGCCGCGTCTCACCCAACGCGAGTAAATGTGGGACGATCACTCGCTCACCACTATCTGACTCGTTGCCGATTTGCGGACCGGCATCGTAGAGCAGCGCATGATGTGCCGTTTGCACTAACACCGCCAAGCCTTGACCAACATCGAGCACACGCACCCATGCCACCCCCGCTGGCGGACGCGCTGGTGTGTGCCACAACACCGGCACCAATAGCAGCACACCCGCCCAACGGCCAGGAAAACCGCGTGGCGCAAGCAACAGCACCACACCCAATGCAGCACTACCTATGGCCCACCCTGCAGGTGCTGCGTGTTGCCACATCGCCCAAGGCCGCCACGCACACCACGTAAGAAATTTGATCAGCCACTGCATCAACAATGCAGTCAGCTGTAACAACGCATCAACAGGGACAATGGCAGCCAACAAGGCCAACGGCGTCACCACCACACTCACCCAAGGAATCGCGATCGCGTTTGCCAGCGGCGCGACAAGAGAAATCTGACTAAACAACAACAATGAAGCGGGTGCCAGTCCCAGTGTGATTGCCCACTGTGTCTGCACCCATTGCAATGCGCTCTGCTGCAGACGCTGCAACCAATGTGCGTTGGGTGCGGTGTGTACAAACCATCCTTGTGTGACATAAAAAATTAATGCAACCGCAGTGAATGACAACCAAAAACCTGGCGCCAATACCGCCCAAGGATCGATCAATAGCACCACGGCCATCGCTAACAACAACACGCGTGTTGCAGCGGGCACTGCAGACAACCACATCGCAATCGCGACACTCGCCAACATAAAAAAAGTGCGCTGCGCTGGCACGCCAAAGCCAGCAAGTAAGGTGTAGCACCATGCGCCCATCACTGCAGCCAGTGCACCCGCCTTGCGTGTGGGTAAACCAAGCGTCAGGCGTGGCCAGCATCGCCAACACCACGTGACTAACCAAGCACACAACGCAGCGACCATGGTCACATGCAACCCAGAAATACTCATGAGGTGCGTGACACCGGTGCGATTAAAAATCCACCATTGGTTGGGATCAATCGCCCGCTGCTCACCAATGACTAACGCAATCAGCACCGCTGCTGCAGGCGTTTGTCCTAACACCGTCGTAAACCGATCGCGAATCGACTCACGCAAACGTTCGATACCGTCATGCCAAGTACGTCGCATCCCCAATCGTTGCGCTAGCTGGGACGTGCGCACCACACCAGTTGCACCGATGCCTTGCGCGAATAACCACCCGGTGTAATCCATGTCACCTGGATTAAGCTGACTATGCACGCGTCGCAAGCGCACTGGCAATTGCCAACGCTCACCCACACGCGGCAGTGATGTGCCCTCCATACGATCCGCAAGCAGACGATCGATAGGGGTCACGTCAAGCGACACCGCGGGATGTTGATACCACGTTAATCGCACACGTTGTGGCACCACAGTTGCGTGACTCAGTGTGGTTTGCGCACGTGAATCATCTTGTGGATTTGGCACACGCAAATCGCGCATTGATTCGACTTCAAATTCAAATCGCACCCCGCGCTCGATGCGCACCGGTAACGCACGCACAACGCCAGTCAGCACTAGATCAACACCCTCAAGCTGGATTGGTAATCGATCGGCCAATCGTGCCTGTGCGCGCCACGTGGCATAGCTCGCCCCCAACACCGCGCAGAAGGCACACAGCACACAGCGCGCCAATATCTTGCGTTGATGACGATAAAACATCAGCATTAATAGGCTGCAGAGCACGGCAAGACTCCACAGTTGCGTGGCTGTCGGTAACTGCGCCTGACATTGCAGCCACCCCACGCCGAGCGCAAAGCCCAGCAGCGCAAGATTCAGTGGCATGATGTACAAGACCGCGCAATCAACATGCTCGATCAACGAAACGTACTGTATTTAGAAGACACCTAACCCGATGCCACGCAAGTTTTTACGTCTACACGTACCCAGTCCATCGCGCGTCTTACAGCATCGGTGGTTGGCGCGTTACGCGCACTTTTTACAACACCCAAATTTGTGGCATCTCAACCGTCGCTCGGTCGCGGGCGGTGTCGCGATTGGTTTGTTGACTGGTCTGATTCCTGGGCCATTTCAAATGCCTGGTGCGGTGTTGCTGGCCGTGCCTTTGAAAAAAAATCTGCCGGTTGCACTCGCTACCACGCTGTATTCCAACCCGCTGACCATCGTGCCACT
The DNA here is from genome assembly GCA_947467435.1 of Betaproteobacteria bacterium. GTDB lineage: Bacteria > Pseudomonadota > Gammaproteobacteria > Burkholderiales > SG8-39 > SZAS-79. Next base: position 16,343 of record CANIIA010000003.1, read on the forward strand.
TTATCTTGCCGCCTATGAAATTGGCGCATGGCTGATACACGATGCCTCGAGCGGCGTGGCGCCACAACCGTTTCATATCGACTGGATGCACCCCGCCGACGCCTTGATCGCTTTTGGGGATTGGGTGCTTGGCTTAGGTCCACCGTTATTGATTGGCCTCCCGGTACTCGCAATCGCGCTTGCCATCAGCGGTTATGTTCTGGTGCGACTGGGTTGGCGTGCACACGTGCTGTGGTCTTGGCAACAACGCGCCCGCAGACGCCGACACCATTAAAGCGATACGTGCTGCGGTGAAATCAAACCATCTTCAATACGAATCACGCGTTGCGTGCGTGCCGCAAGCGCCATGTCGTGTGTAACGATGACAAAACTCGTTTGATGCGAGATCGATAACCCCACCATGGTCTCGAACACCGCATCCGCGGTTGCGGTATCTAGATTGCCAGTCGGCTCATCGGCTAACACGCACGCGGGTTTTGTAACTAAGGCACGCGCAAACGCGGCGCGCTGACGTTCACCCCCCGATAACTCTCCGGGGCGATGCGTCAAGCGTGCGCCCAAGCCCACCTCGTTGAGAACGCTGGCCGCACGCGCGAGCGCTTCGTCGCGCGGCATGCGTCGGATCAATAGCGGCATGGCCACGTTTTCAAGCGCTGAAAATTCCATCAATAGATGATGAAACTGATACACAAAGCCCAGTGTTTGATTGCGCAGTTGGCTGCGCTGCGTCTCGGTGAGCGTTGCCAGATCACGGCCTTGCACCTCGACGCGTCCTGCGCTAGGAGCATCAAGGCCGCCTAACACATGCAGCAACGTGGATTTACCCGAACCCGATTTGCCGATAATCGCAATGCGCTCACCTGGAGCCACGCTCAAATCAATCCCGCGCAATACGTTCACGGGCGCAGTGCTGGTGTGATAGACCTTGGTCAACCCCACACAACGCAAAACCGGTTCATTCATGGCGCAACGCCTCCGCCGGATTCACACGCGAGGCACGCCAACTGGGATACAACGTGGCAAAAAACGATAACAACAACGACACACCCGCAATACTGAATACGTCATTCCAATGCACATCCGATGGCAAATCAGAAATGTAGTACACATCTTTAGCTAAAAATTGGACGTGAAAGGCACGCTCAATCGCAGGCACCACCACATCAATATTCAAGGCGAGTGTCACGCCAGCCAATAAGCCAAGCAGCGTACCGATCACACCAATGAGCGCACCCTGCACCATAAAAATTTGCATGATTCCCAATGGTGAAGCACCCAGGGTGCGCAAGATCGCAATATCTGCTTGCTTATCGGTCACCGCCATCACCAAGGTCGACACAATGTTAAAAGCTGCGACAGCCACAATCAGCAACAAGATGATGAACATCACGCGTTTTTCGATTTCAACAGCACGAAAAAAATTGGCGTGACTACGGGTCCAATCGGCTGCATACACACCAGCGGGTAAATCCACCATCAACTCACGTGCCACGGTGCGCGCAGCAAACAGGTCATCCAACTTTAACCGCACCCCAGAGACTGCATCGCCCATTTGATACAAACGCTGTGCGTCTTGCATGTGAATGAGCGCTAGCGAGGCGTCGTACTCAAACATGCCCATTTCAAACACACCGACCACGGTAAATTGTTTGATCCGGGGCATCACACCGGCTGGCGTCACCTGCCCTTGCGGCGCAATCAGCGCAACCCGATCTCCCGTGGTTACGGCCAATGCACGTGCCAATTCACTGCCCAACACAATGCCAAAGGCGCCTGGTTGCAACGCGCCGAGCGTGCCGCTACGCATTTGCTGGCCCATCCGCACAACGGTTTCTTCTTGTTCGGGCAACACGCCACGAATCACCGCACCACGTACGGTTTGCCCAACACTTAACATCCCTTGTGCATTCACAAACGGTGCCGTCGCTTGCACGCGTGGGTGACGCGCTGCCTGCGCCGCGACCGCCGGCCAATCCATCAGCTGATTCTCGGCGCTGGTGATCTGCACATGCGAGGCCACACCCAGAATGCGCGAACGCAATTCTTTTTGAAATCCATTCATCACAGACAACACGACCACGAGCGCGGCCACGCCCAAGGCAATGCCCGCCATGGAAATCAATGAAATAAAAGAAATGAAGTGATTGCGCCCATCTTGGCGCACATTCGCCCGCGTATAACGCAGGCCGACCAACCATTCATAGCGTGACAAGAGCATGAGTATCGAGCGCGAAAGGGGCATCGAGGATACTACAATGTGAACTCTGCGCTGCCGCGGCATGCATCTGCTGCAGTTTGTGTTTTTTTCAGGAGCCCCCCCATGGACCGACGTTTTTTCTCCGTGCGTTTGATGCTGAATGTGCTACTGACTGCCCTGGTTGGGTGTGGCATGTGCCTCACCTCGGTTGGCCTTGCGCAAACCTACCCTACGCGTAGCGTCAAAATGATTGTGCCGTTCCCGCCGGCGGGCGCCACCGACATCATTGGGCGCGTGGTGGCACAAAAACTCAGTGACCGCTGGGGGCAACCCGTGGTGGTTGAAAATAAACCCGGTGCAGGCGGCACGATTGGGTCCGAACAAGCCGCACGAGCGACGGCCGATGGGTACACCCTCCTCATGTCCACGGTGAGTACGCATGCTATCGGCCCATCGTTATCCAAATTACCCTATGACGCGGTGAAAGATTTCGCGCCCATCTCATTGGTGGCGGATAGCGCCAACGTGTTGGTGGTAAGTCCTAAATTAGGCGTGAATTCATTGCGCGAATTTATTGCATTGGCCAAAAAACAACCTGGCGTACTCACGTTTGCTTCGAGCGGTAACGGCACCAACCCGCATCTCACCGGCGAACTATTTAAACTGATGGCGGGGCTCGACCTCACCCATGTGCCTTACAAAGGCACCGCGTTATCGATTCCAGATTTAGCCAACGGTGGCGTGTCGTCGTTGTTTGATATCACCGTATCGGCGATGCCACCGATAAAAGCTGGCCAAGTGAAACCCTTGGCCGTGACCAGCGCCAAACGCGCCGCGGCACTTCCCGATCTGCCGACGATGGCCGAAGCCGGCGTACCCGGATTTGAATCCAGCGCGTGGTTCGGTTTATTTGCACCGGCCGGAACGCCGCGCGAGCTGATCAACCGCATTCATCAAGAGGTGGTCATCGTTTTAAAAGATCCTGAGCTACGCCAACGCTTTGCCAATGCTGGCGCAGATCCGGTGGGCAACACCCCCGAACAATTTGCGGCAGTGATCAAAGCGGATACCGAAAAATGGGCACGCGTCATCAAAGCGGGCAACATCCGCGTGCAATAACGTCGTCACCTAAAAAATTACCGCCCCGTGCAAGCCGTCGATTCTGAACAACTTGGTGTACAAGCCAATCAACTGCTGGCGAGTCCATTAGCGATCATTGATCTCGAAACCACAGGGGGTCATGCCCACTTAGATCGCATTACCGAAATCGCGGTCATTGAAGTGGATGCAGGCGTCATCACCAACGTCTGGCAAACGTTGGTCAACCCGCACACCGGCATTCCACCGACGATTCAATCACTCACTGGCATCACCAACGCCATGGTGGCGGATGCGCCCAGCTTTGCAACGCTTGCCCCGGACTTACTCGAGCGGCTGACTAACCGCATCGTGATTGCGCATAACGTGCGCTTTGATTACGGCTTTTTAAAAGCGGCGTTCGCGCAAGCCGGCCTCACTTACCAAGCACGCACGCTGTGTACGGTGCGACTCTCACGCGCGTTGTATCCAGCATCACCACGACACAACCTCGATACGTTGATCGCGCGCCATCAACTGCAATGCCCAGCGCGACATCGTGCACTAGGTGATGCGCAAGTACTTTGGCAATTCTTGCAATGCGCGCTCAGCGAACAAGGCCATCGTGCGGTGGATGCAGCCGTACGCGCACAGCTGAAACAGCCCAGCCTGCCACCTGCGTTAGATCGCGCGCAGATCGACGCTATTCCAGATGCACCTGGTGTGTATTTTTTTTACGGCGACAACGACACGCCGCTATACATCGGTAAAAGCATTCACTTACGTTCGCGCGTGCTCTCCCATTTTTCTGCCGATCTCCGCTCGAGTAGAGAAATGCAAATCGCGCGTGCCGTGCGTCGTGTGGACTGGATCCGCACCGCAGGCGAACTCGGTGCTCTACTCAAAGAAGCACAACTGGTCAAAACGCATTTACCTATTTTTAATCGACAACTACGTCGCACTGGTACGCTCACCAGCATTGTGCTCAACCCACGCGAAGATTCAACCAACACCCGCGTCGCGCCACATGCACATCGCACTGTGCAGTTACACATTGAAGATCTGGCCAAACCACTCGATCATTCTGGCGCGATCCGCTACGGGTTATTTCGCTCGAAACGTACCGCGCTCAACACGCTGCGTACGTTGGCCGATACACATCAACTGTGCTTACAAACACTCGGGCTAGAACAAAGTAATACTAACGGTGCGTGTTTTCGTCACCAAATTCAGCGCTGCGCAGGCGTGTGTGCCGGCAAAGAAAGCGCGATCGCCCATGACACCCGATTGCGTCTGGCGTTAAGTGCCATGCAATTTGTGCGTTGGCCTTGGCCAGGTCCGATTGGCATTCGCGAACAAGATCAAACCACAGAACACGAAGAGATGCATGTGATTGACCAATGGTGCTATCTGGGCACAGCCACAGACGACACCGAGCTGCAGACCTTACTGCAACGCAGACAGCTAAGTATGCGTTTTGATCCGGATCAATACAAATTACTCGTGCGCTATCTGACCCCGGCGCGGCGTGCGCGCGTCATTGACTTACACGAACACGCGCAACAAGCGCAGGCGGCTTAAGATGCATTACACCTTGTGGATTCCGGGGCTCTTGCCTGCACCCATGCATCCGGGCGAACAACATGCACGTGCCTTACGCGACGCAGTCACAGCACTGCGTTTACCCGCGCTCGAGCAACTCCTTGCGCGCGGTAGAACCACCCATCGACCGGGTGCATCACTTGAACACGCGCTCCTCCATCAAGCGCAAGCAACATCACCAACCGACACACCAAACATCGACGCAGACGAGTTACCTGCCGGCGTACTGAGTCTGGCTGCAATTGGCGAAACCGCCGATGCTCACACACATTGGTTGCGCGCTGATCCCGTGCATTTAAAAGTCAATCGCGACACACTCCAAGTCATTCCTGCGACACTGTTTGATTTTTCTGCAACCGAAGCGCACGCGCTGATTCAAACACTGAATCAGCATTTTTCTCCTGCACTGACGTTTCGTTTCATCAGCCCACAACATTGGGTCGTGCGTATACAGCCTGAAGTGCAATCAAGCTTAGCGCTCACGCAACTGCGCACACAGCCGCTCTCGGCGGTCGTGGGACAAGACCTGCAGTCTCACTTACCGTCAGGACCTACAGCGAAGCATTGGCACAGTCTCATGAATGAGCTGCAAATGTTGCTGTATGCCGATGCCATCAACGATGCACGCGAGCAACGCGGCGCACCGGTGATCCATGGGGTATGGTTCTGGGGGCATGCACCGCTACCGGCATGGATCTCAACCGATGGAGGCACGCGCACGCATTGGTATAGCGATGATTTATTTGTCTGCGGTTTAGCGGCCGCGTTAGGCGAAGCGCACAGCGCATTACCGCAACACGCCGCGCGCGTTTTACCGTCTCAACCGACCGCGGGCCGTGCGAACGTGGTGCTGGATACCTTACGTCACCCACTCGCGATTGGTGATCTGCACATTTGGCATGAACGCATGCAACAACTAGAGCGCGATTGGTTTGCGCCGATGCTCGAGGCACTACGCCGCGAACACATTGGGATGCTCACACTGATCGATCCCAACCACACCCGCCAAGTACAAATCGAAACCACCCGTCAAGACTTACGACGTTTTTGGCGTCGAATCAAACCACTTACACACTATCTACCGAACTAAACTACCTCATGCGTTTGCACGTGCGTCCGACCAATGAACAAGCCCGTCTGCAGTTAGTGCGGGCTGGCTTACATCCGCTGCTTGCGCGTTTGTATGCCGCACGTGCGGTGTCCTCGACGGATGCACTTCAGCTTGATCCGGCGCGCTTAATTGATCCACAACAACTCACGCATGTACAACACGCGGCAGTTTTACTCGCCGATGCACTGCATGCAGGCAAACGCTTACTTATCGTGGCCGATTACGATTGCGACGGTGCCACCGCTTGCGCCGTCGGGCTGCGTGCCCTGCGCGCCATGATTCACGCCACCGGTTCAACTGCACGCGTCGATTATTTTGTGCCAGACCGCTTCAAACTCGGCTACGGACTCTCACCCGAATTGGTCGACATTGTGGCTGCACAACAACCCGATATGCTCATCACCGTTGATAACGGTATTGCGAGTGTGGAAGGCGTCGCACGCGCCAATCACTATGGCATCACTACGCTGATTACGGATCACCATTTGCCTGGTGCGGCACTGCCTGCAGCGGCGTGTATCGTGAACCCCAATCAACCCGGCTGCCAATTTCCTTCCAAACATTTAGCCGGTGTTGGCGTGATGTTTTATGTGATGCTCGCGCTGCGCGCCGAATTACGTCACCGCAATGCATTTACACACGGCGAAGCACCCAACCTGGGGCGACTCACCGATTTAGTTGCACTCGGTACCGTTGCCGACGTGGTGCCCTTAGATCACAACAATCGCATCCTGGTTGCGCAAGGCTTAAAGCAACTGCGTTCGGGGCAAGGCAATGTCGGTATGCAAGCACTACTGACCATCGCCGGGCGCGCAACACGCACCGTGTCGGCGTTTGATTTTGGTTTTGTCATGGGGCCGCGCTTAAACGCGGCCGGGCGTCTCACCGACATGGGCTTAGGCATTGAATGTTTAATCACGGACGACCCCGCACGCGCAGCCAATTGCGCACAAGCCCTAGATCAACTCAACCGAGAGCGTCGACGTATTGAATCTGACATGCTCGATCAAGCACTCGAGGTCACCGCTGCATTGCCTGATACGCCCGCCGCGGGTCTGGCGCTGTTTCATCCCGAATGGCATCAAGGGGTGGTAGGTATTCTTGCCTCGCGTATCAAAGAACGTTTACATCGTCCGGTCATTGCCTTTGCTCGCGTCACTGAAGGCAATGAAGCAGGCATGCTACGCGGTTCTGGACGATCGATTCCCGGACTGCATTTACGTGATTGCTTAGACCGCGTGGTCAAACATGCCCCAACGCTGGTGCGTCGGTTTGGCGGGCACGCGCAAGCTGCGGGGCTCACCATTCAAGAAAGCGATTTCGATGCGTTTGCACAAGCCTTTGCGGTCGCAGCCGATGCGTTGTTACCCGAAGAAGCACGCGCACGTCAGCTCGACACCGATGGCGCGCTTGAAACGGCCTACTGGACGTTAGAGGTAGCGCAAATGCTCGAGGCCGAAATTTGGGGGCAAAGCTTTCCGCCCCCGGTGTTCTGCGATACATTTCGTGTTGAAAGCCAGCGTGTTGTCGGTGAAAAACATCTGCGCTTGCGTCTGACATGTGCAGATCGACGTATCGATGCCATGCGCTTTAACGCCAACGATGCTTTGCCCCCGCGCATCCGAGCAGCCTATCGCTTGGGTGTCAACGAATTCAACGGAATACGCACCCCGCAGCTCACGATCGAATACGCCGAACCGGCATAAGCATCCCTATTATTCAAGAGACCATCATGAACTTTCGCCACATCCCTGCATACCAACGGACAATTGTCGTGGCATGTATCACGAGCATTTTCACACTCACCGCGCTCGCACAAACACCCGCTGCGCCGGCAACGCCCACCACACCTGCCGCAGCGACCAGCAAAGGCACACCGGCCGCAGCTGCGCCCGTCAATGCGGGCCCGTACGTGCCGTCGCCAGAAACTGCCGTTGCCGAATTACTCAAGCTCGCCAATATTGGCCCCAATGATGTGGTGATCGACCTCGGTTCAGGCGATGGACGTATCGTTCTCACCGCAGCCAAGGTGTACGGCGCACGTGGCTTCGGCGTGGAAATTCAAGAAAACCTCGTCAAACTCTCTAACGAAGCAGCCAAAAAAGAAGGGCTAGCTGAGCGGGTTAAATTTATCAATCAAGATTTATTCAAAACCGATATCAGCAGCGCGACCGTGCTGACCATGTATTTGCTACCGGATACGGTCAACATGCTCTCGCCAAAATTACAAAAAGAACTCAAACCAGGCACACGGATTTTGTCGCACGACTATCCCTTGGCTGGCTGGCAAGAAGAAATGTATCGCCAGTTTGATCTCGAAGAAAAAGTTCAAATTAGTGGTGTCAAAACCACCATCGTTTATTTGTACATTGTGCCGGCACGCGTTGGCGGACAATGGAACGCACGTGTGAGCAACACCGTATTAAAAGAATCGCTGCGACTTGAATTGCGCCAAGAATTTCAAAAAATTTCCGGCATCGCACGCATTGGTGCACGTGAAGTGCCGCTTGAAGAACTCAAGTTACGTGGCACTGAGCTCACGTTTCGCATTCCGGTTGAGCGTAGCCGCAGCTTAAATTTTCGTGGTGAAGTCAATGGCGTAAACATCGAGGGTATGGTCGAGCTCAGCGGTGCGCGCACGCCTTGGAGTGCCGCACTAGTGAAGTAAACACAGCGCACACGATACGCACGACGGGCCCGCCGCATGGCGCTCAAAGCCACCATCTGCAAAGCCAATTTGCGTATCGCTGATATCGATCGCGGCTATTACGCAGACCACGCACTGACGCTGGCGCGTCATCCCTCCGAAACCGATGAACGCATGATGGTCCGGCTCTTGGCGTTTGCTTTTCACGCCACGCAGGCGTTGCGCTTTGGTGCTGGGCTGTCAACCGACGATGAGCCCGATGTATGGTGTAAAGACCTCACAGGCACGATCGAACAATGGATTGAAGTTGGTTTACCCGACGAACGACGCCTGCGGCGAGCGTGTGGACGCGCGCAGTCAGTCATTGTCTATGCCTATGGCGGACACACCGTTGGGTTGTGGTGGAAGCAAGTTGGCAAGCTGCTTTCTAAACAACACAACCTCAGCGTGTATCAGCTCGACGCAACGCAGACGCGCGCACTCGCCGCCCAAGCGGATCGTACGATGCAGTTTGATTGCAACTTACAAGACGGTGTACTCACCCTCAGCCAAAGCGCGCTGGCACAGCACGATCCATTGCCCATTGAACGCCAAGTGCTTCAACGCGCGGAGCGTGACTAGCGCACGCACATACTGAGTCACAGGCCCACGTGCTGCGTGACACCCAGACGTGTTGAATCACTCTGCCGCGCGTTAGTTACTAGCGCGAAACCCTGTGGCTCTGACCACGCGTGCCCAGCGGGCTTCCCCATCGCGCAGCGCTTGATTCAACTCTGGACCAGTTTGCGCCGAAACATCAAAGCCCATTGCTTCTAATTTTTCGCGCACGCTCGGTTCAAGGTGCGCGCGCCGCGCAGCGTCCACCAAGCGTTGCATCAATTCGGGCGGCGTACCGGTGCGCGCAACCAAACCAAACCAGGTGCTTGCAGTAAATTCTGCATGACCCGATTCTGCCAACGTGGGCACTTGGGGCAATTGGCGCCAACGCGTTGCACCCGACACCGCCAGTGCGTGTAATTTTCCAGCCTGAACGTGCGGTAACGCTGTTTGAATTTGCGAAAAGCCCAACGGCACGTGCCCACCTAACAAGGCTTGCACTTGCGGGCCCGAACCCTTGTAAGTGATGTGCGGCATATCCAGCCCCAATTTTTCGTTGAGCTGATGGGCCAGAAAATGCGACAACGTTCCCGCGCTAAACGAGGCGTACGACACTTTGCCTGGGTTGGCTTTCACCCACGCGCTCATTTCAGCCAAGGTGCGTGCCGGCACACTGGGGTGCACGACGAACACCAAGGGCGCCTCAACACCTTTAATCACCCCAACAAAATCCGCCGTCTTCCAGCGTAAATCGGTGTATGCGCTAGGATTAATTTCCATTTGTGATTGCGCAGGTACCCACAGTGCATAGCCATCGGCGGGTGCGCGTGCGACAAACTCAGCAGCAATATTGGCGTTGGCACCGGCGCGGTTATCGATGATCACCGTGGTACCAAGTAAACGGCCCACGGGTTCAGCAATCGTGCGCGCATACACATCTGGCGCGCTACCCGGAGCGCTGCCCACCACAAGCGCGATCGGCTTACTGGGCCATGCTTGCGCCCAAACACCGAGACTCACGCAGCATAAGCTGAGCAAGATGCAAATACGGCGTTGAATTTTTAAACCAAGCATGCGCTTCTCCTTAGATCGACAACGCACATTAAAGCCGAAGCGCGACAACAAAGGGTCAAGACGATCACAATGCGTCCCAGCGTTTCGCAATCACCGCGATCTCGCCGCGCTGCGCCAACATAAAGTAATGCCGCGCTAGCGCCCCTGAGGAACGCACGCGGCATTTCAATTCACGTCAACGCACGCCACGCCGGTATAATCAACGATTACACATCACCACTTGTTGTGACCCGCCCCCATGGAAGCCGAACGCATCAACCAGCTCGCCGCCTTGCTCACCGACCTTGATGCTCGCTCGGGTGAGCTTCGGAGGTATCTTTGACTTCGATGCAAAAGAAGCCCGCCTCGCCGAAGTCGCCTCACAACTTGAAGATGCCAACGTTTGGAACGACCCCAAAAAAGCACAAGAACTGGGGCGCGAACAAAAAACACTCACCGCCACGGTTGACGCACTGCGTAACATCGCCAGCGGTCTATCCGATGCCCACGAACTCTTTGAGCTCGCACGCAACGAAGATGACGATGACACCTTAATAAGCGTTGAAGCAGACAGCGCGCAGTTGCGCGGCAAAGTCGAGGCGCTCGAATTTCAGCGTATGTTTGCTAATCCGCTCGATCCGAATAATTGCTTTCTCGACATCCAATCCGGTTCTGGTGGCACGGAAGCGCAAGACTGGGCCTCGATGCTCGAACGCATGTACCTCAAATACTGCGACAAACGTGGTCTACGCGCCGAACTGCTAGAGCATTCCGACGGTGAGGTTGCAGGCATCAAAAGCGCCACCATCAAAATCAGCGGTGATTACGCCTATGGTTATTTACGCACCGAAACTGGTGTGCATCGCTTAGTACGTAAATCCCCATTTGACTCGAACGCGCGTCGCCACACCTCCTTTGCTAGCGTGTTCGTCTATCCCGAAGTCGATGACTCGATTGAAGTGGATATCAACCCAGCCGATTTGCGCATTGATACTTATCGCGCATCGGGCGCGGGTGGTCAGCACATCAACAAGACGGACTCCGCGGTACGGATTACCCACGTGCCGACGAACATCGTTGTACAGTGTCAAAACGATCGCTCACAGCATCGCAATCGCGCCGAAGCGATGTCGATGTTAAAAGCCAAGCTCTACGAACTCGAGCTACGTAAGCGCCAAAACGAGCAACAAAAACTCGAAGACGCCAAAACTGATATCGGCTGGGGGCACCAGATCCGCTCTTACGTCTTGGATCAATCACGCATCAAAGATTTACGTACCAACGTCGAAGTGGGCAATACCCAATCCGTACTTGATGGCGATCTGGATGGTTTTATTAGCGCCAGTTTGAAACAGGGAGTCTAGGCATGAGCGAAGCACAGCACGAACCCGTACAAGACGAAAATAAAATCATTGCCGAGCGGCGTGAAAAACTTACGCGCCTACGCAGCGAAGGCGCGGTGTTTCCTAACGATTTTGTGCGCCAACACGGCATGGCAGCCTTAGCCGCACAGTACGGCGAACTCGACAAACCCACGCTTGAAGCAAAACAAATTCAAGTCAGCGTGGCTGGACGCATGATCTTAAAACGCGTGATGGGTAAAGCCAGTTTTGCCACGCTGCAAGATGGCTCTGATGCTGGTTCTGGTATCGCAGGACGCGTGCAGATTTACATTACCAACGATGTCACCGGAGCCGATGCTCACGAAGCCTTTAAGCATTGGGATATGGGCGATATTTTGGGGGTAACCGGCACGCTATTTAAAACCAACAAAGGCGAACTCACGGTCAATGCCAGCAGCGTGCGACTCCTCACCAAGTCGCTGCGCCCACTGCCCGAAAAATTTCATGGGCTCACTGACCATGAAGTGCGCTATCGCCAACGCTATGTCGATCTTATCGTCAATGAAAGCGCGCGCAAAGTGTTTGCGGCCCGGTCCAAGGTCGTGCAATCCATTCGCGAGACCATGACCGGTGAAGGCTACCTCGAAGTCGAAACCCCCATGATGCACACCATTCCTGGTGGGGCCGCTGCGCGACCATTTAAAACGCATCACAACGCGCTCGATATGGAACTGTATCTGCGCATTGCCCCAGAGCTCTATCTCAAGCGCTTAGTGGTGGGTGGCATGGAAAGGGTATTTGAGATTAACCGCAACTTTCGCAACGAAGGGATGTCTACTCGCCATAACCCCGAATTCACCATGATGGAAATGTACTGCGCTTATGAAAATGTGCACTATATGATGGACCTGACCGAACGCATCATTCGCAACGCTGCGGCCAAGGCCTGTCAGGGCGCAACGACGCTGTCTTATCAAGGCCAGTCGATTGATCTTGGCAAACCCTTTGCGCGTCTCGCCATCCCCGATGCCATTCGTCAATTTGATCCACAAAGTGACACCATGGACTTGCGTGATCGCAAATCGCTCGCCGCCCGTTTGTACCGGATGGGGGTGAGCACCACCAAACATCAAGGTTGGGGCGCGCTACAACTCATGCTGTTTGAAACCGTGGCAGAAAAGCATCTCATCGATCCCACCTTTGTCACCGACTACCCGGCCGAAGTCTCTCCGCTTGCGCGTCGTAACGATGCGGATCCTGAGTTAGTCGATCGCTTTGAACTTTTTATTGATGCGAAAGAAATCGCCAATGGCTTTTCTGAGCTGAATGACCCTGAAGATCAAGCTGCGCGCTTTCACGAACAAGCCAAGAAAAAAGATGCCGGCGATCACGAAGCGATGTACTACGACGCCGATTACATCCGCGCGTTGGAATATGGATTGCCGCCGACCGCCGGTGCGGGGATCGGCGTCGATCGTATGGTGATGTTACTCACCGATAGTCCGAGTATTCGAGATGTGATTTTGTTTCCGCACATGCGCCACGAGAGCTAATCACTTCTCTCAACCCGTCCACTCACAAAACGTCCCCGCCCCCATGGAACTCTACTGGCTACAAGATTTTCTCTCACTCGTGCGCAACGGCAATTTCTCGCGCGCAGCGGCAGAGCGTCATGTCACGCAATCGGCATTTAGTCGTCGCATTCAAGCTTTAGAAGATTGGGCGGGTGCCCCGCTGTTTGATCGCGCCACACACCCCATCGAGCTGACCGAAGTCGGTCAAAAATTATTGCCCATCGCTGTGAGTAGTGTTGGGCCATTACTCGACTTTCGTCTGGCCACACGCAGTAACGCAACCGATGCGGCGCCCACCATTAGCTTCATCATGCCCACAGCGCTTTCTTCTGGGGTGTTCCCGCAACTACTGGGACGACTCAAACGAGAAATTGGTCCAATGATTGGTCGCTGCGCCGTGCGCCGTATCGATGAAATCGCCAGCCATTGCGCCTCTGGAGAAGCGGATCTCGCACTCAACTATCGTCACCCTGCGCTGCCACGTCCGGTGCAATTTGATGAGCTCGATGCCATTGAAGTTGGTGATGACCCGCTGATTCCAGTGTGCGCACCACAACACCGTGACCACCCAGATTTTTGTTTACCGCTAGCGCCACAAGCCACACTCAATTACTTACCCTATGGAAGAAACTCCTACATCGGGCAGGCGGTTGATGCGGAGATCGCACAGCGTGTGTCACGCGTGCGCCAACAAAAACTCTTTGATGACCCATTAATTTTCGTACTCAAAGAGCTCGCGCAACAAGGCATCGGCGTGGCGTGGTTACCGCGCTGCGCGATTCAACGCAATTTGGCAGATGGCACCCTCATCCGCGCGGGGGGGGCAGAATGGGACATTCCACTCACGGTGGAGTTACTGCGTCGCCGTAAAAAATTAAGCGACACTGCAGAGGCCATTTGGTCTTTATTATCCCTGGGCGCAGCGCCACTCGATCGGCGGCCGGTCAAGCACCTGCGCGCGGTCGAAAAATAAATCGCTGCCCCTAGATGAGTGCGGGGAGGGTCGGTGCGTTGCGGTTCAACTAGACAGCGCTTCGACCTGCACTGTCCAGGGTGGTAAGACGTCTTCAGGTTCTAAACCACGCACAATCATCACCACGCGGCTTCGCGTGGGTGGTGCAAGTTGCAACACATCAGGCGCGCCCACTAAATGTTGAATCGCATGCAGCGCCACTGCACATGGAATCTCTGTAACAGCCACAATACCTTTCACACGCAATAGGCGCGCACCGTGTTGCGTTGTTATGGCATGCAGCCAATCACCCATCGTTGTCATGGAGGTGCGCGTTTCCCAAGCCAACACAAAACTGCGCGTCTGATCATCGTGCTGCGTGCGCAAAGTCTTCGGATCAACGCGCTGACCTTGCGGCAAGTCGGGTTGCTGAAAGTGATTCACTTGCATGTGTGCGGGTTGTATCAAACGCACACACTCGGCTTGCGGATTGATTTCTGATAGCCGCGCATGCAAAGCGTCTAGGGCTACGGCCGATTGCAACGCGCATTTGTTGATGATCAATCGATCCGCGAGCAACACTTGTCGCCACTCTGTTGACTCGGATTGCAACGCCGCTTCACCAAGTAACGCATCGACCACTGTGACCACGGCATCAAGCCGGAAACGGCCCTGCAAGGCCGGCGATTCAGCAAACAGCTGTAGGATCGGCGCGGGTTCAGCAAGGCCACTGGTTTCAATCACGATGCGATTAAACGCGGGCATCTCGCCACGATGTACTGCGCGCTCAAGTTGCAAGATTGCTTGCACTAAATCGCTACGCACCGCACAGCACACACAACCACCTGGCAGTAACACCACCTCTTCACTCGAGGATTGCACTAACACATCATCAATCCCAACTGCACCAAATTCATTGACGATGATTGCCAAGCGTTGGTTGGGGGCAACCACTTGGCGTAACACAGCGTTTAAGAGCGTGGTCTTACCCGCACCCAAGGCCCCAGTAAGTACCGTGACGGGGATCAGTGGTTTGATTGACTGCATGCCGTGGCTCGATGCGTCGCGCGTGATCAACGCATCGCGTACAAATTAAGTCGTTAAGCGTTTCACGATCAGCGTCAGTGCCGCACCGACGGCAGACAAGCGCACTGCATCGCGATCACCAGAAAACACATGGCGCTCAACGAGGGTGGGTTTACCGGTCGCCGCAGCAGCAATGTAGCAAGTGCCCACTGGATTTTTTTCATTACCACCACCAGGTCCTGCGTAACCGGTCACCGCGACGCTCACGCCTGCTGTGGAATGCGCGAGTGCGCCTTCTGCGAGGCCTTGCGTGACCTCGGCACTCACCGCACCGTGGGCCTTCGAAATGTCATCTGATACACCCAAGCCGGTGGCCTTGGCGGAATCGTGATACAGCACAAAACCACGTTCAAAAATTTTTGACGCACCCGATACGGAGGTAATGCACCCCGAAACCAATCCGGCAGTGCAAGTTTCTGCGGTCACGATACGCACACCCGCAGCGCTCGCCGCTTGTAAAGCGCTCGACGCTTTTTGCAATAGTTCGGTTTCAAACATCGACAGTTCCTAAAATAAATTACAAGGTGTTGGTGTACGCGCGACCGGCTTGCATCACCAACTTTAAGCGTTGGCGTTCTTCTAGCACACGAATATTGTCGAGTGGATCGCCATCGACCACGAGCACATCGGCAATTTTTCCTGGTGCGATGACGCCCAAATCCTCCCGTCCAATGCATGCTGCGGCTTGCTGCGTCGCCGACACGAGCGCTTGCATTGGCGTCATGCCTAACCAATCGACCATGAAGCGTAACTCGACTAAATTTTCACCGACCAACAGTCGATGCGATTGGTCGGTGCCAAACGCGACTTTCACCCCGCGCTTGACCGCCTCTTTCCACAACGGAATTTGTTGCTGCATGCGATCAAAAATTTCGCGCTCTTTCACGTCTTCGCTAGCTAACTGTTGTTTATCCCATGCGGTATTTTTTTTGCGATGTTCAAGTGATAACGGCACCAAGGCCAAGGTTGGCACCCACCACGTGCCGTGCTTTAGCATCAACGCGATACTTTCTTCGTCAATAAACCAGCCATGCTCAAGCGAGTGGATGTTGGCGTGTAGCGCCATGTTGATACCATCAATGCCTTCGGCATGCACCGCCACAGTTTTACGTCGAGCGCGCGCTTCGGTCACCGCCACTGCAATTTCTTCGGTTGAAAATTGCGGCTCATCCCAGGAATCAGTCACTGAGGTAATGCCTCCGGTTGCGCAGATCTTGATGAAATCTGCACCGGCCATGAGTAGATGACGCACCAGTCGACGCACTTCATCGGGACCATCGGCCACTGGGCTAGGCAACCAAGCCCGTTTTTGAATACGTAAGCCCGCAGGCACCCACGCATCACCGTGACCACCGGTTTGCGAGACCATCGCGATGGCAATTTGCAAACGCGGCCCAGCAATCACCCCTTCTTCAATGGCGGCTCGGAATCCAGCATCGGCCCCGCCCATATCGCGCGCTGTGGTGACACCACACGCCAAGGTTTCTTCGAGCACCGTAGTAGAACGCAATACGTTATAGGTTGGCGTATTGAGTAAATGTTGTCGCATATCACGTGCACGATAGGTGCCGTGCACGTGACAATCAATCATGCCTGGCAGCACCGTGCGGCCGGCGGCATCGAGAACGTTGGCGCCCTTGGGTACGCTGACGTTGCTCCCAACAGCGCTGATACGCTCGCCTTCGATTAATACCGTCGTGTTACGTTGCGGGTCACGGCCACTGCCATCAATAAGTGTCGCGCCTGTAATTGCCACTACGTTGGCCGTTGTCACGTTAATTCTCCAAATCCACAAAGACGTTTTTAATTTCGGTGTAAAGAGCCAACGCGTGTAAGCCCAATTCACGACCCAAGCCCGAGCGTTTATACCCACCAAAGGGCGCAAGATAACCATAGCGGCTCGCACTGCCGTGTGAGTTAATGCTGATCATGCCGCTTTTCAAAGCACGCGCCACACGCAAGCCACGTGCAATATCTCGCGTCCACACCGAACCGTTCAAGCCATATATATTGTCATTGGCCATCGCCACGACGTCACTTTCTGTCTCAAAAGCGATCACCACCACCACGGGACCAAATATTTCTTCTTGTGCAACACGCATGTCGTTGCGCGCATTGGCAAGAATGGTCGGGGCGTAAAACGCAGCGCCATCCAATCCCTTCGGGCGCGCACCGCCAATCGCCAAGGTACATCCCTCGGCTAGACCCAATTGCACATAACCATGCACACTGTCCCACTGCGATTGCGAAATCAATGGACCAATCTCGGTGCTGGCTTGCAGCGGATCACCTAACTTTACTTCTTTGGTTGCCGCAACAAAGCGCGCTAAAAATTGATCGTAAACCGAGCGTTCAACAAATACACGCGTGCGTGCTGAGCAACTTTGTCCGGCGTTCCCAAATCCGGCTTTGACCGCTTGCACTGCGGCTTTTTCTAAATCGGCATCAGCAAAAATAATATTCGGGCTTTTACCGCCGAGCTCGAGGGTGATGCGCTTAATGTCATCGGCCCCCAGCTTTAGTAAGGTGGCGCCCGTTTTTGTTTCGCCAGTGAAGGTGATTTTGTCGATGCCTGGATGCGTCGCGATACGCTCACCTAAGGTGGCGCCCGGCCCCGGCAAAATATTCAGTACACCCGCGGGGACACCTGCATCGATCACGATTTGCCCCAGGGCCAAGGCAGTGAGTGGTGAGTAACTGGCCGGTTTTAAAATCATGGTGCAGCCGGCTGCCAGTGCAGGCGCCACTTTCCATGCCGCAGCCATGAATGGAAAATTCCAAGGCGTGATCGCTGCAATCACGCCAATCGGTTCGCGTAACGTAAAGTCAAGTACAGCATCACCCATGGGGATGGTGTCGCCGTAAAACTTATCCATCGCCCCGGCGTAGTAATCAAACACATTGGCTGCAGCATCGACTTCATTTAAGGCATTGCCAATCGTTTTACCGCTATTTCGGGTTTCAAGTTCGGCGATTGCGCGTGATTGATCGCGAATCCGTTGCGCGATCTCGCGCAAAAAACGACCGCGTTGTGTGGGTTGCATGCCGGACCAACGTCCATCCTCAAACGCGCGACGCGCAGCAACGACTGCTCGATCTAAATCTTGTAAGCCAGCTTTTGCCACTTCTGCAAGGGGCTGCAAGTTGCAGGCGCTATAGGTGGTGAAGGTTTGCCCTGATTGCGCAGGAACAAATTGTCCATCAATGAGTAATTCAGTGCGAAGTAGATTCATAAAAATAGGCACAGACCGAAGAGCGAATCATGAAAATAAACGCGCGCAGTGCGCAGGAAGTTCTGCCAACGTGCGTAGGTGCACATCCACCTCAGCCGGAACATTTTGCGCAGTCGGTGCGAGCCACGCCGTATGCAAACCGAGCGCTTTACCACCACGCACATCATTATTGAAATCATCGCCCACATACAGGGTGCGCGAGGGCACAGCTTGCATCGCGGCGAGGGCTGGCGCAAAACATTCTCCGTGGGGCTTCATCCATCCGGTTTCGGACGACACCACAACCACCTCAAAGTATTGCAGCAAAGCAAAACGCGCCAGCGTCGCGCTCACCACCGGACCATGCGGGTAGTTCGAGACCACCCCCAATCGATAGTGCTGCGCCAACTGCGGAATGACTTCTGCGCTGTCAGCAAGCAGTCGGGCTTCACGCGTGACTTCCTCACCCAATGCATCGGCCAATGCATCGAGAAATTCGCGCGGAGGCACACTGACTTGCGCCATCGAAAATGCCATCGCGAAGCGATCGGCAAAGCTGTGTTCGCGCTGCGATTGTTTGGATTGTCGAATCTGCGCCGCGCACGCGGCTAAGTAATGCGGCCGAAATTGCGCAAACGGTAACGTGACGTTTGCCTCGCGCAGCGCTTGCATCATCGACCCGTCATACACGCGTGCAAGACACGCCACATGGGCATCGGGATCATGAACCATCCCAGGAATCCACATCAGCGTTTCGCCCCAGTCAAACAACACCACTGGACGCGTTGCGCTGTGGGTCATGTTCAGGCCGCCGCCAGCGCTTGGTCTGCAAGCGCCATTGCTGCCGCACGTGGATCAGGTGCGTCATACACCGCACGCCCAACCACACCAATCACGCTACAACCCGGGGCGGCCTTGACTAACTCATCTAATTTGCCGCCCAGCGGACCAATGCCAGGCACCACAAAGACGGTGTCTTTGCCGCGCGCGTTCATTTCTGCGCTGATCCAGTGTGCGTGATAGCGCAATTTATCGGTGGTGTTTCCGGGAACAATAAAGTGTGCACAACCGACTTCGAGGGAGGTTTTAAAAATCCGCTCGAGCGCATCATCCGCAATATAACCACCGCCACTCACGTTGTAATCAGGAAACGGCAAATCACCACCGACAATCGGCAGCATGCCGTGTTTGATGGTTTCGCCAACAAACCCCTGCACAGCGCGGGTCCCTGCCGTCGGAAATAAGATCAAGCCATCGACCTTTGCTTCGGCGCATAACTTGGCAAACTTCGCGGCCATATCAAACACATCAGGGCCGGCTTTTTGGTGGTCATACAGCAACGGCAAATCGGTATGGGCGCGCATCTGTCGGACTGTTTCTGCCAAGCCTAGACGCAACACCGTGGTCATCCCCAACTTGTAACCCACCACGCCCTGCACGGGCGTGGTCAGATCGATGGTGCGTTTGCACGCATCAACGGTCTCGGCATCCAGCGCCACAATCAAACCGTGCCGCGCACGAAACTGCACGGTCATCTCAACCGCCGCTTTGCAAACGGCCAATCGTGCGCAACGCGCTGGGCTTGATATCTTTCACATCCAAACTGATATCCACCGCACGCACCGAGTGCGTGAGATCGCCCACTGAAATCACATCGACGCCGGTCTCAGCGATTTCTACAATGGTCGACTCATTGACGCCCCCCGAGGCCTCAGTAATCGCACGGCGATTCACCAGCTTTAAACCTGCGCGCATTTCATCGAGATCCATGTTGTCGAACATAATCACCTCCACCCCACAATCCAGCGCTTCTTGCACCATCTCTAGGGTTTCGCATTCGACTTCAAACTTAAACGTGTGCTGTGCACGTGCACGCAATATTTCGACCGCTTTGGTGATGCTGCCTGCTAACTTGATGTGATTGTCTTTCACCAACACGCAATTGGTGAGATTAAAAATATGGTTGTGCGCCCCACCCACACGCACCGCATATTTCTGCACCATGCGTAGACCTGGCCATCCTTTGCGCGTATCTGTCACACGTACATTGGTGTGCTTCACCAAGTCCAAATAGCGACGGGTTTTGGTGGCGATACCGGACAGTTGCTGAACCCAATCGAGCGCTGCACGTTCAATACAAAAAAAGGTTGAGGCCTTGGCGCGAATCTTTAACAACACCGTGCCGGGCTGAATCGGATCGCCTTCACGCACACCGTAGTCGACACTGGCTTCGGGCTCGACGAGCTTGATGGTCTCTTCAGCAAACATCAGTCCGCACGCCACACCCACGCCTTTGGCGTAAATCTGTCCGGTCAGTACAGGATCGTCTTGCCACACCAAAAAACCACCAGTGGTATCACCGGCATTGAGTTCTTCACGTAAGCCAGCTTCTACGAGGGGGCGAATCATAAAACGGTTCAAATGCATGTTGCTCTCCGGACAAGCCCGACTGGGCGGGGGTTATTTTTTTATCAATACACGATAGCCACTGTAGCCGACTGACGGCCAATTCGGCGCACCATGTAAAGCCTGCATCATGCGCGCTGCGCATACCACCGAAGCTGCATCGGCTGTGGCTCGCGTGAAAAATCGCTGCGTCTATTTTTAAAATGCATCGGCCTGCGTCGAGGGTTCGACTGAGCGAACTGCCGGCAGCGCAGCCCCCGCTTCAAAAACGCGCATCACCGTCGGGTAAGCCGACAAATCACAATCAAAACGCTGCGCGTTAAATACTTGCGGAATCAGGCACACATCCGCCATCGTGAACTGATCGCCCAAGCAATACCGGCCCACGCGCTGTTGTGACAGCAAAAATGCTTCAAGACTTTTCATGCCCTCAGCAATCCAATGCGGATACCACTGACGGTTGACGCCAGCATCATCCATACCGCAATGCGCTTTTAAATACTTCAATACCCGCACGTTATTCAAGGGATGAATTTCGCAGCCAATAATTTGCGAGACTGCGCGTACATACCATTTCTCTTCAGCCCCCTTAGGCATCAGCGCGGGTTCTGGGTGCACGTCATCCAAATACTCAATCATCGCCATCGATTGCGTAAATACACGCCCCGCTTCATCGATCAGAGCAGGCACCAAGCCTTGCGGATTTTTTGCAAGGTACGTCGGATCGTGATGTGCCATTTTGGGCAAGCTCACGTATTTAGGCGTCCAAGCCAGACCCTTATAGGCAAGCGCAATACGCAAGCGAAACGAGGTCGATGAACGAAAAAAGGTATAGAGCTCCACGTGAACCTCAGGCCGACGATTTATCTAACAGGTGTTGCGGCGTACTTGAAATGACTTTGGCGTAGTGCGGAATAAACCCACTGCCTTTGATGTGTTTGATAAACGCCGGCTTCAGCTCTTCGGCCAAAATCTTGCGAATACGTGCATGCTCTTCGATGTCTTTCCACTCAGCAATCAACCAAAAATGCGTGGGATCTTTCACGTCTTGGCACAGCACGCCATCCTTTACTTGCGCCCAAGATTTATGCATCGGGTTGTTATCGCCATAATCAAATTCATTGAACAAAGCCACAAACTCATCGATGTGATTGGCATCCACAATAAAGTCGTAGATGTGAAGAAAATTCCCTTCGGAAGCTAACGGTACCAATGCCATGCGAAGTCTCCTAAAAATTAAAACCAGCTCTTGATGGTGCTCACCATCCAGCGCCAAAACACACCTGCTGCATCCATGGGACTCATCGGCGCAGCACCCGCCGGTGCGGCGACAGCTTCGCCCGGTGCTCCGCTTGCGCTTGATCCGGCACCTAAGCGTGCGTTGAGATTGGCGGCAAAATCAGCCACCATTTTTTTCACGAACTCCTTCACTAATCCACCGCGTGAAAATTGCGCTAACGGACCTTGCAAACTGTATTCAATGGCAACTGCAACCCGTGTGCGACCATTGCCTGCATCAGAGAGGGCGTACGTAATGTCGCCACGTGCGCGCGAATTCGATAACGAATCAGTGCCTGCACCACGTATGGAACCAGCATGGGTCGCTGCATTGCGCTCTAACGCAGCAGAGCCCACAAAGGCCGCGCGCATCGGACCAAACTTGGTGCTGATCTTGCCTTTAATACTGGTGGGCGTGTGTTCGGTAATTTCGGCACCGGGCAAACAGGCCGCGACTTTAGGCATGTCTGCAAACGCTTCCCACACCACATCGATCGGATGATCCACCTCAAACGCGTCTTCGATGCGTGTACCTGGCTTTTTATTTGCAGTGTCGCTTGGTGTTGCCGCAGCGGCTGTCGGTGAAGCCGTAGCGGGTGCAACGGAGGCTGCAGCGGATGCTTGATTTGCAACCGCTTGAAACGACGGCAGCGGTGCACGCGCGGCCGTCGCGACAGGCTCGACGCGATCGGCATTGGCTGCGCGTCGCGATTCGATCACCGAGACAATCGCGTTGATGATGCCTTGATAACCAGTGCAACGACACAAATTACCTGACATCTGTACGCGCACTTCGTGGGCGTCTGCTGTTGGACAACGCAACACGACATCGCGCGCGCTAATCAACATGCCGGGTGTACAAAAGCCACACTGCAAGGCATGAAAGCGACTAAACGCAGTTCGCAGTTGCGCCATCACCTCGTCTTCTTCAAAGCCCTCGATGGTGCGTACTTGCTGACCATCACAGGCCACTGCATACGCAATACAAGCACGAGAGGGCACCCCCTCAATAAGTACCGTACATGCACCGCACACACCGTGTTCGCAACCCAAGTGCGTACCGGTGAGTCGCTGGTTATCGCGTAAAAAATCGCCTAAATGGGTGCGTGGTTCGACCAAGGCTTGAATTTTTTCGCCATTGATGGTCATGTTGATTGCTTGCATAGACATCTGTTACATCCTTTGTTTCATGCCGTCGCGAGTTGCACTGCGCGGCGGACTGCGGTTTGGTGCAAACGGCGTTGCGCGGCATCGATTTTTCCAAGCACGGGTTCAAGCGCTTGACTCACTGAAAGATCGGAGATCGCTAAAAATCCACGCTGCGCAATATCGACAGCGAGCGCATTGAGCGATTGCGGCGCGCCGTTCAGTGCACCGATCCACACACGCGCAACTTTGCGTTGTGGATCGAGCAACACGGCAGCGCTCGCTTCAGGAAACTCACCCGTCTTGCGACAAAACTTCCAATAACCCCAACGCGCGTCGGCCGAAATTTTTGGGACCTCCACGGCGGCGATGATTTCATCTTCTGCAAGGGCAGTACCAAACGCCGCGGTCATAAACGATTCAGCCGCCACACGTCGTTCACCGGATACGCCAGCAATCACGATCGTTGCGCCCAATGCAGGCATGGTGAGCGGCCAATCCGCAGCGGGGTCCGCATGCGCCAAGCTACCGCCAACCGTGCCGCGATTTCGAATGGCACGATACGCAATACCGCGCGCTACTTGTGCCAAAGGCTCACATCCAACGAGCACACGATCTTCGAGCATGGCGTGGGTCACACCACCACCGATACGCCATGCAGTGCCAAGGTCTTCAATCACCTTCAGTGCGGGTAGTGTGGACACATCCAGAATTTTTTTCGGGCGTGCCAAACGCAAATTCAACATCGGGCCGAGCGACTGTCCACCGCCAAATAATTTGGCTTCGCCATTCGATGCGCGTAACGCGCTCACCACGGCGCTTAACTCGGTGGGCTTTTGATATTCAAATGCGGCTGCTTTCATTGCATTCTCCTTAAGCCGCTTCGCGTTTAGGTAAGGTGCCGCTACGTGCGCGTTCGATCGCCTCGAGCAAACGATGCGGCGTGAGCGGTGTGCGATTGACTTCGACACCCGTGCTACGCAGCGCATCGTTGACCGCATTAAAAATAGCTGCCGGTGGCGCAATCGCACCGCCTTCGCCCATGCCCTTGATGCCAAATTCAGTGTAAGGCGAGGGCGTTTCCATATGGAAAATTCGCATATGAGGCACTTCGGTAGGACCAGGCAAGGTGTAATCAGCGAGTGTGGAGGCATTCGGCTGACCGTTCACGTCGTACTCGATTTCTTCGTACATCGCCGTGCCAATACCTTGTGCGATTCCTCCAATGGTCTGACCTTCGACCACCATCGGATTCACCACCGTGCCGCAGTCTTCAACGATCACATAATCCAAAATCTCGACCTGCCCGGTGTCTGTATCGACGGCCACAGCCACTGCATGTGAAGCGTAGCTAAACGCACCACTATCGCGTTCGGGTTTGTAGCTCACGCTACATTCCAATCCGCGACGATCAACATCCAACGGCGCTTTATCTGGTCGCAGATACCAAGCTTCGCAAATCGACTTCAAGCTCATTTGTTTGCCATCGGGCGCAATCACACCCACACCTTTTTCAAAGCGCGCTTCGCTTTCTTTACAACCCAGCAAATGCGCACCGATCTTCACGATACGCGGCACTAACTCGCGGCACGCGTTGGCTGTTGCACCACCGGCCATCACGATCGAACGAGACGCATACGTCCCTGTGGAATACGGCGTGGTTCCAGTGTCGCCGTGTGTGACATGAATGCGCGACACATCGATACCTAAGATTTCGTGGGCCATTTGCGCAAGCGTGGTCTCCATGCCTTGACCATGCGAATGGATACCCACACGCACTTCCAATCCACCATCCGGTGTCATCTTCACTGCGGCCTGATCAAACCCTGGTACCAGTGGTAACCCCCATGACGCAAACACGGAGGTGCCGTGCGCGGATTGTTCGCAATAACTCGCAAAGCCGATCCCAATCTTGCGGCCATCGGCCTCACCTTTTTCTTGACGTGCACGCCAGGCCTCAATGCCTAATTTTTCGCGCGCCGTGGTCAGTGCCTGAGGGTAATCACCGCTGTCATAGTGTTTTTTCATGACATTGTCATAGGGCATTTGCTCTGGACGTACTAAATTGTCCATGCGCACATCGTACGGATCGCGATCGACCGCGCGCGCAATACCTTCCATCAACAACTCCATCGCAAAACACACGCCGGTCCGCGCGACACCGCGATAAGGCATAAAGCCTGGCTTGTTGGTGGCGACACAACGCGTGGTGCAACGGTAGCCACGAAAATCGTAAGGCCCCGGTAAATTGCCAATCGCTTGACCGGGTTCTAACCCAATCGTGAACGGCCAATTGGAATAAGCACCACCATCGATCGTGATTTCTGCATCTAATGCAAGTAAGCGACCTTTGTCGTCCGCGTAACCGGTGAGTTGATATTTATGTTGACGTGCATTGGCCCCAGAGACCAGGTGCTCGCGACGATCTTCAATCCAACGAAATGGTTTACGGAATTTCCACGCTAGCCACGCCACTGACAGCTCTTCTGGATGCACGATGACTTTATACCCAAAACCGCCCCCCACATCGGGCGCAATAATTCTGACTTGGCCTTCACTTAATCCGAGAAACTGCGCAATACCCGTACGCACCACGTGCGGTGTTTGCGTGGAGTAGTACATGACCAATTGATCGGTGCGCTCATCCCAGTGCGCCACCACCGCTTTGCCTTCCATCGGGACCATCGCTTGGCGCGAGAGCTCGACTTCGCGCTTGACCACGACCGTGGCTTGTTTGGATAAGCGATCAAAGTCGTTATCCACCGACAACGTCACAAAGACGTTGTCTTCCCATTCTTCGTGCACGCGCACGTTTTTTTCGCGTAAGGCTGCCATCGATTCAACTAACGGTGGCAGCTCTTCAATATCTAACACAATGCGTTCAGCCAAGTCTTCTGCTTCGGCGCGCGTTTTAGCCACGCACATCGCCATCGCTTCGCCCACAAAACGCACCTTACCTTCGGCTAAAGGCGGTTGCGCAGACACGCGATAGCTCGGAATCGATGAGGTCGAAATAATCGACTTTGCCTCTGGCATATCCGCACGCACAAACACTGCGCCCTCAGAACCAGCTGGTTTTTGAATGGCACGAATCCGTCCATGCGCAATCGGGCTGCGCAAGAATGCAACCTCGAGTTGCCCAGGAATCACCATATCGGAAACGTACTGACCTCGACCATGCAAATGGCGTGAGTCTTCTTTGCGCTTGACGCGTGCGCCGATGCCCTGACCGGGCTTGCCGTGCTCTTCCATCACCCCTCCAATTGCCGCGCCGAACAGCCCGCAGGCTGTTCGGTCTTCGGTACAACAAGTCACGCCGATTCAGTCGGGCCAAAGCGCCGACGGCGCATCAGCGTGACTCAAACAACATCAAACTCATGTGCTGCATGTCACGACTGCGCGCGACTTATTTCTTCCCTGCGGCCACTGAGAAACGGTAGCTATCGAGGTTGTATTCAGCCACACGGAACCACAAGTTTTGATCGTCGCGGAACTTTGACCACTGCTCGTAGATTTTCTTGAACTCTGGGCTCTTGGCCGACAGTTCTGACATGACCTCTTGCGTCGTCTTGTAAGCGGCGTCCATCACTGGCTTAGGGAAAGCGCGCAACTGCGTGCCTGAGCCCACCAGCTTTTTCAATGCCACCGGATTTTTTGCGTCGTAATCGGCGGTCATCATGGTGTCTTGTTCACGCGCGGCGCAAATCAAGGCCTCTTGGAACTGTTTGGGCAACGCCTCCCAAGCTTTTAAGCTCACCAACATGGTGTTCTGGGCGCTGCCTTCCCACCAACCTGGGTAGTAATAAAACTTGGCCACTTTGTTCAAGCCGAGCTTTTCATCGTCATGCGGTCCGATAAATTCGGCGGCATCGATGGTGCCTTTTTCGAGCGATGCATAGATATCACCCGGTGGTAATTGTTGCGGCGTGACGCCCAAGCGCGAAAGAATCGTGCCGCCAATGCCACCAATGCGCATCTTCAGACCCTTGAGATCGGCCACGCTCTTAATTTCTTTGCGATACCAACCGCCCATTTGCACGCCGGTGTTACCGCAAGGAATGTTCATCATGCCGTATTGCTTGAACACATCGCGCAGCAACTCAGCGCCACCGCCCCAGTTAAACCAGGCGGCTTGTTGACGTGCATTCAAACCAAACGGAATGCCAGCATCAAATGCAAAGGCGGGGTTCTTGCCAATAAAAAAGCTCGACAAGGTGTGTGCGGCTTCCATGGTGCCTTTTTCGACGGCATCAAACACTTGGTTGCCCGGCACGATTTCGCCAGCAGCCAACACGCGAATTTCAAACTTACCATCGGTCATGGCCAGAATGCGTTTGGCCATTAACTCCACGCCACCGTGGGTGGTGTCTAAGCTTTTTGGCCAGCTGGTTTGCAAGCGCCATTTCACCGTGGGGGTGGACTGTGCAATCGCTGGTGCGGCAATAGCACCGAGGGCAGCACCGGCGCCTGCTTTGGTCAGAAACTCGCGTCTCTTCATGCTTTACTCCTTGGAATAACCGGCGATGCCGGTGGTTATAAAAAACAACAACAAAACCTTCGATCACAACAAGACGTTCAGCCGCTACAAGACATCGCATCACGTCTAACAGCTAAATATTTTCTACAATCCAACCGTCACGTAGCAAGCCACGGTCACAAAAAAATCTTGCGCAACAACCTCGCCTACTTAGTCGCTTTACTCGCGCGCTCGAGTTGTTTTTGCAAATCGTTGTCCGATTCGCTGGGTCCGACAGGTTGCTCTGGTGTGTCTGATGAATCGGGCATGACCTCAGGTGCCTCGAGCTCGATCTTAACCTTGTCCACGTCAATCACCTGCTCTTTATCCAAGAACGCAGTGATTTGATCCGGGAAAATAATCACCAAAGCCACCATCAATAATTGCAAGCCAACCCACGGAATCGCCCCAAGATAAATATCTTTGCTCTTCACTTCGCGCGGTGCGATACCCCGCAGATAAAACAAGGCATAACCAAACGGGGGATGCATGTACGAGGTCTGCAAATTCACGCATAGCAGCACGCCAAACCAGACCAAATCAACGCCGAGTTTTTGCGCCACCGGCGCAAGTAAGGGCACAACGATAAAAGCGATCTCAAAGAAATCTAAAAAGAACGCCAGCACAAATACAAAGAGCATCACCACGACCAAAAAGCCGGTGCGCCCACCAGGTAAATCAGACAGCAAATGCTCAATCCACAGTCCGCCATCAAAGCCCTGAAACACCAGCGAAAACACGCTTGAGCCAATCAAGATAAAGATCACCATGGCGGTAATGCGCATGGTCGACTCCATGCCTTCCCAGACGAGCTTGCGCGTTAAGCGGCCACGCAACGCGGCCAGAATCATTGCACCAACCGCACCCATGGCACCCGATTCGGTGGGTGTGGCTAAGCCCATAAAAATGGTGCCCAACACCAAAAAGATTAAGCCCAACGAAGGAACCACACCCCACAGCACACGGGACCACAGCGCCCAGCCACGCAAGGTGCGCGCTTCGGGCGGCAAGGCCGGCACGAGGTTCGGGCGGAAAATAGCAACGATGGCGATAAAACCAATAAACAACAACGTTTGCACAATCGATGGGCCAATCGCACCAGCGTACATATCACCGACTGAACGACCCAACTGGTCCGCTAACACCACCAGCACCAATGAGGGTGGAATCAACTGCGTAATGGTGCCCGATGCAGCGATCACGCCAGTGGCGATGCGCATGTCATAGCCATAACGCATCATGGCTGGCAACGCGATCATGCCCATCGCAATCACTGAGGCAGCCACCGTTCCAGTAATGGCGCCCAAAATAGCCCCCACCACAATCACTGAATACGCCAAGCCACCTGGTAGTGCACCAAACGCTTGCCCCATACTCTCGAGCAGATCTTCAGCTAAACCGCAACGCTCGAGAATGCATCCCATAAACGTAAAAAACGGGATCGCCAACAACAAATCATTCGATACGATGCCAAACACACGCAAGGGCAAGTTGGCTAAAAAGTCGGGCACAAAAAAACCAAGCTCCACGCCCAAAATACCAAACGATAAGCCCAACGCGGCGAGTGAAAACGCCACCGGAAAACCCACCAGTAAAAATAAGATCATCCCCGCAAACATCAACGGGGCCATGGATTCAGCACTGAGCATCATTGCAGCGGCCTTTCATAGTGCAGATCGGCCGTCAGGTGGCCCGTCAACATGGCAATACGTTTGATGAGTTCGGACAAGCCTTGCAAGGTCATCAATGCAAAACCAATCGGTAAAGCAAGACGCGCAGGCCAACGCAACAAACCACCCGCATTCGGCGAAATTTCACCCGTGCGCATCGCATCCAGCGCCGGTGGCCAGCACAACATCAATAAATAAATCATCGCTGGTAATAAAAACACCGACAAACCGAACAGATCCACCCAAATCCGACCGCGTGTGCTCAACGAACCGTAGATCAAATCAACGCGCACGTGTTCATTCACCTTCAGCACATGGGCTGCACCGAGCATGACCAAGTAGGCAAACAAATACCATTGCATTTCCAGCCAAGCATTCGAGCCCAAGCTAAAGGTGTAGCGCAATCCGGCGTTGCCGGCACTCACCAAACAAGCAATCAATACACAGGCTGAAGCGATGTAGCCAAACCAGCGACTCAGGTGATCGACCGCATCTGCGGCCTTTAAAAATGCATGCATAAATCAGCTCGCTTTTTGGTCACGGGTGACGTTGTATTTATAGTCACGGAATTCACCAGAACGTACTGGTGCATAACGCGGCGACTCGCCAGGACGCAAACAACTTGGAATGCATTCCACCAGCGCGTCGTAATTGGGATGCTGAAAAAAACCAATCGAGATACGGCTCGTGCTGCGCGCGATTTCTCGCGGTGGATTAAGCACACGATGCACATTCGACACCCAGAGGTCATTCGTCCAGCGCATGAGCAGATCACCGATGTTGCACACAAACCGATGCGGATCGGTCGGCACATCGACCCAAGCTCCAGCACGTGTACGCACTTGCAGACCACCCGGTGCATTTTCACCAGACAAAATTGTCAACATGCCAAAGTCGGTGTGCGCACCGGCGCGCAGTTGACCTTCTTCGGGCGGATTGTCTTGCCTCGGGTAATAGTTGATGCGCGTCGCCGTGATGTGACGATCAATTTTATTTTGGAAAAAGAATTCGTCTAAGTCCAGTGCCAGCGCCGCGATACGACACAAATCGGCGGCGAGCCGTTCCATCGCTTGGTAATACGCATCTGCTGCAATGGCAAACCCAGCCGGTTCGTTGGGCCAGATGTTGCGATGAAAATATTGTTGGCCTTCGGCACTCGTGTAATACGCATCATTGGTGGGCCAGTCCGCACGACCGAAGTGGTAATACTCTTTAAGATCGGTCGGGGTGGCACTGTCATTGCCAAACGACAAGGCCTCAAAGCCCACCGCCTTCCAACCACGTGGATACGTTGCAGTGGGCGGCGCGACCAACGATTTTTGTGCTTCGGTTTGCGAAAAAAACAAACGTGCTTGGGCATACAGCTCGTCAATGATTTCTGGCGCAACGCCATGACCGGTCACGGCAAAAAATCCGATTTCTTCGGCAGCGCTACGCAATGCACGCACCACGGTATCACGCCCCGCAGGATCTCCGGCAAGGAATGGGGCAATATCAATAATCGGTGCGCGGTCCATGTTAGGCTTGGGTTGGTTCGTTGATAAACAGTGCCGGGCTCAGTTTCAACCCGGCGAAATGCGAATCATGCACTGATTTTAGGCAATGGGTACTGTCAGCAATGAACGTGCCCAAGGCAAAGTGGTATTCGACGATTGCATACTGAAACAAGATCATGAAAAACACCCCCGAAACCCCCACCAAACTCGCGGGCAAAACCGCCGTTGTCACAGGGGCCGGCAGCGGTATTGGCCGCGCCATCGCCGGCGCGCTGAGCGCAGCCGGTGCAAATATCGTGATCGCCGATTTGCACCATGCTGACGCAGCTGCACAAAGCCTGCGCAACAACGGGGCGCACGCGGTAGGCATCACTGCCGATATTGCCTCCGAAACTGGCAGTCTCGCCCTCGCTGAAACTGCGCAACGCGAATTTGGCGGCGCCGATATTTTGGTGAACAACGCAGCGATTTTCTCCAGCTTGATTCCCAAACCGTTTGAAGAAATCAGCGCAGAAGAATGGCGTCGAGTCATGGAGGTCAACACGTTAGGGCCGTTTCTGTGTTGCAAGGCACTACTGCCGTTACTGAAACAATCCAATGCAGCACGCATCATCAACATCAGCTCGGGTGTCGCCTTTAAAGGCAACCCGTTGTATTTGCATTACGTGGCCAGCAAAGGTGCAGTGCTGTCGATGACCCGATCGCTGGCACGCGAGCTCGGCGCGTATGGCATTTTGGTGAATGGCATTGCCCCGGGCTTTACCCTATCTGAGGGCGTACAAGCCAACGCCGCGTTGGTCGCTGGCGCGCGTGGCCCATCGTTGGCCGGACGCGTCTTGAACCGTGACATGTACCCCGATGATTTGTTGGGCGCTGCTGTCTTTTTTGCTGGACCCGACGCAGGGTTCATCACCGGACAAACCTTGGTGATTGATGGCGGAGCGTATTTTCATTAACAACAATGTCACACCAGTATCGGTGGTCGATGCGCACGTAAATCAACACACTGCATCAGTCGATCAGCCAGACCCAAGAGTTGTGCATCAGAATTCCAGCGTCCAACCAATTGCAATCCCACAGGCAAGCCGCTGCGCGTAAAGCCAATCGGTACGCTGATGGCTGGATGTCCGGTGAGATTAAATAAATTCAAGTAAGGCGCCCATGCTTCGCGCGGATCGCCTGCCATCGCACCATTGATCTGAATCGGCTCACTCGGCCCATGGGTGGCCAATAACGGCGCACAGGCGGTGACTGGTGTTGCCAACCACGCATGCTGATCGAACCAGGTTTGCACCGTGCGAAAGAGCGCGGTGCGCTTGTAGGTAGCCGCTAATAATTGTTGGCCACTGATTGCGCCGCCAGCACGGATGCCCTCAACAAAACCAGGGTCGAGTTGATCCTGCACTTGATCAATTTGACTGAAGTAGCGCGCAGCCCAATTCGATTGTTGCAGCACGCGCCATGCCGGATCAGCGGATTCAACAGGCGTGGTGATCGGCTCAACCACTGCACCCGCGGCAGAAAGTTTGGCCAAGGCCGATTCACACAGTGCACGAATTTCATCATCGAGTACGCTATTACCCAACAAAGGTCGCCAAGCGATGCGCGCGCCTTGCGTGACAAACGGCGTACGCAAACTAGCCACAGCATGGGGCGCGGGCACACCAATCGAATGCGGATCGGCAGCATGCGCACCCGCTAGCACATCGAGCATCAATGCCACGTCGGGAACGCTTTTAGCCATCACGCCCAAATGAATGAAGTTATTAAAACCATCGGGCACTTGATTGTGTGGCACCAAACCCAAGGTGGGTTTTAACCCAAGCACACCACAACAAGCTGCAGGCAATCGCGTTGAGCAACCCGCATCGGTTGCCAAGGCAAGTGGCCCCATGTCGCAGGCCACAGCCACGGCAGCTCCCCCGGACGAACCACCGGGTGTATGCGCAGGATTCCATGGGTTACGCGTCACACCGGTGAGCGGCGAATCGGTGAGCAACTTAAAGGCAAATTCCGAGGTGGTGGTTTTACCTAATAAAATCGCGCCCGCTGACTTTAAACGTACCACCGCGGCCGCATCCACATCCGGTACGTTGTTGGCCATCAAACGTGATCCCCAAGCAGTACGCACGCCTTTGGTGTTGATGATGTCTTTGACTGAAAACGGCACACCTGCTAACGGCCCCACCGCTTGACCGGCTTGAATCGCTGCATCCACCGCATCTGCCTGCGCCAGCGCGCTGTCATGGCACACCGTCACAAACGCATTGAGCGAGGCTTGAAGCGCATCAATACGCGCGAGCGCTGCAGACACCACATCGCGTGCACGCAAACGACCTGCGTGAATTTCGCGCGCCATGTCGATCGCGTTGAGCGGCATCGTGTTGGTAGATTGGGTATGATCGTTCATTGAAATTCTTTCACAACTGATGGTTAAAGGTGCAGAACAAACCACGTACAACTAAACGCACGCACGTGACGGCGCGCCAAGCGCGGGCGGTGGCACCCAAGCTGCCGCTGTGGTCGCGTCCGGGCTACTTGATTCGTCGCTTGCATCAATTGCACGATGCGTTGTGGGCCGAAGAATGCCGAGAAGCCAATCTCACGCCGGTGCAATACGGGTTGCTCTCGGCACTGGCCGTACGAGGTGAACTGGATCAAACCTCGCTCGCCGAAGCCTTGGGGTTGGATCGCACGAATGTGGCCGAAGTGTTGACGCGTTTGGCGCGTCGACAACTGATTCGACGCAAACCCGACCCTGCCGATGCGCGGGCACGCTTGGCGAGTTTGACCCCGCGAGGTCGCACCTTGACGGCGCGAATGTTTGCCGACATGCAACGTGCGCAAGACCGCTTGCTCGCGCCACTCAAGCAAACCGAGCGCGATCAATTTATGCACACGCTGCGCCAATTGATCGAGGCCAACAACGATCACGGCCGCGCGCCCTTGCATCCGAAAAAAATTCAAACCGGATAAACCAAGTCGTTCGCGATGAGTAGTGTGTCGTACACACACTGGCGGTTTTTGAGTAACAAACGCCCATTGACGCGCACAAACACATCAAAATAACGTCCTGCTTGATGCAATGTTGTGGGGCCATCCACCAGCGTCTGTAATAACTGGTAGTTCGCGCGCGCACGAATCGTTTCACCCTCCACAGCCACCACACACACATTGGTGACAAAGTGCTGCAAATATCGCGGCGCAAACATCTGCGTGTGCTCAATGGCAAACGCACGATCACGAATCATGGCTTTACTATCGGCGTAGACCAAGCCAACGGGTAAGCCTTCATCGGCGTTTTCGCGCGCGGTAATGCGATACACCGCATCGTCAGTAAAAAACTCTGGCCACTGCTGCAATTGCCCACTGTCTAAGGCATGGGCATAGGCGGTGTGAAATTCTTCAATTTCAAAGCGCAGCGCGCGAGCCTGCTGCACATCCACGGAGGTGAGTTCAAAACCAGGGTACATGTTTAAAGCTCCATGATGTCGCGGTAATGGTGGTACATCGCACGAATGGCGGATTCGTCAATCAACGACGCCGTGGTGCCTTCGGTGGTGCCGCCTAACTTGAGAATGCCGCGATCGGCTGTCGAACGACGTACACCTTCTTGCATGAATTTAATGGCCTCGTTGTCTTCTAAACCCAAAAATCCAGATGGCCCCATCAAATTTCCTTGACGCAAACGATGCGCTTGCATGTCCTCGGTATCGCCCTCATAACCAAACATGGTCCACAACATGATCATGCTGTGTGGCCCGTTCGGCACGATGTGACGTATTCCCAGGGTATTGAGTTCGCGCTGCACGATGAGGTTAGGCCAGATGGTTTGCATGGTGACTGACCAAGGTGAATCAAACTCACGCACGTAATCAAGAAATCGCGGATCAGCGAGTTTGAAGTCATCGCGATACGCACGCATCTGCGCTTTACTACTCTCATCGACAACACTCGCTACATCGTCGGGCTTGGCCGCCGCCATGGTGCCGTGTCGACCCACTGGACATGCAATCATCGCGTTTTTGCTACCGGCCACCAGCAGACCAAAGCTCACTAAAAAGGAATGCAGCAACGTGGCGTGATACGGATCTTTTAAGTTCTCGTGATACATCTTCCAGTTGCCCGGAAGTTCGTTGCGATAAAAACCCAGCACCTTTAACTTGCGGCCCTTAAACACCACCTCAAAGTCTTTCAGGATTTCTGGTGTGAGATAGTCCTCTAACGGCTCGACATCCTCTTTAAACGACGCAAACACCACGCCGTGTAATATGGCCACGCGCAATTTGCGCGGGTTGTGCTCTTCATTACGAAAATCTTTCGGCATTCCACCGCCCACGCCTTTGATGCCGCGCTTAAACGGAATGCCTTGTAAATTACCTTTTAAGTCGTAAGACCAATTGTGATACGGACACACTAACTCGGTGGCGTTACCGCGTTGTTTGCGACAAAACTCCACGCCGCGATGCGAACAACGATTTTCAAACACATGTACCGAACCATCGGTATCGCGCGACACCACCACCGGGGTGGGTCCGACAAACGAGCGCTTGAAGTCACCGGCATTCGGAATCTCTGCTTCTAACGCCACAAAATTCCAAGTGCGGCCATGAAAAATGCGTTCGACTTCACGCGCATAGATAGCGGGACTGGTGTATACCCAGTCAGGTATTTCCGTCAGACCCGCTGCGGGCCATTTGTATTCAACGTGTTCGTCCATCCGGTCTTTCGGGAACTGTCCGGGCTGACCAATCACAATGTCTGCGTTAAACATGACGTGCTCCTACGATCAATGCGTTGATGTCGATGGGGGTCCTGCGAGCAACTCTTTAAGCTTTAAGGTGGGGTCTGCGAGTTGCTCTGCGGACACCACGCGTTTTGATTCGATGAGTTTTTTTGCAAAACGAATCTCTGCACCCTGATTCAAGGCAACCGCACACACCACGCGGCCCTCAACCAACGCAAACGCCAGCGCGCGTTCGGCGTTGGGCGCACCACGCCACACCGTCTGCGCAGTGGGTTCCCATGCGCCCGCCACTTGAATGTTGACGCCATGTTGATCGGACCAAAACCACGGCACTTCTGCGTAGGCCACTGGATTGGCGAGGAGCATATTTTGTGCAACTGTAATGGCCTGGTTTTGTGCGTTTTGCCACGATTCAAGTCGCACGCGACGACCCAACACCGCGTTTGGATGGTTGGTCACATCACCCGCTGCCCATAGGCCCGAGACCGTGGTCCGACCGTAGGCATCCACCACGACCCCATCTGCAGACTGTGCGCCCGCCGCTTCGGCTAATTCGGTGTTTGGAATAATGCCAATGCCAATCACCACGACCTCTGCTGCGATGCGTGTTCCATCTGTGAGCCGCACAGCCGACACACCCAAGCCATCTTCGGTCGGTTCAATGCTTGAGACTTGCGCATGGGTGTGCAGCGTCACGCCCTTTGCACGATGCAGCTGTGCAATTTGATCGGCAAGCGCTGCAGGTAAGGCACGCGCTAACAGCGTGGCTTCACGCTCTAACACACTCACCTGCATACCGCGTGCACACGCACTGGAAGCGACCTCTAAGCCGATGAACCCGCCACCAATGATCACCATCGATCGTCCCGCTTGCATCTCGGTCGACAATCGTGCGCAATCGTCTAATGTGCGTAAGTAATACACGCCGGCACGCGGCGTTGGTGCGCAAGGTAAAGGACGCACGCGACTCCCTGTCGTGAGCAAAAATTGGTCGCCCTGCAATCGTGATCCATCGGCCAATTGCACATAGCCTTCATGGGGCGCGATGGCCTCGACACGCACACCGGTACGCAAATCGATGCGTTGCGTTGACCAATACGTCGACGTTTCAACCAAGGCGCTGTCTGGCGATGCTTCGCCCAGTAACACCGCTTTAGAGAGCGCAGGACGCTCGTACGGCGGTGCGGTTTCTTCACCGATCAAGGTAATTTGTAGATCGGTATCGGCTGCGCGCAATGCTTGCGCGGCGCGCGCTCCCGCTTGACCGGCACCCACAATCACGATGTGTTGAATTCTAGACATCGTGGTTAATCACCTAACTCAACCCAAACCTTACCTTCCTCGACTTTCACCGGGTACACACGTAACGTACCGCTCACCGGTGCGCCGCACGCCGCACCTGTTTTGATCTCGAAGCGACCTTGATGCAACGGACATTCAATACAACCGTCTTCGATATAGCCATCGGACAAGCGCGCGTATTGGTGCGTACAGATGTTGTGGATCGCGTAAATCTGTCCGTCCAAACGACAAATCGCAATGTCGTGCGACCCAATCTGCACGCCCAGCGCTTCCTCCTCTTGAATCGCCGCTTCATCTGCTAACGCTTGCCAAGCCATACGCACCCCCGAATAATTGATCAGTGTACCGCGTATTTTAAGCCAAGGACGATCCAGAGGGCGTCTGTGGCGCAATGTGTAACGAGATAGGTGGCGTGATGACCCGCCGCGGGGCAGCGCTGCAAACACGCGCCCGCAACACGCCGATGCCACGTAGGGCTGCCAGCAGGTCTAGAAGAAATCGCTTGGTAAACGCAAACTCAGTAAGCCAAGTAAGACCAAAGTGCTGGCGAAGATTTTTTTTCGGGTCAATCGTTCGCCCAGAAATAGCGCAGCAAATACGGCACCAAACACCACCGCGGTTTCTCGTAAACACGCCACCAAGGCCACGGGGGCTTGGGTCATCGCCCATAGCGCCGTGCCATAGGCACCAATCGAGCACAGCGCACCCATGCAAGCACGCAACCAATGGGCGCGGACATAGCGCAGCACGGGCGTGGCATCGCGCCACAATCCAACGCCACCTTGCGTGAGTCCGTTGAGGACAAAGAACCACAGCACATAAGAAAACGCTGCCCCAGACAGGCGCACGCCTTGGGCATCAATTAAGGTGTAGGCCGCAATGACGACAGCATTGGCTAAGGCAAAGCGCAAGGCACTTGAAAAACGCGCAGGTTCACGCGAAGCCAATGTCGCAAAAGCCAAAATGCCGCCGCAGATCAGCACCAACGCCAGCACCTGAGAAGCGCCGAGGTGCTCATCAAATAACATCACTGCAGCCAACGCCGAGATCAGTGGACCGCCACCACGCATGATCGGATACGCAAAGGTCATCTCACCTTCTTGGTATGCGCGTGCGAGCAAATGAAAGTACGCGATGTGCACCAGCGCCGACGCCACAATCCACGGCCAGGCCGCTTGCGCGGGCAAGGGCAGCCACAACACCGCAACGCTGGCCAACAGGCCGCGCATCAAATTGGTGGCGACGGTATCCAGTTGTGGGTCGCGCGATGCCTTCAGCAACACATTCCAACTGGCGTGCAAGATGGCCGAGGCCAACACCGCCGACATCACCCAAGGTGAAATTTCCATCGTGTGAGTGTAGCGTCTCGCGCGACAATAGCGGCATGCGCACACTGCATCGCCTGCCCCGTCACCCCGCACTTCGCGGCATCCTACTCATGGTGCTTGCCTTGGGTGCGTTTGCCATGATGGACACCATCGCAAAATATTTATCGCGCTGGTATCCGGTGCCCTCGATTGTTTGGGCACGCTACGCTTGTAATTTAGCGGTGCTGTGCGTGTATTTGGTGTTGACGCGCCGGTTTCATGTTTGGCGCACGCAACGCCCAACATTGCAAATTGCGCGCGGCGCGTTGTTGGCTGGTGCCACCACCATGTACTTCACGTCGTTGTCCGTGATGCCGCTGACCGAAGCAGCGAGCATTGGCTTTGTGTTGCCCTTGTTTGTGGCTGCCTTGGCGGTTCCATTGCTCAAGGAATATCTTGATATGCCACGGCTACTCGCCATTCTGGCCGGCTTAGGGGGCGCGTTGATTATTGTGCGACCCGGTAGTGGTGTGTTTACTTGGTACGCCATTTTGCCGGTGGGCATGGCGCTCTGTAATGCGTTGTATCAAATCCTAACGCGCATGTTATCGGGCGTGGATGGATCGTTTACTTCGTTGTTTTATGGTTCGTTGGTTGGTGCGCTATTACTTTCATGCGCAGCGCCATGGTTTTGGGCGCCGCCAGAAAATCTTTGGCATGGTGGCTTGTTATTGGTGATGGGCATTTTGGCGACGCTCGGGCATTTGGCCTTGATTCGGGCTTATGAGAGTGCCACCGCAACACTCCTTGCGCCGTTTGTGTATTCGCAACTGGTGTGGGTGATGATGTTGGGTTGGGTGGTGTTTGGTGACTTTCCAGATGGATGGTCACTTCTAGGCATGGGGATCATCGTTGCCTCTGGCTTATATACCGCCAACCGGCAACGCCTCACCGCTCGACGCAGCTAGACCCAAGCGATCCATCGCAGCGCTTCATTGGCGCCGCGATGCATTGATTACATGCGTTCGAATATGGCGGCAATCCCTTGTCCACCGCCAATGCACATCGTCACGAGTGCATAGCGTTTTTGTACGCGTTGCAATTCGTATAACGCTTTCACGGTCAGCACCGCGCCTGTGGCACCAATCGGATGACCTAAGGCCACCGCGCCACCATTGGGATTCACCTGAGCTGGATCTAATTCCAAATCGCGTGTCACCGCCATGGCTTGCACCGCAAACGCTTCATTGGACTCGACCACGTCCATATCTGCAGGCTTTAGACCCGATTTACGAAAGACTTCGCGCACCGCAGGGATCGGACCCAGCCCCATCACTTCGGGTTGCACACCAGCGTGGGCATAGGCCACCAATCGTGCCATCGGTTGCACACCGGCTTGAAGCGCTGCTGTTGCCTCCATCATCATAATCGCTGCACCCGCATCGTTTAAGCCAGAGGCGTTGCCGGCAGTGACGGTACCTTCTTTTTTGAATACTGCCTTGAGTTTTTGCAGGTCTTCAATTTTTGCATTGGGTCGCACGTGCTCATCAGCGGTGTACGCCACTGGACCTTGTTTTGATTTCAATGCAATCGGCGTGATCTGGCTCACAAAATATCCGGCGGCGTTGGCGCGCGCAGCGCGGTGATGGCTCTCGAGCGCGTACGCATCTTGTTCTTCACGCGTGATGCCATAACGCGCCGCGATATTTTCAGCAGTGATTCCCATATGACCATGACCAAATGGATCATGTAGCGCACCAGTCATGGCATCAACGACCGCACCATCGCCCATGCGTTGGCCCCAACGACCTGCCGGCAAAAAATACGCCGCACGGCTCATGCTTTCAGCACCACCACCAATCACTGTATCGGTGTCACCCAGCAGAATATGTTGAGCTGCAGAGACAATGGCTTGCAGACCAGAACCGCACAATCGATTCACCGTTAAGCACGGCGTACCAACCGCGAGCCCTGCATCCATCGCTGCCACCCGCGACAAATACATATCGCGTGCTTCGCCATGAATCACACTGCCCATCACCACATGCCCAACACGCGCGGGATCAATGCCCGCGCGATCCACCACCGCACGAATGGCTGTGGCACCCAACTGGGTGGCCGGAATGTCTTTGAGTGCACCACCATAATCGCCAATGCCTGTGCGCACCCCGGCTACAACCACCACCTCACGTTGTCCCATCTCAAGCTCCTTTACGCGTTGATTTTTTATCGACCACCAGCAAACCTGACAGGTCATGCGCGTCGGCGCGATCAATCTGCACATCGACAAACGTGCCAGGCTTTAATTTGGCGCCATTGCGAATGCGCACTGCACCGTCAATTTCAGGGGCATCGGCCATGGAGCGTGCAGTGGCACCTTTGGTATCCACGTGATCGACAATCACACGCAAGGTACGGCCAACTTTTTGTGAGAGCTTACGCGCACTAATTGCTGCTTGGGTTTGCATAAACCGTGCACGACGCTCTTCTTGCACTTGGTGAGGCACGGGGTCCGGCAAATCATTCGCCGCTGCACCGTCCACCGGCGAATAAGCAAAGCATCCCACGCGATCTAATTGCGCGGCCTCAAGAAAACCGAGTAAGGCTTCAAACTCCGCCTCCGTCTCACCCGGAAAGCCAACGATAAACGTGCTGCGCAAGGTGATCTCTGGACACAACGTCCGCCAAGTCTGAATGCGCTCTAAGGTGCGTTCCGCATCAGCCGGACGCTTCATCAATTTAAGAATGCGCGGACTGGAGTGCTGAAACGGTACATCCAGATAAGGCAGGATGCGTCCTTGTTGCATGAGCGCAATCACCTCATCGACATGCGGGTACGGATAAACGTAATGCAAACGCACCCAAATATCGTTAGCCACGCCACCCAATTCGCCAAGCGCCTCGCACAATTGGGTGATCCGTGTTTTCACTGGTCGACCTTGCCAAAACCCGGTGCGGTATTTCACGTCCACACCGTACGCGCTGGTGTCTTGTGAAATCACTAACAACTCACGCACACCGGCATCCACTAAGGTTTGCGCTTCCGTCATCACCTCACCAACCGGTCGCGAGACCAAGTCGCCGCGCATGGCAGGAATGATGCAAAAGGTGCAACGATGGTTACAGCCTTCTGAAATTTTTAAATAGGCGTAGTGCTTGGGTGTGAGCCGAATCCCTTGCGGCGGCACCAAATCCACATACGGATCGTGGGGGCGAGGCAAATGTGCATGCACCGCTTGCATCACGGCAGGTACATCATGAGGACCAGTCACAGCCAAGACACTCGGATGGGCACCTTGCACAACGCCTTCACGTGCACCCAAACAACCTGTGACGATGACTTTACCGTTTTCGGCGAGCGCTTCACCAATCGCATCAAGCGATTCTTCGACTGCGGCATCAATAAATCCGCACGTATTGACCACCACCAAATCGGCACCTTGATAGGAAGGCGCGATGCGATAACCTTCAGCGCGTAGCTGCGTGAGGATTAACTCTGAATCAACCAACGCTTTGGGGCAGCCCAGTGATACAAACCCAACTTGCGGGGCGGCTTGCTGCGCCACCGGCGCAGCGCCGCGCCGGGGGCGAGCCGCGGAACTCACGCTTTGTCTTCGGGGCCCGATCCGGGCTTGGTGGCGTTCGGAAATCCCGGAAACTGAAATCCAGTAAACATGTTGCGCGCCTGACCCTGCATTTGTTCTTGTAGTTGCGCAAACATCTTTTGGCTGTTTTCCATATAAGCCTGCATGAGGCCTTGC
The DNA here is from genome assembly GCA_947467435.1 of Betaproteobacteria bacterium. Taxonomy (GTDB): domain Bacteria; phylum Pseudomonadota; class Gammaproteobacteria; order Burkholderiales; family SG8-39; genus SZAS-79. Next base: position 58,423 of record CANIIA010000003.1, read on the forward strand.
ATAGCCGGACCCTGCATGCTCATAAACTGGGTCCACATTTCAGCAGGAACCTTCGCGCCATCACCATAGAGCTTTTGTGATTGTGCTTGTAGTGATTTTTGCATGTCTTGAAATGCTGTGACATTGCGCTCGAGGTAGGTCCCCATCATGCCTTGCATGGCATCGCCATAAGTGCGAATGAGTTGCGATAGCACATCCGCAGAGAACATCGGCGAACCGCTCGACTCTTCTTCGAGAATAATCTGCAGCAAGATTGGGCGTGTCAGATCATCACCGCTTTTAGCATCAATGACTTGAAACTCTTCGTGCTTCAACACCATCTGCTTCACATCAGCCAAAGTGATGTAACTCGAGGTACGTGTATCGTACAAACGGCGATTCGGATATTTTTTGATCAGTCGCAATTGCGTTTCCATGGGTTACTCCATCAATACATGTGTTGACCACCGTTGATCGAAATATTGGCGCCCGTCACGAACGCCGCTTCTTCCGAACACAGGTAGATGATGAGACCTGCAACTTCATCGGGTTTACCCAGACGACCCACAGGAATTTGCGGCAAAATTTTTGAATCGAGAATTTCTTTCGGGATTGCCGTGACCATTTTGGTGCCGATGTAACCAGGAGAGATGGTGTTCACCGTGACACCTTTTTTGGCCACTTCTAAGGCCAAAGCTTTGGTAAAGCCATGAATACCGGCTTTCGCTGCAGAGTAATTCGTCTGACCAAACGCGCCCTTTTGGCCGTTCACCGAGGACACATTGATCACCCGCCCCCAGCCCCGGTCGACCATGCCATCCATCACCTGCTTGGTCATATTGAAGCAGGAATCCAAATTGGTATGCATCACCGCATCCCAATCGCCTTTGCTCATTTTTTTGAAGGTCATATCACGCGTGATTCCCGCGTTATTAACCAAAATATCGACGGCGCCAATTTCGTTTTGGATTTTCGCGACTTTATCTGCGCAATCCTCAAAGCTCGCGACATCTAAAGGATAGGCGCCAAAGTTGTAGCCACGCCCCCTCATTTCATCGATCCAAGACTTCCACTTGGTATTCGATGGCGAATAGGTCACTACCACCTTATAGCCTGCATCCGCCATTTTGGTTGAAATGGACTCACCCAGACCGCCCATACCGCCGGTAACAACAGCGATTTTATTGTGTGCCATTTTTTACCCCCCTTAAATGCAACGCTTCGTGACCGACTAAACCATGTACATGCCGCCGTTGATGGCGATGTTTGCACCAGTAATATAACCTGCTTCTTCCGAGGCCAGAAAACCGACCAACGCGGCGATTTCTGCCGGCTCAGCCAATCGGCCAATTGGGATACTGGCCACGAGTTTATCCAATACGTCGGGACGAATTGCTTTGACCATGTCTGTGGCCACGTAACCCGGAGACACCGAGTTCACCGTCACCCCCTTGCGGATCACCTCTTGGGCCAGCGCCTTCGCAAAGCCATGTAATCCTGCTTTTGCCGCCGAGTAATTGGTTTGGCCAAATTGCCCCTTTTGACCGTTTACCGAAGAAATATTGATCACCCGGCCCCAACCGCGCTCGGTCATCGAGTCGATGACATGTTTGGTGACAAACCACGCGCTACTCAAATTGCTGTTCAACACGGCCAACCAATCTTCTACTGGCATACGCCGCATGACGTTGTCGCGAATAATGCCAGCATTGTTGATCACGATATCAATCGGTCCGAGCTCGGCCACAATGTTCTGCACCATCGCGCCAGTGGCTGCAAAGTCAGACACATCAGCGTCATACACATGGATGTGTGCGAACCCCGCTTTGCGTTGTTCTGCTAACCACGCGTCTTTTCGCGGATCACCTGGCAATCCATTGGCCACCACCACGTGACCCGCCTGTGCTAAGCGCCGACAAATAGCGGTACCAATACCACCCATACCACCCGTCACCAGCGCAATCCGTTGCGTCATATCACGCGCGCTCCACCGCCAACGCCACGCCCATCCCGCCGCCAATGCACAGCGAAGCCAGGCCTTTTTTAGCATCACGTCGCATCATTTCGTGCAACAAACTCACCAACACGCGGCAACCTGAAGCGCCAATCGGATGACCCAAGGCAATCGCGCCACCATTGACATTTACTTTATTGGTGTCCCAACCCATTTGCTGATTGACCGCAATGGCTTGTGCCGCGAAAGCTTCATTGATCTCGAGCACATCCAAGTCTTTAGGTGACCAACCCGCGCGCGACAAACAACGCGTCGATGCTGGCACTGGCCCCATCCCCATGATTTTTGGATCCAAGCCAGCCGAGGCGTACGCTTTAATACGTGCAAGCGGCGTTAAGCCCATGGCTTTCGCAGTTTGCGCAGACGTCAGTAACACAGCAGCAGCCCCATCATTAATGCCAGAGGCATTACCCGCAGTCACCGTACCGTCTTTTTTAAACGCCGGCTTTAAATTTGCAAGCGACTCAAGCGTTGCGCCCAAACGCGGATACTCATCGGTATCGACCACCACGGTCCCTTTGCGCGTGACGATTTCAAACGGAACGATTTCATCTTTAAATCGACCCGCTTTAATGGCCGCTTCTGCTTTGTGCTGGCTGGCCAGTGCAAAGGCATCTTGCGCTTGTCGTGTCACGCCATGCGCGGCCGCCACATTTTCTGCCGTAATGCCCATGTGATATTGGTTGTACACATCCCACAACCCATCCACGATCATCGTATCAACCATCTTGGCATCGCCCATGCGAAAGCCATCGCGTGAACCATTGAGCACATGCGGAGACATACTCATCGATTCTTGCCCACCGGCAATCACAAACTCCGCATCACCACAGGCAATCGCCTGTGCGCCTAACATGGCTGCTTTTAAACCTGAGCCACACACCTTGTTGATCGTCATGGCCGGAACCATGTCGGGCAAACCCGCTTTGATCGCCGCTTGTCGCGCCGCGTTTTGTCCCACACCAGCGGTGAGGACTTGGCCCAAAATCACTTCAGAAATTTTTTCTGCAGGCACGCCAGAACGCGCCAGCAACGCGCGAATCACTGCCGCACCTAAATCCGACGCAGGTGTTTGCGCAAAGCCACCACCAAACTTACCGATTGCCGTACGAGCTGCTCCCACAATCACGATCTCTTGCATGTCGATCTCCCAACAGATTTATTGCCAAGATTCTTTCACGTAACGGCCCGGGGCGGGCTCAATCACAGGGTGCGCCTTGTTACCCAGCGTTTTGGGCGCGGCACGCTCTCCACCTTTGAACTGCGCCAACCATTCCATCCAAACCGGCCACCAACTGCCCGCATGTTGCGTGGCCTGATTCAACCACGCATCCGCAGACGCAGGATACCGCGGACTGACCCAATAATGCCGCTTTGCTTTCGCCGCCGGATTAATCACCCCCGCGACATGCCCTGCCGCACCAAGCACAAATTGCGTTTGCGCATGACCCAATAACTGCACCGATGCATACGCACTTTTCCAAGGCACGATGTGGTCATCGTGCGCGGCGAAAATAAAACTTGGTAACCCCACACGCGACAGATCAACCGGCACACCGCAATTGGTCACTCCCCCAGGCAAGCGCAAGCGATTTTCTAAATACATGTTGCGCACGTACCAACAATACATCGGCCCAGGCAGATTGGTGCTATCAGCGTTCCAATACAACAAATCAAACGCTGGCGGCGTTTCACCCTTAAGGTAGTTATTCACGACATACGGCCACACGAGGTCATTGGCGCGCAGCGCTGAAAACACCATCGCTAAATCCGAGCCTGGCAGCAATCCACCCGCACCCAGTTGTTGTTCACGCAAGCGCACCGATTGTTCATCGATCAAACAACCCAGCTGACCGCTATCAGAAAAATCGAGCAACGTGGTTAAGTAAGTTGCGCTGGCCACCATCGAGGCTTGTCGTGCCGCCATCACCGCCAAGGCTGCCGCCAACATCGTCCCGCCGACACAAAACCCCAGGGCATTCACTTGTCGAGCACGGGTGATGTCGCGTGCCACATGCAAGGCACGAATCACACCCTCCTCAAGGTAATGATCCCAATGCAAGTGGCTCTCGCTTTCTTTGGGATTTTTCCAAGACACCACAAACACCGTGTGACCCGCTTCGACCACGTAACGTACGAGCGAGTTCTCGGGCTGTAGATCGAGGATATAAAACTTATTGATACACGGCGGCACCATCACCAACGGTTGTCGCCCCACTTGCGCTGTCGTGGGCGTGTACTGAATCAACTGCATGAGCGCGTTTTCAAAGACAACCGCACCGGGCGTGGTGGCTAAGTTTTGGCCTAAGGTAAACGCCTGTGCGTCGGTTTGTGTAATGCGCCGATGCGCTAAATCAGAGAGCAAATTCGTCAAGCCGCGCGTCAAACTCTCACCAGAGGATTCGCGTGCAGCGCGTAACACTTCGGGGTTAGTTGCCGCAAAATTACTCGGCGAGGTGGCGTGAATCCATTGGCTCACCGCAAAACGTAACCGCGCACGCGTGGGCTCAGGCAAATCGGCTGCGTTCACGAGTGCTTCAAGATGCTGCGCGCCCAGTTGATACGCGTGGTGAAGGTACGCGTAGTACGGATCGCGCTGCCATTGAGGATCGCGAAAACGTTTATCTTTGCTCTCTAAACTATCGACCTCCGCGGAGGTTTTTTTTCTGCTGCCAAGGTCCTGCCACAGGGCAAGGTATTGCGCTGCGTATTGCGCCTGTAAGTCGGCGAAGGTTTGCGGCTGTGCTTGCCAAGCTTGCGCCCAAGCCTGTGCATCTTCTGCCCAAGGCAATTGCGCCAGCAGACCAGACCAGTGTGCGCGCATCTGCTCGAGCAGTTGCGCCATGGCTTGACTCGACGCGTCGTTCTGAGATTGTGTCGAAGTCATGCTGCTTAATGCCCATGGCCTAAAAAGAGTCGTACCAATGCAACCGCTGCCACGCCCATCGCGATCAAGAAGGTTTGCGAAAACGCAGCGCGTAATTCAGTGCGCTTATGTAATCCAGGAATTAAATCCGCTACAGCAACATAAATCATGCTCGCGGCCACAATACCCAGCAGCACCTGCGTCGCACCGGCGATGGACTGCAAGGTGAAATAGCCAATCAACCCACCGATGAGTGTCGCTAGCGAAGACAACGCATTTAACGCGAGGGCACGTAAGCGTGAATAACCTGAGTTTAATAAGATCAGAAAATCGCCGACTTCTTGCGGAATTTCGTGCGCGACGATCGCCATCGCGGTCACCACACCCAGCTGCGTGCTCTCAAGAAACGCCGCGGCAATCAGCACGCCATCGACCAAGTTATGCACCGCATCGCCAATCACGATCAATGTACCGCTGCGCCCGTGATCATGCGTTGCGCCGTGATGGTCATGCACTTCGCAATGCTCGGTATGACAGTGCCGCCACAACACGAGTTTTTCAAGAATAAAAAATAGCAGAATGCCCGCCAGAATCGTCAACGCTGCGGTATGGGCATTGCTGTGCTCGAACGCATGCGGAATCACTTCAAGAAACGCAGCACCCAACATCGTGCCAATCGCAAACGACACCGACATCGGAATCCAAGCGGCACGCAACGCCCAAGAGAGCGCGGCGGCGCTACCTACAGAAATAAAGCCACCGGCCAAACAAGCGGCCATGATCCAAAAAAGCGTCATGTGATTGATTTAGGTTGGACTGCGGTCGCGCCGCATAAAGGAAGCAGAATTATACGCGCCACACACACGCAGCCATGCGTCCTGCCGCAGCGCCATCACGTCGAAACGAATCAAAAGACATCGCCTCGCTCAAGGTGCACCGATCACCGCCAAACACTGCGGTGATCCCCAACGCAGCCAATCGCTGTCGCGCGATAGCGGCTAAATCTAGTAACCAATGCCCAGCACGTGTCGGTACAAACGCAGTGTTCGCGGCAACATCGTGCGCTAAAAAAGCAGCGCGAACTTCCGCACCCACTTCGTAAACGCGCGCGCCGATGGCTGGGCCCAACCAGGCCATCACGCGCTGCGGATCACAGCGCATTGCCGCGACGGTCGATTCGATAACGCCAGCGGACAAACCACGCCAACCCGCATGCGCCGCCGCAACCACCTGCCCATCTTGCGTGGTCAATAAGACCGGCATGCAATCGGCGGCCATCACCACACAGACCACCTGCGGCGTACGTGTTGTGGAGGCATCTGCCTCGGGTGGTTGTTGCGGTGCTGGGGTATCGGCATCGATCACACGAATCCCATGCACTTGTTTTAACCAGCGCGGCGTTTGTGGAACATGCGCAGATAACTGTGCGCGCACTGTCGGTTGGCGTACATCACCAAACGAACGTAAGGTCAGAAACGCGCGAACATTGGTTGGCGCGGGCCAATCGGGCAGTAACAAGCCAGAAGAAAGTTGCGCTGTTGTGTGCATATCAATCTGTTGCGCGTAGTTGTGCAAGCAACGCAAGAAAATCCTCGGGTAAGGGCGACTCCCAGCGCATGGGTTTTGCATTTTTGGGGTGATCGAGCTCAAGCACCGCTGCATGCAGCGCTTGGCGCGCAAAGCCCTCTAATTGCAGCGTGCGTGCCCCCTTGCGATACACCGGATCACCAACCAACGGTAATCCGATCGATTGGAGATGCACGCGAATTTGATGTGTACGTCCAGATTCGAGTTTACAAGCCAACAAACTCAACTGACCAATGCGCTCGATTAACGTGTATGCAGTCCGCGCTGGTTTCCCGCGGGTGGTGACCGCCATGCGTGTGCGACTGCGTGGATCACGGCCAATCGGTGCATCGACCACCCCACGCGAACTGCGCGGCGCGCCATGCACTAGCGCAGTGTAAGTCCGCCCCATGGTGCGCGCTTGCAGCTGTCGCACTAAATGCGTTTGCGCTTCTAAGGTTTTAGCCACGACCAGTAATCCGCTGGTGTCTTTATCCAACCGATGCACGATCCCTGCACGTGGAATCTGTGCAAGCGCCGGTGCATGGGCGAGTAACGCATTGAGTAAGGTGCCATCCGGGTTGCCTGCACCTGGATGCACCACTAACCCAGGCGGTTTGTTAATCACCAGAATCTGCGCATCCTCAAATACGATGTCTAAATCAATTGACTGGGGTTGCGCAGTGCTTGGCTCTGGATTGGGTGGATCAAACTCAACCCGCTCACCACCAAGTACGGCACGTTTGGCTTGGGCCGCACCGCCGTCAACACGCAAGGTGCCCGCCTTCAGACAAATTTGTAAACGACTGCGCGAATGCTCCGGAAACAAGCGCGCCAATGCCTGATCCAGTCGCAAGCCTGCAAAGTCAGCTGGAATAACACACACACGCGGCGGATCAATCCCCTGCACTTGAGGCACGGGGCTATAATTTCTTGCTGCGCGTTTTGGTGCGCGTTTTTTAGAAGGTGTTGCCATGGTGGTCAGTTTACTCAGTCGCATTGCGATCGTCGCGCTGTTTGCGAGCACGCTGGTCCTGAGCGCATGCAGCGGCATGGATGATAAGCCAGATGAAACCGTGGGCTGGTCGGCCAACAAACTATATGGCGAAGCCAAAGACGCCATGAACGAAGGGCAATGGACCAAAGCCATTAAGTACTTCGAAAAACTCGAGGCACGTTACCCCTACGGTCGTTTCGCGCAACAAGCGCAAATTGAAATCGCCTATGCCTATTACAAAGATAACGAACGCGCCTCAGCTGTCGCCGCAGCCGACCGATTTATCAAGCTGCACCCCAATCATCCCAACGTCGATTACATGTACTACCTCAAGGGATTGGTGAACTTTAACGAAAGCAACAGCGTTTTCGACAAACTGTCTTCACAGGACATGACCGAGCGTGATCCGAAAGCAACGCGCGAATCGTTTCTTGCCTTCAAAGAATTGGTGCAACGTTTTCCTGATTCAAAATATGCGCCTGACGCATCAGCCCGCATGAAGTATCAAGTCAATGCGCTTGCCTCGGCTGAAGTGCATGTGGCACGGTATTACATGAAGCGCGGCGCCTATGTAGCCGCCGCCAATCGCGCGCAATTTGCGCTACAAAATTATCCGCAAGCACCCGCCATCGAAGAGGCCGTGTTTCTTTTAGTCAAGGCCTACGATGCGCTCAAAATGACCGAACTACGTGACGGCGCAGATAAAGTCATGCGGACAAATTTTCCGCAAAGCAAATACCTCACCGGACGCGTGAAAAAAGATGTGCCTTGGTGGCGATTATGGGACCCGGAATGGTAATCCACTCAACAGGCGTTTGATGCCTCTCGGTGCGTGCGCGGCAGACTGCTCCATCCATCTACACCCAACCCCACTAAGCGTCCTGTACTCGCGCAAAAAATGTCGCGACATCTGACAATACGCGGGTCGCTGGCATGGGCGGTAAGCTCGCGCGAATTTGTCGTCCATAGGGTTTAGAAAATAATCGCGTGTCACAGAGCATCAACACGCCACGATCCGTATGATCACGGATCAAACGGCCTGCACCTTGTTTTAACTGCAAGATCGCTTGCGGTAATTGCAACGCCATAAATGGATTGCCACCTGTCGCACGCAATGCATCGATGCGTGCGGCAAGCACCGGATCATCGGGCGGTGCAAACGGTAATTTATCAATCACCACCAACGACAGCGCTTCCCCGCGTACATCCACGCCCTCCCAAAAAGATTGGCTCCCCAGCAAGATTGGGTGCGCGAGCTGCCGAAACTGTGCAAGCAATGCGCTACGCGAACCTTGTCCTTGCACTAACAACGGCCAATCCAAATTGGCCTCGGCCAAGCGCGCCGAGAGCAGTTCTCGCGCGCGGCGTAATGCGCGCAATGTGGTGAACAACAAAAATGCTCGGCCGCGACTGGCTTGCAATACCGGCCACGCCGCATCGATCACCGCTTCGGTAAATGCCGGATCGTTGGGATCAGGCAAATCTTTCGGCACGTATAACAACGCTTGTTTAGAAAATTCAAACGGGCTATCCCAGCGTACTGTGGGCGCATCTTCAATACCTAACTCACGCGTGAAGTGCGAAAAATCTTCGCCCACCGCCAGCGTTGCCGAGGTAAAAATCCAAGCCCGCGGATGGTCGAGCATTTGCTTGCGAAAAATTTCTCCACTCGACAAAGGTGTGGTGTGTAACAAAACACTCGATGCAAACACCTCCACCCATCGTACGGTTTTAGTTGCCTCGGCGGTTTGCCAAGCATCGAGTCGGCTGCGCGCCTCTTCAGCACGTCTCGAGCACGCAGCTAATCCATCACTTCTTTCTGCATGTCGCGCGAGTTGTCCACGCAAGCCCTCGAGTGATTGCGCCAGTGTGTGTACCGCAGGAAAAAACGCCGGCGAACGCGCGGCTTGGGCAGCGGACATGCGCGTACTGTCTTCACGAAATACCAAACGTAAATCGCGCGTATCTTTATCTAATTGCACCGCCGCGCGATCAAACTCAGGCGTTGCACCGCCAGCGGCACGCACCTCCATACGTGCATCGCGCGCTAACTCGATCAATTGATGCGTACTCACCGTCTCGCCAAAAAATAACCGCGCGGTATCGGGTAACTGATGTGCTTCATCAAAGATCACGGTGTTGCATGCAGGGAGCAATTCAGCCATTCCCTCATCGCGCAACATCACGTCTGCAAAAAATAAATGATGATTGACCACAACGACGTCGGATTCTTGTGCGTTTTTTCGTGCCTTCACGACAAAGCAATCTTTGTAATCAGGGCAGTCTTGGCCGAGACAATTCTCACGTGTTGAGCTCGCGTGTTGCCACACCGCGGCATCCTCCGGCACTTCCGCTAAATCAGCGCGATCACCGGTGCGCGTGGATTTTGCAAACGCTTGGATTCGTGCCAGATGCGTGGCGTCTTCACGCGCACCGAACCGGGCCTCAATGGAAGCGCGGGCTAAGCGGTATAGACACACATAGTTCGCGCGGCCTTTGAGTAACGCGATACTGACGCCAGAAGCAATGGCATCGCGCACCGCTGGCAGATCACGATCAAACAACTGATCTTGTAGCGTTTTCGTGCCCGTCGAAATAATGACTTTGCCACCGGCCAGTAATGCGGGCGCCAAGTAGGCAAACGTTTTTCCCGTGCCAGTACCTGCCTCCGCGACTAACAAGTCGGTGTGCTCGATGGCATGCAGAATTTGGCGCGCGAGTTCCACTTGCTGCTCGCGCTGCGCGTAGCCAGGAATCGCGCGCTGTAGGTCGCCACCGTTTGCAAAAACGCGCTCAAGTGCGACCGATGCGGGGGAGGACAGGATGCGGCTCCGAAAACCGCGGGGCTTTACAGCCCGCCCCGCCTCGTCTAGATTGCTCGAATTATGCGTTCCAAGTTGATGTTTTGTCTAATCTTTAATCTCCTGCTGAGCGGTTGCGGCGGGTGGATTGGTGCACGTGCGCCGGTGGAGGATCTGGGCACCAAAACATCTGCGATGGGAAAATCTTCGCGCGCGAATGGCAGCCCGCAGCAGAGCCCAACACCCTCGATGCAACGTGCACCCGATGAGGCCTCTGAGGCGCTGTTTCAAACCATCAGCGCCCTTGGCGTGGATTACCGCTATGGAGGCAGCTCACACGTCAACGGATTCGACTGTAGTGGACTCGTCGCGCATGTGTTTCGTACCGCGTATGGCATTCAATTGCCTCGGCACACGCAAGGACAAAGTGAGGCGGGCATTCCCATTGACGCCGAAGCGCTACAAGCCGGCGACCTGGTGTTTTACAACACGCAGAATCGACCGTTTTCGCACGTGGGCATCTACATTGGCGATGGCCGCTTCATCCACGCACCACGTACAGGTGCCGCCGTTCGTATCGAGCGGCTGAGTAGTCAATATTGGAGCCAGCGTTGGAACGGCGCGCGGCGCGTTCAGGTCACGCGCGGTTAACCCCGTTGTGATACGCCAGCGAACAGCTGGCCGATGGTGAAGGACAACCTGATTTTTGATGAGAATTAATCTCATCTATTTGACGACACAAATGATAATGAGTATCATTTGAAAATCATATTTTTAATCGTCTAGCCAATGAACTCGATGAATATTCAACGCATTCGCCGAACGCTCCGCGGCCTCTGCGTGCTTTGGGCAATGTTTTCAGTTAGCGCATACTCTCAAGAAAACGTTATTAATCTCTACTCATCGAGGCACTACAACACCGATGAGGCCCTGTATACCAACTTCACCCGCCAAACTGGGATTCGGATCAACCGAATCGAAGCGCCCGAAGACGCATTGATCGAACGTTTGCGTAATGAAGGCACCGCCAGCCCCGCGGATGTGTTGATCACCGTAGATGCGGGACGACTCACCCGCGCCGAGGAACTCGGCTTACTCCAGGGCGTGCAATCGAGCACGTTAGAGTCACGCATTCCTGCCCATTTACGACATCCGGCAGGACTTTGGTTCGGCTTTTCGACGCGTGCGCGCGTCATCGTTTACAACAAGTCGGCCGTCAATCCAACAGAGATCACCTCTTACGAAGGACTGGCTGATCCAAAATGGAAATCGCGCATTTGCATGCGCTCCTCTACCAACATGTACAACTTATCGTTAATGAGTGCGCTCATCGAGCACCATGGCGAAGCCCAAGCGCAGCAATGGGCGCAAGGTGTCGTCGCAAATTTTGCACGCGCACCCAAAGGCGGTGACACCGACCAACTCAAATCGGTCGCCGCAGGCGAATGCGCCCTCACCTTGGCGAATACGTACTACGTTGTACGACTCATGAAATCCACGCGCCCTGATGAGCGCGCCATCATTGAAAAACTTGGTGTCATTTGGCCGAATCAAGACAGCACGGGCACACACATCAATATTTCTGGCGCGGGTGTCGTACGTAATGCACCGCACCGCGCTGCGGCGATTAAATTTTTAGAGTATCTGGCCAGCGATGAAGCGCAACGTTACTTTGCCGATGGCAACAACGAATTCACTGTTGTGACCACCACCAAGGTAGAGAACCGCGAACTCAGCGCACTTGGACGCTTTAAGCCAGACACACTCAACGTGCGTCGCTTGGGACAACATCAAGCGAGCGCGCAAAAAATTTACGATCGCGCAGGTTGGCGCTAATCATTCCTTGGCATGTGGCGTACGTCTCATTTGCCGAGCCAGCAACAACACGGGCAATAAGCCGACCAGCACCAAAGCAAATGCCATCACGGCCGCTTCTGATAAGCGCTCATCTTTTGCGAAGTGATACGTCTGCACAGCGAGCGTATCCAAATTAAACGGTCGCAAGGCGAGCGTTGCTGGCAGCTCTTTCATCACATCCACAAACACCAACAATGTAGCTGTCAGCAAACTGCGTGCTAATAACGGCGCATGCACAAACCAAAGCGTCTTTGAGGCAGACAAACCCAAGCTACGCGAAGCATCATCCATGCTGGCGCGTATGCGTGACAAACCCGCCGTCAGCGTTTGCAACGCTATCGATACAAAGCGCACCAAATACGCAAACATCAACGCGATGAGCGTGCCACTGAGCCACAATTGCGGAGCTGTGCCAAACAAGAAAGCAAACAAGGCACTTAAGCCACGATCGAGCCACGCCAAGGGCACCAGTACACCCAGCGCAATGACCACACCAGGTAACGCATAACCCAAGCCAGCGACGCGCTGTGCCAGCCGTGCACTCAGACCAAGCTGTAAGCGTGCCGCATACGCAATCAGTAACGCACAACAGACACACAACACGGCGGCCAACGAAGCCAAGGTCACGCTATTTTTTGCATACGACAAAAAACGAGGCGCCATTTCTAATTCAACACCTTGCATCACCAAACGCAATAGCAGCATGGCAGGTACAACGAATCCCAAGAGTAATGGCATCACACACACGATCACGGCACCAAGCGCACGCAGGCCACGTAAGCGATACGGATAATGCATCCGCGTGGTTGTCGGGTGATAGCGCGCAGCTCCTCGTAAGCGTTGCTCCAAGACCAATACCGCGCCGATCCCAAACAGCAATAACGCACCCAGTTGCGAGGCTGCAACTGGATCACCGAATGAAAACCACGCCCGAAATACGCCCGTTGAAAACGTATCCACACCAAAATAATCCACCGTGCCGTAATCGGCGAGCGTTTCCATTAAGGCGAGCGCCACACCAGCCACAATCGCTGGACGCGCGAGCGGTAAAGCAATACGCCCAAACGCCCCCCAGGCACTTAACCCGAGCACACGCGCTGATTCAAGGCTCGCGCCAGATTGCTCTAGAAAGGCTGTGCGCGCTAACAAATAAACATACGGATACAACACCATCGTCAACACCAACGCCGCGCCACCCAAGGAGCGAATCTGCGGAAAAAAATCACCCGCCATCGGCCAACCGAGCGTCGCACGCAAGGCGGTTTGCACTGGTCCCGCAAACTGCAAGGCATCGGTGTAAACACAGGCCAACACGTACGCCGGAAAGGCGATCGGCAAGATTAAGGCCCACTGCATCACGCGCTGTCCAGGAAACGTACACATGGCACAGACCCATGCACTGGCCACGCCCACGACAGTGACCCCAACGCCAACGAACAACGCCAACAGGCCCGTATTGATCACATAGCCAGGTAACACCGTCTCGATGAGATGTACCCAAGTCTGCCAACGGGGCACGAATAGGTTCAGCACCACCACCACCACCGGCGTGACCAATAGCAAGGCGAGCAAGGCAGCGCAGGCGCGCAAGCGCCAATGTTTGCGTTGAAGCAATCCCCCGCTGGTCGCCATGGTTAGACTCAACATTCCCTTAAAAAACAGCCCGATGGTAGCAGGGGGGCTTGACGGGGACAACCGAAATGGGAATCATTATCAAAATGGAACAACCCGTCCTCGCCGTACACGATTTAGAGCAAGCCTACGGCGCCGACGGGGTCGTGCGTGGGCTATCGCTGACGCTTAAGCGAGGACAAATCGGCTGCATTCTTGGTCCCAGCGGTTGCGGAAAGACCACGCTCTTACGCTGTATCGCGGGCTTTGAACCGGTCATGGCTGGACGCATTGAGCTGGCGGGGGTCACGGTCTCCTCAGCGAATACCTTAATCCCCACCGAACATCGCCGCATCGGCATGGTGTTTCAGGATTACGCGCTATTTCCTCACCTGTCTGTGGCAAATAACATCGGATTTGGATTACGCGCACTCGATCAGACCGCACGAACAGCACGCATCACCGAAATGGCGGCATTGGTTGGCTTAACAGAGCGTTTGACCCGCTATCCACACGAATTGTCTGGTGGGCAACAACAGCGCGTGGCATTAGCGCGCGCGCTCGCACCAAAACCTGAATTGCTATTGATGGATGAGCCGTTTTCCAATCTCGATATCGCCTTACGCGAGCGACTAACGCTCGAAGTGCGCGACATTTTGCACGCCAGTGGAACGACCGCCATTTTGGTGACGCATGATCAACACGAAGCCTTCGCCATCGCCGATGAAATTGGCGTCATGCAAGACGGGCGCATCGTGCAATGGGACACCGCCTGGAATTTATATCATCGTCCAGTCAATCGATTTGTCGCCAACTTTGTTGGCCAAGGCGCATTTGTGCCAGCCCGCGTTCTCAACGACCATCAAGTTGAAATTGAGCTTGGCATACTCGAGGGCGATATTCCACCAGCTTGTCATGTCGGATGTGACATATGCAGCGGCGGCTGCACCGCCGACGTGTTGCTACGACCCGATGATGTGGTTCACGATGATGCCTCGCCACTGCAAGCCGAAGTGATTCATAAAGCATTTCGTGGCGCCGAAATTCTGTACACACTCAAACTACAAAGCGGAAGAAAAGTGCTTGCGATGGTGCCCAGCCATCACAATCACGCCACTGGAGAGCGCATCGGCATTCGTCTGGACGTGGATCATGTGGTGGCTTTCGCGCCAGAACACCCCAACGCAGCACACTAGCCGCCGGTTTCCTCGCGCAAGTTATAAATCACTGGAATATCGAGCGTAAACGCACGGCCGCGCAAAGTGTCGGGTAATGGGACATTTGTGCGCCCGAGCATGTCGATGGCTTGTTGATCGAGCACGCTGTGACCAGAACTTTTTAATACGCTAATGCCCAAGCGTTTGCCCTCCACAGAAAAACTCACGCGTAACTCAACGCGGCCCTCCCAGTCGTTATCTAAAGCGAGTCGTGGATAGCGTTTAAAGCGACGTGCATTACTCATCAGCTCGAGTCGGTAACGCGCCACTGCTCCTGCATCCAAGGCATCCGACTGCGGCGCGGATGGACCCGTCGTCGCGGTGGAAGGTGCAGCCGATACCGTGCTACGTGCAGGCTCTACGAGTTTTGTTGTTTCCGTTGCTTTACTTGATTCGGTGACGCTGACTCGCGGCGGTTCGGGCGTGGCAATCACGGGTCGCGCGACTTCAACCGAACGCGGAACCTCGCTCGGCATTTGCAGCACCGGCGTGACAGGCGTCACCGATGGGGACACTGCGCCCGCAGTCTTGGGCGTTGCAACAGCAGGCGGTTGTCGCGCGGACGGTGTTGGCGTGACTTGGGGTGAGCGCACCGGCGATGGCGCCGGCTGCAAGCGAGTCACCAAACGTGGCGGCACCAACGGCGTGTCAGCCGGCTGTAAAGCCCACCACGAAAGCGCGCCAACGAAACACAGATGCGCCAACACAGAAAACAATAATGCACGCGTTAAATTCAGCGTCATCTCTGGGCGCACTTGCCATGCGACGTTCAGGGCTTGTGTTGACATACCAAACTCACACCAAGCGGTGACTTAGGTGTGCAACAAACGCCAGATCTTTTCAGCCGTGATCGGCATTTCAATTTGCGTCACACCGTGTTCAGCCAATGCATCGATGACTGCATGCACGATCGCCGGAACTGCACCAATTGTTCCGATCTCACCACATCCTTTCACGCCAAGTAAGTTGGTCGTGCACGGCACGGTTTCATCGAAATGGCTCTCTAACTGCATCGGCATATCGTCTGCACGTGGCACGGTGTAATCCATCAGCGAGCCCGTGAGCAACTGACCGGAATCGGCATCGTATGTCACCGCCTCCATCAATGCTTGACCAAGGCCTTGGGCAATGCCTCCTTGCACCTGACCTTCGACAATCATGTGATTGATGATCCGTCCGATGTCATCGACCGAAGTCATCGCCACCACCTGAACCACACCAGTTTCAGGATCGATTTCAACCTCGGCCACTTGTGCACCATTAGGCCACGAGGGCGATGATGGCGTTTCGGTGGCTGTGACGCGAATACGTTTTTCGGATTGCTGACTTGCCAGTTGCGCTAAACCGATTTGACGATCGGTGCCTGAAATATGAAATACGCCTGCACGATATTCGATATCACTGAGCGCCGCTTCCATTGCATCAGCGGCCAATTCTTTTCCACGCGCAATCACTTTACGGCCCGCAGACACGACGGCGGATCCACCCACAAATGCAGAGCGCGAACCAACACTCCCCACCCCATTGGCACGATCGGTATCACCTTGCACCAACTGCACTGATTTCGCGGGCAGCTGAAGCACTTCAGTAATCAGTTGAGTGTAAGTCGTTTGCAAACCCTGCCCCATGGCCATGGTGCCGGAAAAGACCGTCACATGACCTTCAGCATCGACTTCAATATCTACGGTCTCGGTCAGTAGCGCACCGGTCCATTCGATATAACTCGACAAACCACGACCACGCAACTGACCACGCTTTAACGAGGCCGCCCGACGCGCTTCAAATCCCGACCAATCGGCCGCCTCAACAGCGCGTTGTAACACGCGCGCGAACTCACCTGTATCAAACACATCACCCAACGGTGCGCGGTACGGAAACGCGTTTGGCGTGATCATGTTTTTTTGACGCAACAGCACTGGATCGATGCGCATTTCACGCGCAGCACTTTCAATCAAGCGCTCCATCAAGTAATTGGCCTCCGGACGACCCGCGCCGCGATAAGCCCCGGTGGCCATGGTGTTCGTCAGCACACATCGAATACGGTAATCAACCGTCGGTATGTCGTATACCGACGTCTGCACTTTGGGGCCAAGCATCAATGGGACCATCGCCGATGAACCCACCGGTAATGCGCCGATGTTGCAAATCATGTCCATCTTCAACGCCAGAATGCGGCCCGTTGCATCTAACGCCATCGCGGCGTCGAAATGTTGATCACGGCCCATGTGTCCTGCCAAAAACTCTTCACTGCGATCGGCACGCCAACGCACAGCACGTGCGAGTTGACGCGCGGCAAAACACAACACGGCATCTTCTGGATATAAACCCGTCTTCATGCCAAAGCCACCACCCATATCACCAACCATCACACGAAAATCTTCGGGTTTGGTTTTAAACACTGCGGCTAATAAGTCGCGTGTCCCGGTGGGCTGTTGCGATTGTGTGTGCAAGGTCCATCGACCGCCTTCAAACTGCGCCATGCTTGCGCGCGGCTCAAGGGCAAACGCCATCAATCGCTGGTTGTGTAATTTGAGATGCGTGACATGTGCGGCCTTTGCAAACGCAGCAGCTGTTTTGTCGGCATCACCATGCCGCGTCTCTGCAGCAATATTGTCCGGCGCTTGTGGCCAAATCACCGGGGCATCGGCGAGCAGTGCACGATGTGGTTCGACCACGCAAGGTAACTCCACGTAATCAATCATGACCTGTTCTGCGGCGTCCTGTGCTTGCGCTCGCGTGTTGGCTACGATGGCAACCACCGGGTGTCCCACATACAGCACACGATCTTGCGCCAACGGCGTACGCAAGGGCGCGGCCATCGGCGTTCCGTCAGCACGCTTAAAGATTGGTGGCACGGGAATGTGCCCCACGCCGTGCGCCGCAAGATCGGCCATGGTCCACACTGCAACGACGCCAGGAGCTTCGCGAGCCGCCGCCAGGTCAATCTGTTGAATTTCGGCATGTGCATGCGGTGAGCGCAACAGCACGAGCCATAGCGCGTCTGCCTGGATACGGTCATCGCTATACGCCCCCTGACCAATCAGTAATCGGTCGTCCTCGAGACGTTTTTGTGAGTGGGCGCTGCCAAAGCGGACAGAATCCGCATCAAATTGGTATGCAGGTGCGTTCATAGGCCTATGGAGAAAAAAGCGCAGAAATATTGCTAAGTCTGCGTATTTTAAAGGAATTACCCAACAACATCGCTCGACTAGCAAAACCATGCCGGAGCGGGTCTTTACGTGGCCACCAGCAAAACTGCGCCATCGATACGATCGAATTTAGAAAACAGTGGCCTCTTTCAGGTTCAACAGCCGAAAGCGCCGCTGAAATTAACGTCAGCAATTATTCAGAATTTCAGCTTTATGTCAGATACGTCGCTGGATATTGATCATTAACTATTCATTCGCGTGACTTTCACTCGATCAGTGCAGGTACGTATTGAGTTTTCACATCACAACGATGTACTCTAAATATGGTTATTTTGTTATTAGTATTTAATTATTAGCTACATCAAGGGGGAGCAATGCTACGACGTTTTTTCTCAGACCCGACCAGCGCGGGTTTTCGTTTTTGGCAGAACATTGTGACGATTTTTATCTTCGCGTCGTGTATTGCGCTCGCCCTAGAGACGGTACCCGAGTTCGAAACCGCCTACGCAAAACAATTTTTCTGGATGGAGTGGATTTCAGTCGCGATATTTACTGTCGACTACGTTGCCAACCTGATGTACTCAGAAAAAGGCTGGAAATACGCCTTCACCACCTGGGGCATCATTGATCTGGTGTCCATCTTGCCCTCGTATTTAATGTTGCTGAACCTAAGCGCGTTGCAAGGAACCAAAGTCTTGCGTCTATTGCGTGTGGCTCGCGTGCTGCGCGTTCTCAAACTGGCGCGTATGGGTGCTGGGGCAGCAGATACGGCAAAAACGAATCCGATCCTCGCCAATCTGAAGATCTACTTCATCGTCTTCTTCTCTGTGCTGATGATCTCAAGCACCGCCATGTATTTTGTCGAAGGCGAACTGTATTCAGCCGAAGCCATGGAAGCCGGACAAAAAGCACTACTCGCTGAAAAACCCGGAACGGATGAGAAATTTGTGCCCAGTGATCCCATCACCGGCGTCCAAATTCCTGAAGACAAGCGCTTCTACACATCGATTCCAGCCACCATGTGGTGGTGCGTGGTGACCATTACTTCAACCGGTTATGGCGATATGTATCCGGTCACTGTTGGCGGGCGCATCATTGCGGCAATCACCATGTTTTTAGGTTTAGTGCTATTTGGTATTTTGTTGAACGTGGTCGGCAAAACGCTGATGGTGATCCTGTTTGCTGAAAAGGAATAAGCCAACCAACCGCACTTAGACAAGAAGGCGCTCCGGCGACAGTCTGAGTATTTGCAGTCGTTGGAGTATTGA